>NZ_LYVN01000023.1 GCF_001990265.1 Sphingopyxis sp. KK2
GCGCCGGACGATCGAGCAAGGCGTGGGCTATGTCGTCCACGAGGTGCGCTATTTGCGCGACCTCATCACCATGACGATCAATTCGTCGCGCTGGGGCAAGGCGGCGAGTGGCGTGCTGCTGGTACTCGCCTAGAGTCTGTATCTAGGCAGGCTCGCCCTGGCCATGGCCGAGCGCGAGATAATCGTCGGACTGCATCTCGGAGAGGCGGCTCGCGGTGCGCTCGAATTCGAACGCGCCGTCGCCCGCGACATAGAGCGCGTCGGGCATCGCCGCCGCGCTTGCGAGCAATTTGACCTTATATTCGTAGAGCGCGTCGATCAGCGTCACGAAGCGCGCCGCCTCGTTGCGATTCTCGGGGCCCATGCGCGGAATGCCGACGATGATGACGGTGTGGAACAAGCGCGCCACCGCCAGATAGTCGGCGGCGCCGCGCGCCTCGCCGCACAATCGCTTGAACGAAAAGACCGCGACGCCCTTCAGCGCCTTTGGGACATGCAGGATACGCCCGCCGCCGAGGTCGAGATCGAGCGTCGGCACATGCGCGCGATCCTCGGGCGGATAGTCGGTCAGGCGGAAGAAGGCCGCAGACAGCGCCGCGCTTGCCGCCTCGTCGGCGGGCACGAACCAGCGCGCGCCATCGCCCAGCCGGTCGCGGCGATAATCGGTCGGGCCGTTGAGACCCAGCACGTCGAGGCGATCGCCGATCAGCGCGATGAAGGGCAGGAAATGCTCGCGGTTGAGCCCGTCCTTGTAGAGATCCTTCGGCGGGCGGTTCGAGGTCGCGACGACGGTCACGCCGCTGGTGATCAGCGCGGTGAACAGCCGCGACATGATCATCGCGTCGGCGCTGTTGTTCACCACCATCTCGTCGAAGGCGATGCAGCGAGCCTGTTCCTTCAGCGCCGCCGCCACGGGCGGGATCGGGTCGCCCTGCGCCTTGTCGCGCTCGACGCGTAGCCGCGCGTGAATGTCCTGCATGAACTCGTGAAAATGGACGCGGCGCTTTCGCTCGATCGCCAGATTGTCGTAGAACAGGTCCATCAGCATCGACTTGCCGCGCCCGACCCCGCCCCACATATAGAGGCCGCGCGGCGCCTCGGGCTTGCGCCCGGCGATGCGCCACAGCAGGCTGCCCTTGGGCGGCACCGCCTCCAGTTCTTCCTGCAATTTGTTCAGCCGCTCGGCGGCCAGGCGTTGCTCGGGATCGGGTTGCAGCTCGCCGCCCGCGACCAGCGCGTCATAGGCCGCGAGCACGCCCCCCGTCATTTGCTCGCCTTGCGGATCGTGCCCGCGAAAGTCAGCACGATATGCTCGTCCTTCTCGCCCTGCACCACCAGCCCGCGCAGGAAGATCAGCCGCCCGGTCTCGCGCACCAGTTCGACGATGGCATCCAAAGGCTCGCCGAGCCGGCCCGCACCGACGAACTGCGTCGACAGGTCGAGGGTCACCGAATGGCCGGCATTGAGCGAGCCGAACTGGTGCGACGCCGCGAACAGCGCGATATCGACGAGCGCGAGCGTCACCGCGCCATGGACATTGTCGCCGAGGTTGCTGTGCTTGCGCTCGGGCACCATCCGCACCCGCGCCTGCGGCCGGCCGTCGGAGGTATCGGGTTCGACGCGCACCGACAGCGGCTCGATGAAGGCGTTGAACCGGCTCGGGTCCTTGAGGTTCCAGCTGACCCAGCCCCCTTCCAGCTCCTCGGCGCTGAAATTGTCGCGGCGCTTTGGTTCCTCGATCCCGTCGTTCATGCCCTGCAATATCCGTCCAGTTTGCCCGAGCGTATCAGCTCGCCATAATAATCGGCCATGCTCTTGGCGCGTTGGTCGTCCATGAGGAACGCCTTCGCACCGCTGAGCCAGCCCGCCGAGCAGGTCTCAAGCGCCCCGGTGCCGCGCGCGCAAGCGATAAAATCGGCAAAGGCGCTTTTCCAGGCGCCGAACTCGGTCATGGTCAGGATCGGACCATGCCCCGGCACGACCTGCTCGGCGCCCGACGCGGCGACGGCGTCGAGCGCCTGCAACCAACCCTCGGGACAGGCGGTGTCGAGAAAGGGGACCGGCATGGTGACGAGATCGCCGACGATCGCGCGTTTCTCCGCCGCGTCATAAATCCACAGGTCGCGTTCTGTGACGGCGCGTTGCGCGACCCGCAGCGACAGCGGGCGCCCAGCGATCGTCATATCGCCGCCTTCGTCGACCACCACGTCGGGACGCAGTTCGGCCCCTCGCGCGATCGTCGTGAGGTCGCCCTCGACATCGGCGACCGCGCTTGCGGGAACCGTCCCTTCGGCCAGCGCCTTGCGCGACGATTCGGCGCTGGTCGCAAGGAAGCCCGTCAGCGCGTCGTCGATCGCCGAGGTCGCATAGACCTTGATACCCGGAAAGGCCGCCTTCAACGCCGGATTGCCGCTGACATGATCGAGATGCCAATGGGTGTTGATGATCGCGACCGGGGTCATGCCGATCCCGCTCAGCCCCTGCATGATCGCGGTCACATGCTCGTCGTGGCGCCCGCTGTCGACGACGAAGGCGCCCTCGGGGCCGTAGAGGATGAGGCTGTTGCCGTCGGGCGAGCGGCCGGGGTCGAAACCGCCGCCGACCAGGAAGGTCGCACCGCCGATGCCATGCGCATAGCTGCGCGGCATCGCGAGTTCGCGGACCGGGGGATTGGCGGCGCAACCGGCGAGCGCCAGCGCGATCAGCGCCGGCACCCCAAGGCGCATCAGACCTGCCGCTCGGCTTCCAGCTTCTTGATTTCGGCGATCGCGCGCGCCGGGCTCAGCCCCTTGGGGCAGGCGTTCGAGCAGTTCATGATCGTGTGGCAGCGATAGAGGCGGAAGGGATCTTCCAACTCATCGAGCCGTTCGCCGGTCATCTCGTCGCGGCTGTCGGCCAGCCAGCGATAGGCCTGGAGCAGGATCGCGGGGCCGAGGAACTTGTCGCTGTTCCACCAATAGCTGGGGCAGCTCGTCGAGCAGCAGGCGCACAGGATGCACTCATAAAGACCGTCGAGCTTTTCGCGCTCCTCGGGCGACTGCAGCCGTTCCTTGCCGCTCGGCGTCGTCGTCTTGGTCTTCAGCCAGGGTTCGATCGAATTATATTGCGCATAGAAATGGGTGAAATCGGGGACGAGGTCCTTGATCACTTCCATATGCGGCAGCGGGGTGATCTTGATATCGCCCTTCAGATCCTCAATCGCTGTGGTGCAGGCGAGGCCGTTCTTGCCGTTCATGTTCATCGAACAGCTGCCGCAGATGCCCTCGCGGCACGAACGACGGAAGGTCAGCGAGGCGTCCTGCTCGCTCTTCATCTTGATCAGCGCGTCGAGCACCATCGGGCCGCATTTGTCGAGGTCGATCTCGAAATTGTCGAAATGCGGATTCTCGCCCTTGTCGGGGTCGTAGCGATAGACCTTGAACTTCCGGACCTTGGCCGCACCCTCGGCTTTGTGCGTCTGGCCGCCCTTCTGGATGCGGCTGTTCTTCGGAAGGCGAAATTCGGCCATGTCGCTGGCTCCCCTGATGCAGTCGGGGTCGGCCTAGACCCGATTGAAACGCACGACAAGGGGTGACGCGCGCAAAAGCGAAAGCCGCTGGCGGGCCGGTCGCCAAGCCGCTAGGGGCGCGAACAATGAGCGACGATACCGCCCAACCCGCCGTCACCAGCCGCAGCGTCGCGAAGGGGCTCGGCACCACCGTACTCGCGCGATTGGGCGCGGTGGTCGAGATCGTCGCGCAGCCGCTGTACGTGCTGATGTTCGGGCTCGCGGGCTACGGCCTCTATGCGGTGCTCTGGGCGACGATCAACCTGCTCGAAAATCTCTTCGACATGGGCATGACCAGCGCGATGCAGCGCACCGTGCCGCAGTCGGCAAGCGACGCCGAGGCCGCCGCGGCGCTGCGGACGGCGATGCTGTGGGGCGTCGGCCCGTGCCTGCTCGTCGCAGGCCTGATCGCTTTCTTCGCTGCCGACCTTGCCCCCTTCCTCAATGTCGCGGCCAAGGACCGGCCGCTCGTCGTGCCCGCGATCCAGCTCTTCGTCTGGGCACTGCCGCTATGGGCGTTCGTCGAGATCGCCACGAGCGCGATGCGCGCGCGCATGGTGTTCGGCGCCGAAATTCGGCTGCGCATCGTGTGGGAACAGATCATGCGGCTGGTGTTCGCGGGGCTGTTCTTTGCGGGCGGGCTCGGGCTCAAGGGCCTGTTTATCGCGCACCTCTGCTCGCTCGCGATCACCGCCATCCTCTGCGTCCGGCTGCTTCGGCGCTATTATGTCTTCGGCGAGCTGCTCCACGGCGGGCGCGGCGGCGAGACCGCGAGGAACACCTTCTGGGCGGGCCTCTCGATCCTGCCGTCGAACGTCATCGCGCGGCTGTTCGGCGACGCCCCCGCGCTGATCCTGAACCTGATCCTGCCCGGTGCGGCGGGCGCGGCGGCGGCGGGGCTGTTCACGATCGCGCGCAAGCTGTCGAGCGTCGTCCAGCTCGTCCGCATCGCCTTCGTCTATGTGCTCGCGCCCTTGGCGGCGAGCGCCGAACGCGCCGACCGCGCGCAGGTCGCCGACATCTATGCCTATGCGACGCGGCTGATCATGGCGATCGCGCTGCCGCTCGCCGCAGTGCTCGCCGCCGGCAGCGCGCCTTTGCTCAGCCTGTTCGGCCATGAAGCGAAAATCGCGCAGGCCGCCGTGATCATCCTGCTCTTTGCACGCGCGGCGGAGGCGGTGCTCGGCATCTCGCTCCCGGTGCTCCAGGTCGTGGCCGCCTTCCGCCACCAGCTCACCGCGAGCATCGTCGGCGTCATCGTCGCGGTCGGCGCCGGCTGGCTGATCGTCGGCCATATGGACGCGCTCACCGGGGTGACGCTCGCCATGTCGATCGGCCTCGTCGTGATGGGGGGCATCCCCATGCTCCAGCTCGCGATCAATGAGAAGCTCCATCCCTTCGATCATCAATTCCCCAGCGTGGCGCTGCGCGGGATCGCGATCACGCTCGGCGCGGGCGGCCTGGCGTTGCTCGCGGGGCGCCTGCCCGACGCGATCGCGCTGCCGCTGATCGTGCTGCTCGCAGTCGGCGCGATCTGGCTGTCGCTGCGCTTCGCCCTCCCCCACGCCGACCGCGCCTCGCTCGGCAAGACGGCGCGCAAGCTGCGCCTCGTCTGAAATTTTTCGGTCTTATTTTAGCCGCAAAAATCGCTAGAGACGGGCCACCTTATTCTGACGCCGCCTGCGCGCGGCCAAATGGCGGATCCACATGTACCAGCAAGAACTCGCCCGCAGCGGCAAGCGCCTCTTCTTCATTCGCGGCACCTATATCTATATCACCATCGCCATTTCGGTGCTGATCGCCTGGTGTTCGAAGGACTGGGGCCCGTTCCAGACCGCCTTCGGCGACTGCGCCTGGTTCTGGCTGTCGCTCGGCGTCGCGAGCGCCGGCGCGATCGTGCGTATCTTCACCAGCGGCTGGGCCGCGCTCGGCACCTCGGGCCGCGCCAAGGTCGCCGCCGAGGCGAGCGAACTCAACACCACCGGCCCCTACAGCCTGGTGCGCAACCCGCTCTATGTCGGCCGCATCCTCAATTTCACCGGCATCGCGATGCTGTCGGGCAGCTGGGTGTTCGGCGCGATCGTCTTCCTGCTTGGCGTCCTCATCTATGAGCGCATCTCGATCTATGAGGAAGAATTCCTGCGCGAGAAATTCGGCGCCGCGCATGCCGAATGGGCGAAGGACGTCCCCGCGCTCCTCCCGCGCCTGCACGGCTGGGTGAAGCCCAAATATCCCTTCTGGTGGAAGCGCATGATCTGGCGCGAACAGAACAAGCTGTTCCTGCTCGCGACGACCGTCTTCCTGACCTGGTTCGCGCGCCTCGACTTCAACTTCGACGTGCTAACGCCGCAGCAGTGGACTTGGGTCTATGCCTTCGCCGCGCTCGTCGTCGTCCGCTTCATCATCGGCGGGCTCAAGATGATCGGTTTCTTCAAGGAACTGAGCTGATCCGATGGGGGAGCAGCTTGCTCCCCTGATCGCGCCCGAGGAGCATTTGGCTCCTCTAATCGCAGTCGTGGGCAGCGACGGGTCGGGCAAGTCGACCCTGTCGGCCGACCTGCTCGCGCATATCCAGGCGACGCGCGCCGCCGAGAGCGGCTATCTCGGCCTCGGCTCGGGCGAGCAGGGGCGGCGCATCGGACGCTGGCCGATCATCGGCCCGCCGCTGCACCGCTTCCTCGACGGCATCGCCGACCGCTTGCGCGAACCCGGCGAGCCGATCCCAGGATATCTCGCGGCGCGTTATGCGCTGAACAAGTCGAAGAAGCGCCGCGCCAAGTTCGACGCGCTGATCGAACAGCGCCGCGCGGGCAAGGTGATCGTTACCGATCGTTATCCGCAGCTCGAGGTCCCGGGCCTCCACGACGGCCCGATCCTTGCAGGCGTCGCGACCGGCGCGCGCCTCGCCGCGATGCAGGCCGAAGAGCGTGCGCTCTATGCCGAGATGGCAGCGTATCAACCGACGCTCGTCATCCGCCTCCACGTCGATGTCGACACGGTGATGGCGCGCAAGCCCGACCATGACCGCGCGCTCATCACGCGCAAGGTCGACACGGTGCCGCTGCTGACCTTCAACGGCGCGCCGATCGTCGATATCGATGCGACGATCCCCTATGACGAGGAACTGGCGCTGGCGACGGCGGCGGTGGATCGGGCGCTGGCCAGCGCCTAGCGCCGCGCCATGATCTTCTCGATCAGTTCGATGTCGGCGGGCTTGTCGGCGTCGATGCACGCCTCGGGGTCGCTCATCGGCACGACCGTCGCATTCAGCCCGAAGCGCAGCCCCGCGCGCGCCACGCCCTGCTGGATCGTGAACAGCCGCAGCAGGGCACCGATCAGCAGCCACGGCCCGAACGCCGCGATGATCTTAAGCCCTTTCTTGCGGTCGCGCTCGATCCGCCCCCAGAAATCGAGCAGCGGCAGCACCCGCCGCCCGCGCAGCCGGAACATGTTCGCCCCCGACCACCAACCGCCGCGGAACTTCAGCCAGGTCCGCTTCGATTCGGGATAACGCGCGAGCAATATATCGCGCTCGACCATCGCCACCGCGACATCGCTGCCTTCGGCGCCGCTCAGGAATTCGGCGATCATCGCGGGGGTGAGCAGCACATTGTCGGCGGTCGTCACCAGCACGGGGGCATCGCCTGGCGGCAGCGCGGCCGCCAGCGAGCTGCTGATCCCCTGCCCCGAATCGGCAAAATGCAGATCGGGGAGTCCGGCGAGCCCCGGCTCGGCGGCGAGTTCGGCGCTGTTTTGCGCCAATATGGTGACCGCCCCGACGCGGGGGCACGCGCGCAGCGCGCGCACGACGTGCACCAGCATCGCCTGTCCCGCGATCGGCAGCAGCGCCTTGGTCGACACCCCGGTGCCGCTCAGGAGCGGGTCGGGGCCGGGCCGGCTGCCCGCCATCACGATAGCTGGAATTGGCGCCACTATTCTGGTCGTCATTGCGCGGGCATTACCCGCTTCGCGGTGGCGCCGCGTAGGAAATCGCTCGCTTCGGCGAGGATCGGGCCCTTGTAGGAGAGCGGCCCGGTGAGCGCCATGACGAGGTCGTTGTGGCTGAGCCCGTCATAGGTGCGCAGCTGGACCGACCCGCCCGCCTTCTCGATCGCGGCGGCCAGATGCTGGCTGTTGCGCACGCGCACGACGGTGTCGGCGGTGCCATGGCCGAGCCACAAGGGCGGCGCATCGGCGCGCGCGAAGGCGATCGGCTGGGTGCGCTCGGCGGGGCGGATATCGCCCATCGCGACATCGGCGCGCCCGCCCTTTTCGAAGGGAAGGAAATCATAGGGTCCGGCGAGCGCCGCGACCCCGCGGATATGCGACGCGTCGCTGCCCGCCGCCTCCAGCCACTGCGGGTCGAGCGCGAGCATCACCGCATTATAAGCGCCCGCCGAATGGCCCGACAGCGCGATGCGGTCGGCGTCGCCGCCATAATCGCCGATATGCCGTTCGGTCCATGCGACCGCCGCCGCGCTGTCCTCCAGGAAATCGGGCCAATGGCCGTCGGGGACGATCCGGTAGTCGGGGATGACGACGACGAAGCCCTGCCTGGCAAAGGCACGCCCGGCAAAGCCGTAATCGTCGCGGTTGCCGCTATACCAGCCGCCACCATAGAGCCAGACGATCACCGGCAGCCGGTCGCCCTTCCTGGTGCCCGTCGGCACCCAGATGTTGAGCTTGTGGCGCGGCCCCTCGCCATAGGGCTGCGCCTCGACCTGCAACGTCGCGCCGTCGCCGTCGCCGAGCAATCTGTCACCGAGGTTCAGCGATTTGGCGCCGCCCGAAACGACCAGCCGCGTCCCGCCGCCGAACAACAGGATCAGCAGGCCGACAAGTATCAGATATTTGATCAACCGCCGCTGTCCCTTGACTGGCTTATCCATGAGCCCCTCTCGTCCGCGCCCTACAGGTCTGCGCGCCACCGAACAAGCCGCGACCTTTTCGCGCCTCATGCGTAGGACCAGCGATGACCAAGGCCTTCTCCCGCCCCGCGCTGATCTGCAACGACAAGAGCGGCAGCTTCGACCCCGCGATCAGCGATGCGATCGCCGCCGCATGCCGCGACGCCGGCGCCCCGCTCGCCGCGACCTTCGTGCTGCCCGACGCCGATATTCCGACCGCCGACGACTTGCGCCAACAGGGCATCGACCTGCTCCTCGTCTGGACCGGCGACGGCACGATCAACGCTGCCGCGCGCAAGGCGGCGGGCTGGGACGGCGCGCTGCTGCCGCTGCCCGGCGGCACGCTCAACCTACTGTCCAAACAGCTGCACCGCGACCGCCCGGCGCCCGCGATCCTGATCGACGCGCTCGCGGGCAAAGGGCGCCGCCGCCCGATCCCGACGGTCAAATCCGCAGACGGCGAAGCCTTCATCACCGTCGTCGCCGGTCCGGCGACGCGCTGGGCCGAGGTGCGCGAGACGATGCGGCAGGACGGATTGATCGAGGCGAGCCGCGCCGCGCCCGACGCGCTCGACGCGATGCTCAACGCCCCCGGCGTGCGCGTCGCCGGCTCGGCGCGCGACTATCCTGCCGTCATCCTGACCCCGACCGCGCAAGGGATCATCGCCGACGGCATATTGACCGAGGGCACCGCCGATGTGCTGCGCCACGGGCTTGCCTGGCTCGGCGGCGATTTCCGCGACGGGCCGAGTGAGCGCATCGCCGACGCCGAGACGATCCTGCTCGAAAGCGCGGCGGCGATCAGCCTCGAATATGACGGTGAGCTTGGTGAAACCCCATCCCCGGCTCGCTTTTCCGTCGCCATGAGCGCCGTCGATTTTCTCGCCACCGTATGACCCGCCTGTTCCACATCAGCGACCTGCATTTCGGGCTCGAAGATCGTGTCGCGATCGACTGGTTCGCGCATTGCGTGAAGGCCGAACAGCCCGACGCGGTGTTGATCACCGGCGACCTCACCATGCGCGCACGGAGCCACGAATTCGCCGCCGCCTGCGACTGGATCGAGCGGCTCGACGTCCCGGTGACGGTCGAGGTCGGCAACCACGACCTCCCCTATTTCAACCCCTTCGCGCGCTTCTTCTGGCCCTATGCCCGCATCCGCCGGATCGAGCGGCTCGTCGAACGCGAGCTCGACCTGGCCGGCGTCGCAGTCGTACCGCTCAAGACCACGGCGCGCGCGCAGTGGCGGCTCGACTGGTCGAAGGGCTGGGTGACGCGCAGCGCGCTCGACAAGACGATGGCGGCGATCGACGCGCTGCCGCCCGGCACGACCGTCTTCGTCACCGCGCACCACCCGCTGGTCGAGGCGGGAACGCGCGGCCGCGCGCTGACCCGCGGCGGCGAGACGGCGCTCCGCGCGCTCGCCTCGCGCGGCGTCGCGGCAGTACTCACCGGCCATGTCCATGACGCGTTCGATCTGGTCAAGGAAACGCGCGACGGCCCGATCCGCATGATCGGTGCCGGCACGCTGTCGCAACGCATCCGCTCGACCCCACCGAGCTTCAACGAACTGAAGATCGCGAACGGGAGCATCACCGTGCGCGTGCGCAACCTCGAAAAGGTGCCGACCCCCGACATGCAGATCCCCGACATCCCGCCCGACGCCCTGCCGCCGCGCGAACCCGGCGAACCGGTCGCGCCCGTCGGCGCGGTGCCGCCGGTCGATCCCCCCGTGCATTGACGCTGCATTGACGCGCCGCTTCATCCCGTTAGGTTGCAACAAAAAACGGGATGAGGATCGAACATGCTGACCAAGGGCGATGATTTTCCGCTGCACCAGACGTGCGAGCCGGTGGCTTTCGCGGGCACCGACCGCAATTTCTACGACCGCTATTTCTTCAACGGCTACAGCCCCGACGGATCGGTCTTCTTCGCTGCGGCGATGGGCTTTTATCCCCAGCTCGGCATCGTCGATGCCGCCTTTTGCGTCATCGTCGACGGCGTCCAGCACAACCTCCGCGCCAGCCGTCGGTCGACCGGCGAACGGCTCGACCTCGGCGTCGGGCCGATCGCGATTTCTATCGATGCGCCGCTCGAACGCGTGACGCTCAGCATCGCGCCCAATGACGGCCCGCTCGCCGCCGAACTCAGCTTCACCGGCCGCCATTTCCCGATCGAGGAACCGCGTTTCATCCGCCGCAACGGCACTCGCCTGTTCATGGACTATACCCGCATGACGCAGAACGGCCGCTGGTCGGGCTGGCTGTCGGCGGGTGGCCAGCGCGTGGCCGTCGGCGACGGCTGGACCGGCACCCGCGACCGCAGCTGGGGCATCCGCCCGGTCGGCGCGTCCGAACCGCAGCCCCCGCCGCAAGGCAATTTCAACCAATTCTTCTGGCTGTGGACGCCGTGCAATTTCGGCCATGCCTCGCTCTTCTTTCACAGCAACGACGATGGCGAAGGCCAGCCGTGGAATCGCCGCGCGGTGATCGTCGGCGACAATGGGGCGGAGACGCATTTCGACGCCGCCAGCTTCGCGCTCGACTGGCAACCGGGCAGCCGCCGCGTCGCCGCGCAGCGCACCGACCTCGGCGGCGGACGATCGCTGACGCTGTCGCCGACCGGCCCGGTCTTCGCGATGAGCGGGCTCGGCTATACGCATCCGGTGTGGGGGCATGGACTCGACCACGGCGCCGACCTCGCGGTCGCGCACGACAGCATGGCGGAGGGCGACCGCGGCTGGGGCAACCCGCTCGCGATGCATATCCAGGCGCTCGTCACCGCCGAGCTCGTCGACGGCAGCACGACGCATCGCGGCGTGGGCGTGCTCGAGCAATTGTTCGTCGGTCCGCATGGTCCTACCGGCCTCTCGGGCCTGATGGACCCCGCCGCATGAGCTTCCCGACCTCGCCGGAGGCGATGTCGCCCGCATGGATCGCGGAGAAATTGGGGCAGGCGCCGGGCGCGCTGCGCGGCTTTACCGCCAGCAAGGTCGGCACCGGGCAGATGTGCGACAGTTTTCGCCTGGCGCTCGACTGGGCGGGCGGCATCGACGCGCCGGCAACGATCATCGCCAAATGCCCGAGCCATGACGAAGCGAGCCGCAACATCGCCAAGCTCACCGGCACCTATATCAAGGAGGTCAGCTGGTACCGCGACCTCGCCGCGACCAGCGGGGTGCCCGCGCCCGCCTGTTACTTCCACGCGATCGAGGAGGACGAAGTCGAGTTCGTCCTGCTTCTCTCCGACCTCGCCCCGGCGCGGCAGGGCGACCAGCTTGCGGGGCGCGGCTTGGCCGGGCTCGTCCCGTGCATCGAGGCGGTGGCACGGCTCCACGCGCATCTGTGGAACGATCCGAGGCTCGCCGATATGTCCTTTATCGCGCGCGATAACGGTGACCTGATCCGCGCGATGTTCCCGCAGCTCTATCTCGGTTTCCGCGAACGCTACGCCGAACGGCTGTCGCCCGAGGTGCTCGACATCGGCGCGGGTATCGTCGACCGGCTCGACTCCTATCTGACCCGCGAGCCCGCCGCGCGAACGCTCGTCCATGGCGACCTTCGCATCGACAATATCCTCTTCAGCCCCGAGGGCGACCGCTGCTGGCTCGTCGACTGGCAGACGCTCGGCCGCGGCAGCGGCGCCAACGACCTCGCCTATCTGATCGGCACCAGCATCGCCGACCCCTTCGAGCGCGCCGCCGCCGACCGCCCCGCCTTCGATCACTGGATCGCGGCGCTGCGGGGCGCGGGCATCGCCCCCGACCCCGACGCGCTGTGGACCGACTATCGCATCGGCGCGCTCAGCGGATATTTCATGGCGGTCTTCGCCTCGATGAGCGTCGAGCGCACGACACGCGGCGACGAGATGTTCGCGGTGATGGCTGAACGCCCGGCGCGGCAGGCACTGGCGCTCGGCAGCCTCGATTTGCTCTGACACGAACCCCCGTTAGGTGCCCATTTACCATGCGCCGCTAAGGCGGAACTCATGGGCGGCCCACCGGACATAACAACGACGCTGTCGGCATGGGCGCCCCCCTTGCTGACGCTTGCCGCCGCCTTGATCGCGCTCGCGCTGATGCTGCGCTTCGCGGTCCCGCGCGGCCGGTCGCGCCCGCTGCGCCTGAAGGTGCTGCTGCGCGCGCTGCTGCCCGCGCGCATCATCCGCAGCGCGTCGGGCCGCGCCGATATCGCCTGGTTCCTCTTCGGCATGTTCTTCTCGGCAAGCGCGCTCGGCTGGGCGCTCTGGTCCGGCGAATGGTTCGCCGGCCATATGCTGCACGGCCTTCATATCGCCTTCGGCTCGCCCGCGCCGATCGCCGCGCCGGCATGGGTCGCCAGCACCGTGATGACGCTGGCGCTCTTCCTCGCCTATGAATTCGCCTACTGGCTCAACCACAGTCTCAGCCACCGTGTCGGCTGGATGTGGGAATTCCACAAGGTGCATCACACCGCCGAATCGCTGACCCCGCTCACCAATTTCCGTGTCCACCCGGTCGATACGATCCTGTTCTTCAACATGGCGGCCGCGTCGGCGGGCATCGCCATGGCGCTCGTGCATTTCGCCTTCGGGCGTGCCGGCGGCGGCTTCCTGATCCACGGCACCAACGCCCTCACCTTCCTCGCCACCATCATCTTCAGCTATCTTCAGCATTCGCACCTGTGGATCAGCCTGCCCGGCCGCGCCGGCCGCTGGCTGCTCAGCCCCGCGCACCACCAGATCCATCATTCGGTCGAGGAGCGGCACCACGACCGTAATTTCGGCTCGACGCTGGCGATCTTCGACCGGCTCTTCGGCACGCTCCACCTGCCGACCGCCAAGCGCGAAAAGCTGCGCTTCGGCGTCGACGGCATCGCTTATGATCCGCATGGGCCCATCGGCGCGGTGCTGATGCCCTTCGCCGACGCAAGGCGCCGGATCGCAAGCGACTTCGACGCAACGAAAAAGGGCGGCCCGTCGCCGGACCGCCCGCTTCAATCGCTTCGCGAAAACGCCTAGCTCGCCGCCGCGACGCCGACGAACACCGCCAGCCCCAGTGCCGATCCGACCAGCGCGCCGCGCCGCATATTCGGTACCTTGAGCGCCACGATCAAACCCGACGCGACGAGGAAGAACAGCCCGAGCGCGAGGATGACGGCGTAAATCTTGAACGGCACCCCGCCCTTCGCCTTGTGCAATTGCACGAAGAAGCGGTGCCAGCTGGTGTCCTTGACGATCAGCTTGGCGGTGGTGGCGGTGTCGCCGGGTTCGAGCGTCACGTCGCGGCGCGATCCGGTCCAGTCGAGCTGGAAACTGTCGCCGGCGGGCTTGACCGACGCGCCGCCGGTCGGCGGCACGATATCGCGCGCGGCCAGTTCCTTGACGACGATCGCCTGCATCGCCGGCACATCGTCGCTCAGCGGCGCCGACAGCGTCACCGGATAGTCGGTCGTCACATAATCGCCCTTCGCGCCCCAGGTGTAGAGCGCACCGGTGAGCAGAAAGAGGATGATCGCCGGAAACAGGAAGGCCGCGGTCAGCATGTGCCAGCGGATCAGAAGACGGTGCATGATAACTCCCGGGACGAATGGCCCGAAGGGCCATGATTGCCGTCAATAATCAACCCGATCGCGGGCTTTGCAACATTTTGTTACGATCGCGCGCCATCAGGCTCCTATCCAAGCCGGTGCGGCGTGGGATCGCCCAATTCCTCGACCAGTTGCCGGTAAGCCTCCGCGCGGCACCGGGCATAGGTCTCGCCAAGTTCGGCCCGGACGACCCCATGCTCGGCGACCAGCCGATCGAGGATCGCCGCATCGCCCGACAGCGCAATCTGCCGGACCAGTTCGTCGCCGGGCAGGCCCAGCGCCGCCGCCATCAGGCGAAAGCTCCGCGCCCGCTGGCGAAATTCGAAATCCATCAGCCGCGAGGATTCCTTTTCTTCCTTGCTGAGCAGCGCGCGGCGAAGATCGAACACCATGGCGCCAATCTAAAGCGCGGCGTGTCGCGCCGCAATGCGCGCACGAAAAAGGGCGGCCCGTTGCCGGACCGCCCTTCCCGTTTCCACCCGTCGGTGGAAAAAGCTCTTAGCGCTTCGAGAACTGGAAGCTGCGGCGGGCCTTGGCCTTGCCGTACTTCTTGCGCTCGACCGTGCGGCTGTCGCGGGTCAGGAAACCGGCCGTCTTGACGACACCGCGCAGCGCGGGTTCGAAGCGGCTCAGCGCCTGGGCGATACCGTGCAGCACCGCGCCCGCCTGGCCCGACAGGCCGCCGCCCTTGACGGTGGCGACGATGTCATAGCTGCCGACGCGATCGGCGAGGCCGAAGGGCTGGTTGATGACGAGGCGCAGCGTCGGACGTGCGAAATACACTTCCTGGTCGCGGCCGTTGATCGTGATCTTGCCGGTGCCGGGCTTCAGCCACACGCGGGCGACGGCGTCCTTGCGGCGGCCGGTCGCATAGGCGCGGCCCTGCGCGTCGACCTTCTTCTCGCGAAGCGGCATCGTGCTGACGGGAGCGACGGTGCCTTCGACGGCGCCGCCGAGGTCCTTGAGATCGGTCATGGTCTGTTCGTCAGCCATTATGCACCCACCTTGTTCTTGCGGTTCATCGACGCGATGTCGATCACTTCGGGGTTCTGTCCGGCATGCGGATGTTCGGTGCCGGCGAAGAGGCGCAGGTTGCGCATCTGCTGGCGGCCGAGCGGGCCACGCGGGATCATGCGTTCGACGGCCTTTTCGAGCACGCGCTCGGGGAAACGGCCTTCCAGAATCTTCTGGGGGCTGGTTTCCTTGATGCCGCCGGCATAGCCGGTGTGCTTGTAATAGCGCTTGTCGGCCAGCTTCTTGCCGGTGAACGCCACCTTGTCGGCGTTGATGACGATGACATTGTCACCGCAATCGACGTGCGGGGTGAACGACGGCTTGTGCTTGCCGCGCAGGATGTTGGCGATGATCGATGCAACGCGGCCCACGACAAGGCCCTCGGCGTCGATCAGCACCCATTTCTTTTCGACCGTAGCGGCATTGGCCGAAGCGGTCGTCTTGGTCAGCGCCTTCATCATGGCGACCTCCTTAAGACATGGACGAGAGCGGGAGGACCCGCCCGAAACAAACCGCGCCGCAAGGTCCGGATGGACGCCGCGGCGCTTCGGAGCGGGCCAATGGCGTTATCGACGCCGAAAGTCAAGCGAACAGCGGCTTTGCTGACGGGTAAAATAATACCTCTGCGTCAAGCCTAGCCCGGATCGCCCGGCGCCAGCGCGCGAATGCGCTCCTCGACCAGCGTCCGCGCCTCGCTCCCCGGCTCGGCGATCCAGCTCTGCCGCTGTTCGCGCAGCACCAGTCCGGTCGCGGTGTCGACCGTCCACAGCGTTTCGATATCGAGCGGCGCGGCGGCGCTATCGCCCGCACCGCTCACCGCGCCCTTTTCGACCCTGGCGGCCGTCAGCGACGCGCCGTCGTGCCGGATCGAGACCGAGGCCTCGCCGTCGCCCGTCACCGGGATCGCGGCGTTTGCCGGCGCGATCATCGCGCGGATGTCGGCGGTGACCAGCTTGTCGCGCTCGGCATCGGGCAGCGCGGCGAGCAGCGCCGCAACCTGCCGCGCCTCGGGCGCCCCGGCCCCCGCCGCCAGCCCTTGCGTCCGTTCGGCAACCCGCGCCCACAGCGCCTCGGGATCGGCGAGCGCAACCGCGTGCCCGTCGGCATCGACCAGATAGGTCAGCGTCTCGCCGACCAGCGGCTGCACCAGCCCGGTCAGTGCGCGGACGAGTTCGGGCCGCGCGTCGGATTCGATCCGGCGCAGCATGGCATCGAGCCGATACCCGCGCCCCGCGCCCTTCCATTCGAGCGCATAGACGAGCGAAAAGGAGATCAGCGCACCGCTGCGGCTGATCCGCCGCGTCGTCACGCGATAGGTCATCGGCTGGCCGACCGGCGGCGCAAAACGCCGGTCCGATATCGCGACGCGCGGGCGGCGGGGCGATGGCAGCTTCGGGCGCGGCGAGGTGCAGCAGCACGCCCGCCCAGGCGCCCGCGCCGATCATGCGGGCGGGCGGCCCAGCCGATGCAGCGCCGTCGCCGCCGTCGCGACGAGGATCGCGCCGGTCACCTGGTGCAGCACCGCGATCCACAGCGACACGCCGCTGAGCACGGTCAGGATGCCGAGCATCATCTGCACGACGACAACGGCGACCAGCATGGTCGCGACGCGCGTCGAACCGCGCCGCGCCATCGCGCGGGCGAGCCAGAGCAAGGCGAGCGCGGCGACCCACGACCACCAGCGGTGGAGGAAATGCAGCAGGAAGGGATCGTTGGTCAGCGCCATCCACGCGCCGTCCGACCAGTCGATACCCTCGGGCACGAAATGATCGTTCATCGCCGGCCAGGTGTTCGCAACCTGCCCGGCATTGAGCCCGGCGACCCAGGCGCCGAGCAGCAACTGGACGAACAGGATCGCGATCACGCCGATCGCACCGCCGGTCAGTCGCGCGGGCTTCGCCTGCGGGTCGCGCGCGAGCGCCGACAGGTCGCGCGCCGTCCACACCAGCCCTGCCAGCAGGAAGAGCGCGGTGAGCAAATGCGTCGCGAGCCGGAAGTGGCTGACGTCGGTCCGATATTCGAGCCCCGAGGCGACCATCCACCAACCGATCGCGCCCTGCAGCCCGACGAGCGAGGTCAGCGCGAACAGCCGCCAGCCGTAACCGCTCGGGATCGCGCGCCGGAATGCGAACCAGGCGAGCGGGATCAGCATCGCGCCGCCGACGAGGCGACCGAGGATGCGGTGCAGCCATTCCCAAAAGAAAATGGCCTTAAACGCCGACAACGACATGCCGACGTTGATCTCCTTATATTCGGGGATCTGCTGATATTTGTGGAATTCTTCCTGCCAGCCCGCTTCGCTGAGCGGCGGCAGCACGCCCGACACCGGCTTCCATTCGGTGATCGACAGGCCCGATTCGGTCAGGCGGGTGATGCCGCCGACGGCCACGACGAGGATGACCAGCAGCGCGACGGCCCAGAGCCAGCGCGCGAGCGCGGCGGGTCGGGGGCCGGCGGGGGTCGAAACAGGAATATTCGCCATCGCCGCCCTATCGTCGCTCGCCCCGACTTAGGCAAGGGGGCCGCGAAAATCATGGCCGGGGGACAAGGCGGTTGATATCAGGCCACGATGCGCTGGCCGACCCTTTTCCTGCTCACCGCCGCGGCGATGCTCGCCCCGGCCGGCGCGGCGCATGGCGCGGCATCCGGTACCGATGCGCGTGCGGCGCAGGAAGCCCGGCTCGCCACCATCGCCTATCGGCTGACGACGGGCAGCGCGCGCTGGTGCCCCCAAACCGCCCCGCAGCCCGGCTGGCTCTTGTCCGACCCGCGCCGCTTCGGCGACCGCGACTGGGCAAAGGCGAAGGCCGCCTATGGCGCGTCCGGCGACGGCCCGTTCATCGCCGGGCTTGCCCCCGCATCGCCCGCTGCACGCGCCGGCCTCGCGCGCGGGACGGGGATCGCGGCGATCAATGGCGAACCGGTCCCGACGCTCAGCGCCGACGCGACGGTTCGCATCGACGCCATCGTCGTGATGCTCGATCGCCTCGATCCCGCGGCGGCGCTGACAATTACCGACGACGCGGGCACGGTCCATCGGCTCGACCCGGCGCCCGGCTGCGCGAGCAGCTTCCGCATCGAGACGTCGGGGCCGCAGGCCGCCGCCAATGGCAAGCTCGTCCGCCTGACGCTGCGCCTCGCGCAGTCGATCGCCGACGATCAGGAGATGGCGGCCGTGGTCGCGCACGAACTGGCGCATAATATCCTGCGCCACCACGACCGGCTCGCGGATGGCCGCAACGTCGACCTCATCCGGCAGACCGAGCTCGAGGCCGACCGGCTGGCGGTGTGGCTGATGGCCGATGCGGGTTACGACCCCGCCGCCGCGATCCGTTTCTGGACCCGGCACAAGAAACCGTTGGTCCGCGCCGCGAGCCACCCCCCGCGCAAGGAGCGGATCGCCGCGATCGAAGCCGAAATCGCCGCGATGCAGGCGGCCCGCGCCGCCGACCCCGCCGCGGCGCCCTTGGAATTGCGCGGCGCCTTCCTATTTTGACGCCATAGCCTCTCCCCCGAAAGGACCATCAGCATGACCCAGGAAACCGCGATTTTTGCCGGAGGCTGTTTCTGGTGCACCGAAGCGGTGTTCCAGGGGCTGGCCGGCGTCGACAAGGTCGAAAGCGGTTATATCGGCGGCGATGTCGCGGACCCGACCTACAAGCAGGTCTGCAGCGGCAACACCGGCCATGCCGAGGCGATCCGCATCACCTTCGACCCCAGCGTGATTTCCTATGACGACCTTCTCGACGTCCATTTCGCGACGCACGACCCGACGACGCTCAACCGCCAGGGCAACGACATCGGCACCCAATATCGCAGCGCGCTGTTCCCGCTTGATGCCGCGCAGGGCGATGCCGCGCGCGCCGGGATCGATCGCGCGCAGGCCGACCAGTCGGCCCCGATCGTCACCACCATCGAACCGCCCGCGACCTGGTATCCGGCCGAGGATTATCATCAGAATTATTGGGACGGCGAAGGCCAGCGCAATCCCTATTGCATGGCGGTGATCCCGCCCAAGCTCGCCAAGCTGCGTAAGGGATTCGCCGAACGGCTGCGCGGATAGGGCCGGTTGCCGACTAATCTGGATCAGGAATCGAGCAATATCCTTACCCAAAAGGGGCATCGTACGTAGCGCTATTGCGAAATGGCGGAATGACGTCACTTCTCGTTGACTTGCCCGCGGTTTAGGCTAGCGGACGCCGCCAATCCGGGGCAGCTTGCCCGGGCGCGGTGGGGGTCGCAAAACGGGTGCTGGCATCATTGTTCCTGATCGGCGCGATCACATCGACGCCGCAGATGTCGGTTCAGGCCGCCAGCCAGACGATCGTCGAGGACGGCATCGACGGGATGACCAATGCGGTCAACCGGATGCTCGGCGGGATCATCACCTACGCCCGCTGGCCCGGCGCGGCCGACAGCAATCGCACGCTCTGCCTCGTCGGTACGCCCCGGCTCACCGACCGGATCGCGCCGACGCTGCCCGGCAACGGCCCGCGGATCATCCTGCGCCGGACGACCGCCGCGGCGGTGACGGGCGGCGGCGATTGCGACATTCTCTTTTTCGGGCGGATGCCGGACGCCGACCGCCAGCGGTTGATCGGCTGGGTGCGCGGTCGCCCCGTGCTGACCATCAGCGACGACGATCCCGGCTGCCTCTATGGCGCGATGTTCTGCCTCGCGCAAAAGCCCGCCGGCGTCAGTTTCTCGGTCAATCTCGATGCCATCGCGCGCGGCCCGATCCGCGTCGACCCGCGCGTGCTCAAGATCGGCCAGGGTGGGGGAGGCACGCCATGACGCGCCACGCTTCCACCGCTTCGAGCGCCCGAACGACGCTCCAGAAACTCCTCTCGCGCTTCCATTTCGGCGTCACCCTGTTCGCGGTGGCGCTGTCGGGGCTGACGATCCTGCTCTCCGGCATCACCGCGATGCGCGGCTATGCCGATCGCAATATCGAACTCGCGGCACAGCTTGGCGCCTATGGCGTCGAGCCCGCGCTGGTGTTCAACGATGCCGCCGCGGCGCGCGAAGGGCTGGCCCCGCTGATGAAGCTTCCGGGTATTGCCAAGCTGCGCGTGCTCGACGACCGCGGCCGGCCGCTGACCGAATGGGCATCGCCAACCGAGGACCCCGCACCGCTGCTGACCCGCGCCTTCTTCCCCAGGCCCTTCGCCGTGACGATCCACCGCAACGGCTCGGCGATCGGCACGATCGAGGTGTGGGGCGATTCGACGACGCTGATCGACTATGTTCGCATCGGCCTGCTCGCCGGGCTCGCCTGCCTGATCATCACCGCGCTCGGCACGATCGTGATGGCGCGGCGCTTCGAATATGAACTGGTGAAACCGCTGGGCGAGATCGCGACCGTCGCGCATGACGTGCGCCTGCACCGCCGCTTCGACAAGCGTGTACAGCCGCTGCGCATCGCCGAACTCGACCGGCTGGGCGGCGACATCAACGCGCTGCTCGACGAACTGCAGGGCTGGCAGGGCAGCATGGAAAGCGAACGCGCGATGCTCGCGCACCGCGCCTCGCACGACGGGCTGACCGAGCTGCCCAACAGAGCCGCCTTCGACGAACAACTCGCGCTGCGCATCGCCGCCGCCGCGCAGCACGGCACGCGCCTCGCGCTGCTCTTCATCGACGCCGACAATTTCAAGGCGGCGAACGACCGTTTCGGCCATGCGGCGGGCGACGCCGTGCTCGTCGCGCTGTCCGACCGTATTCGCGATACGCTGCACAACCGGGATTTCGCGGCGCGCATCGGCGGCGACGAATTCGTCGTGCTGGTCGACCCGCTCGATCCGGCGGTCGAGCCCAAGGTCTTGGCCGACCGGATTCGCGCCGGCATTTCGCAGCCCCTCACCCTCCCGGGCGGCGAACCATATCGCCCGACCGCCAGCGTCGGCGTCGCCCTCTATCCCGACGAAGCGACCGACGCCGCCGCGCTGCTCACCGCCGCCGATGCCGCGATGTACGCCGACAAATTGTCGAACCGAACCCGAAGCTGAACCGAAAGCGTGTCCCGATGACCCCCACATTGCCCCGCTCGATCCGCACCTTGCTGGTCTTCGCCGTCGCTGCGCTGGTCGCGGCGTGCGCCAGCGTGCCGCCGCCGACCGGCTTCAATGCCGCGCAGATCGCAATGTTGAAGTCCGAGGGCTTTGTCGAAACCGACAAGGGCTGGGAACTGACGATGCCCGAACGCCTGTTGTTCGAAACCGACAAGAGCGACGTGCCGCCCGAACAGCAGCGGCGCATCGGCGGGATCGCCGCCAAGCTGGTGTCGGTGGGCATCGAGACCGCGCGTATCGAAGGCCACACCGATTCGACGGGCAGCAGCGCCTATAACCTCACGCTGTCGCAGGCGCGCGCGCAGTCGGTTGCGGCGCCGATGCAGGCGAGCGGGATGACATTCGCCGCCGACCAGGTCATCGGCCGCGGCGAAGCGCTTCCCTTGTCGAGCAACGCCACCGCCGAGGGTCGCCAGGACAACCGCCGCGTCGTGGTGATCGTCTGGCCGCAATAGGCGGCTCTACTGGGCGGCGCTCCGCTTGCGCTCTTCGGCCTCGATATAATTGACCAGCGCGTCGCCGATCTCGCGCTCGATGCGCGCCTCGGCACCGGGCGACAGGTCGCGATTGGCCCATTGCCGGTCGATCTCGTTCTTCTGCTCGACCAGCGTCTGCATCTTGCGCCCCGTCGGCGTCAGGCCAAAGCGCATCACCGCGATCCGCTGATCGGGCGTCAGGTCGCGCACGCCGCGCACCGCCGCCCTGCGTTTGTCGGCATCAACCGAGGCGCCGCTCACGCTGAGTTCCTGGTCGCCGCTCATCTGGCCGACGAGTTCCTTCGACGTGGCAGCGAAATCGAGATGCCCCGTCACCGAGCGCATCAGCGCCTGGCCGGCATCGGAGCGCCAGAAGGCCGCCAGTTCGCCGATTTCCGCCATGGTGAAATTGCTCGCGAAAAACGCCCCGACCGCCGCATTATAGTCGGGCAGCATCAACTGGAGCTCGTCCATCATGATCGGCCGCATCGTGTCGAGGAACAGCTTTTCGATCCCCGGATATTCTTCCTTGAGCGCCACCAGATTGGGATCGGTGGAAAAGGCCTGCGCCGCGATGCCGGCCAGCACCTTGTCGACCTGCCCCGCCATATCGTTCGATTCATTGACAAGCTTCGCCAATTCGAGCGCCGCCGCCTTATGGGCATCGCTCTGCGTCGCGGGCGGAGCGGCCAGCGCCGCCGGCGCGGGCGCGAACGACGCAGACAGCATCGCGGCAAGACCGATGGAAAGCAGATAACGCATGTCGAACCCCCCGATGGCCACCCGCCACATCCCGGATCGCCCTGCCCCCCGCATCGCGCAACCGCCTTTGCCGCGCAACGGTTTTTCGGATTCTTTCCTTGGCGAACAAAGCCCGCTAAGCCCGCCGCCATGAAACCGATCCGCAAAGCCGTCTTTCCCGTCGCCGGCCTCGGCACCCGCTTCCTTCCGGCGACCAAGGCGATCCCCAAGGAAATGCTGCCGGTCGTCGATCGCCCGCTGATCCAATATGCGGTCGACGAAGCGCGCGAGGCCGGGATCGAGCAGATGATCTTCGTCACCGGGCGCGGCAAGAGCGCGATCGAGGATCATTTCGACATCGCCTTCGAACTCGAAAAGACGATGTCCGAACGCGGCAAGGACCTGTCGGTGCTCGAACCGACGCGCCTCGGCCCGGGCAATTGCGCCTATGTCCGCCAGCAGGAGCCGCTCGGGCTCGGCCATGCGATCTGGTGCGCGCGCGACATCGTCGGCGACGAGCCCTTCGCCATCTTCCTGCCCGACGAATTCATGCACGGCACGCCCGGCTGCATGAAGCAGATGGTCGATGCGTATCACAAGGTCGGCGGCAACCTGATCTCGGTGCTCGAAGTGCCGCACGAACAGGTGTCGAGCTATGGCGTCATCACGCCCGGCGCGCAGGACGGGCCGCTCACCGAAGTGCGCGGGCTCGTCGAAAAGCCGAAGGTCGCAGAGGCGCCCTCGAACCTGATCGTCTCGGGCCGCTACATTCTGCAGCCCGAGGTCATGCGCGTCCTCGAACGGCAGGAAAAGGGCGCCGGCGGCGAAATCCAACTCACCGATGCGATGGCCGAGATGATCGGGACGCAGTCCTTCCATGCCGTCACCTTCGACGGCGCCCGCTATGACTGCGGATCGAAGGCGGGCTATATTCAGGCGAACCTGGCGGTCGCGCTCGAACGGCCGGACATCGCGGAAGAAGTCCGCGCCTTCGCGATCGACCTGCTCCAATAGGACCGGCGGCGGAGGCCCGCCGCCGGCCGGTTCCTCAGACCCCCTCGATATTGGGCTTGGGGAAGGTGTCGGCACCGATGGTGCGATAGAGCCACCCGCCGAGCGCGCCGCCGATCAGCGGCGCCACCCAGAACAGCCACAATTGCTGAAGCGCGAGGCCGCCGACGACCAGCGCCGGCCCCGTGCTGCGCGCCGGATTGACCGAGGTGTTGGTCACCGGGATCGAGATCAGGTGGATCAGCGTCAGCCCGAGCCCGATCGCGAGCGGCGCAAAGCCGGCCGGCGCGCGCCCGTCGGTCGACCCCATGATGATCCACAGGAAGACCGCGGTCAGCACGATCTCGATAATCAGCGCCGACCAGATGTCGTAATTGCCCGGCGATCCGGCATCGAAGCCATTGGCGGCGAGCCCCTTTGCGATGTCGTAGGTCGGACTGCCCTGCGCGATATAATAGAGCAGGAAGGCGGCAACGATCGCGCCGAGCACCTGCGCCGCCACATAGAACGGAATGTCGCGCGCCTCGAAACGCCCGCCGGCCCACAGGCCGACCGTCACCGCCGGATTGAGATGGCATCCCGAAATATGGCCGATCGCATAAGCCATGGTGACGACGGTAAGCCCGAAGGCGAGCGAGACGCCGAGCAGCCCGATCCCGACGTCGGGAAAAGCCGCCGCGAGGACGGCACTGCCGCAGCCGCCGAACACAAGCCAGAAGGTGCCGATAAATTCGGCCAAGCCCTTTTGCATGTTACTCATATGACCCTCTCCTCCGCGCCGACGGTCATGAGCGCCGCAGGCGCGCGGAAAGACTAGCATCGCGGGGCCCGGCGGCAAGCCTTTGGTCCGGGTGGATCAGGCGGCGGCGACCGCCTCGACGAAGTGACGCGCCCGCATGTTGAGCGACTGCGCCGCCCGTGTCAGCCCCGCCGACAATTGCCCGAGCGATTGCGCCCCGTCGCCGACCGCGGTCGCGCCGCGCCCGATATGCTGGACGCGCGTGTCGATCTCGCGCCCCGCCGCGACCGCCTGTTCGACATAGCTCGCGATCATCAGCGTCGTCGCGCTCTGCCCGTCGACCGCCTTGTCGACCGCGTCGGAAAAGCCGTTGTTCGCGACGATCGCGCGTTCGACCTCGTCGAAGCCCTCGGTCACCTGCCCGACGATGTCGCGGATGCGGTCGACATATTGGGTGATGTCGCCCGCCGCGCTGCGCGTCTGTTTCGCCAGCGTCTTGACCTCCGACGCGACGACCGCGAAGCCGCGCCCGGCATCGCCGGCATGCGCCGCCTCGATCCCCGCGTTGAGCGCCAGCATGTTGGTGCGGCTCGCCATGTCGATGATCAGCGCCAGCATCTGTTCGATCGACTGGCTGGCCGATTTCAAGGCGGCGGCACGTTCGCTCGCCGCCCTGACCTTGCGGTGCGCGTCCCCGCGCACGGTGCGCGCATGCGTGCCGTCGTCGACGATCCGGCGCATCGACGCCGCCAGCGCATGGCCGCGATCGCCCAGCTCGCCGAGCCCGGTCAGCGTCTGCGCGGTCGCGCCCGCCACCGACACCGCGTCGCGGCCGGTCTGCTGCGCCCGCTCGGCCAGGTCGCGCGCCACGGCCTCGACCTCGCGCGCCGTGCCCGACAGCGCCGCGGTCAGCGCCGCGATATCCTCGTGAAAACGGTCGCCGGCCTCGTCGATCCGCGCGGCACGCGCGCTGCGCTCCTGCGCCAGTTCGACCTCGCGCAGCATCGCCAGCTTCGCGAGCTGGCCGCTGTCGAGCGTTTCGACGAAGCGCCCGCCGCGCACCATCACCAGCCCCTCGGCGCCCGAACGCGACACGATGGCGAGCAGCGCAGCGGTCGATTCGCCGACGTCGGCGGTCTGGCACGGCTCGACCATCGTCGCGATCGAGCCGCCGATCGTCGGATTCTGCATCAGCGAGAACCAATAGGGACAGAAAAGCAGTTCGCGAACGCGCTGCTCGCGCACGATCCCCACCGGCCGGTCTTCGGCATCGAGCACCGCGACGATCCGCAATTGCGGGTCGTGGCGAAACAGGTCGATCACCTCGGACAGATGGGCATCGCTGCGGGTCGCGGCCGCGTGGCCGGGCGTCGGGGAAAGGGCAAGTTCGACGGGGTTCATGGAGGATCTTCGTGCAGGAGGGGCAGTCACGGCCGACCTAAGGCACGATGGTAAAGACAGTTTTAACCATTTGTTTCAATGATATGACAGCGACGCCCCGCATGCGGTCAGCCTGCCGCAATCTCCTGTTCAGCCGGGGGCCGATATGCGATGAGAACCGCCCGTTCGAAAGGATGCTCCATGCGCGCGATGTTCCTCGTCCTGCTTTCCGCTCCGCTGCTCGGCGGCTGCGTCAGCACGGTCAAGACGATCGTGACCGCGCCGGTAAAAGCGGTCGGGCAGGTCGCCGACTGGTCGACCACCAGCCAGGACGAAGCCGACCGCAACCGCGGCCGCGAAATCCGCAAGCGCGAGGAGCGGCTGGGCAAGCTGACCCGCGAACGCGACAAGGCCGCCGAAAAATGCCGCGACGGCAAGGAAGAGCAATGCCAGCGCGCCGAAGTGCTCGAACATGAAATCGAGGCAGAGATGGCCGCGCCTTATTGACGAGATTGTGGCACCGGGCCGGTGCCGCCTTCGCCATCAGGTGAAGAAAATCAGCGCACCCGCCGCCCGGTCCACACCACACGGCCGACGAGTTGCACCGCACCCATCGAAAGCTCGGGGTAGCTCGGATATTGCGGATTGTCGCTGATCACCGAAATCCGCCCCGGCCCCGGCGCGCGCGCGACGCGCTTCACCATCAGCACATCGTCCATGCGCAGCACATAGATGCCGTCGCGCAGCCGCGCCGCAGCATCGCCGCCATCGACCAAGATATCGTCGCCGTCGTTGAGCGTCGGCGCCATCGAATCGCCCTCGACGCGGATGATGCTGAGCGCACGCGGATCGGCGCCCAGCCCGCGCAGCCATTTGGGGTCGAAGGCGACCTCGCCCTCGACCGGTTCGCCGTCGATGCTCGCCCCCGCGCCCGCCGAGGCGCCGATCGCCAGCTTGGGCACCAGCACCATGTCGCTCGCCCGCGCGCGCGCCGGCGCCGCAACGCGCTGCACCGGCCCGCCGAGCATCGCCTCGGGCACCCCCAGATAGGCCGCGATGCGCGCCCGATCCTGTTCGGCGAGCCGCCGCGGCGACCCGCGCTTGATATATTGCTGGATATAGGCCGGGTTGCGCCCGATCTTTTCGGACAGCCGGACATAGTCGATACCGCGCTCGCTCAGCAGGCGGTCGAGTGCGGCGCGCGGGTCTTCGGCGAAATCGGCCATGGCTGGTCCTTCCTATTTCGCATCTAGCAATAGGAATTATCCTAGACAAGTAGGAAAATTACTATCAGATAGGATTTATCCTATCGGGTGAGTCGCCCGGCCGGGGACGCGATCAGGGAGGATATATGGAACCAGATTTGCTCAATCGGATCGAGGCCTTCCTGGTCGAATCGGCGATCCCGCAAAGCGTCTTCGGCCGCGAGGCGGTGGGAGACCCGCGCCTCGTCGCCGACCTGCGCGACGGACGCATCGCCGGACTTCGCATCATATGCCGCGTGGAACATTTCATGAACAAATGGCGCGCCGACCGCCGTGCCGGGCGTGTCGCTCCGCGCGGCGACCGGCGCCTCCATATGGTCCGCCACCCGGGGGCGGCGCGATGATGCGCTGGTCCCCCGTGCGCCCCGTCCGTCCGGGCTGCCCGCACCGCCGCCTGCACCGCCTGCTCGCGCGCGAATTGCCGCATGGCGTGCGGATCGGCGCGTCGACCTTGCGGCCGTGGGCGAGCGCCAATTTCGTCGGCGCACGCCATCTTTTCCCCTGCATGGTCGGGGACGGAGATGTCGCGGTTCTGCGACCGTTGTTGCAGGCGCGGCTCGAAACGATCGAATGGCGCCTGCCGGGCCATATCGTCGCCGACCTGGTCGTCGAAACCGCCGAGCAGGAGTCCGGCCTGCGGATCGAAATATTGACGGTCGAGGATTGACCCCTTCCCGCTCGCCGGAGGGAAATAGCTAACCCAGCGCGCGGTTGCTCATGCGCTGCAGCGTGCTCAGCGCCGCTTCGAGCGCGAAATCGGGCTGCTCGATATCCTCGTTGGCGGGGACCGGCGTGGCGGCCGCGGCCTGGCGCCGCTGCGCGAGCCCCGCCTCGAACCGCGCGACCATCGCGCCCAGGCTGTTGTCGACGCGTTCGGGCATCGCCGGGCGTTTGATCTCGGCGGGCTGCAGCCAGGGCGCGTCGGCATCGTCGTCGGCATAGTCGACCGGCGCGAGGTCGGCGAGCACCAGCTCATCCTCGTCCTCGGCCCGATCCATCGGCGCGAGACCATAATCCCCGGCCTCATCCGCCACGGGCGTTGCCAGCGGGCCGAGCCCGCCGACGGGCAGGTCGCGGCCGGCGCGGATCGGGGGACGCGGCGCATCGTCGGGATGCATGTCGGCGCGGCGGCGCGGCAGCACCGCCTCGGCCTCCGCCTCGCGCTTCGCACGCGCCGAGACGCGGCGATTGAGCTGGTCGTTGCCGCGGACCGCAGGCTTGGCGATCAGCAGCGCGACGAGGCCCGCGAGCAGCGCGGCTATCGTCGCCATGCCGATCGCGAGCGCCAGCCGCCCGGCATTGCCCACCGGCGGCAGGAAGAAATCGGACAGGCGGTCGAGATACAGGTTCCAGCTGATCCCCGCGACCCAGGCGAGCGGCATCACCGCCGCGAACAAAAAGGTCAGCGCCCCGGCACCGATCACCGCGGGCAACGCTGGCCGCACGCCCTGCCACAGCGCAGCAAGCGTCTCGCGTCCGGGCTTTTCCTGCTCTTCGTCCATATCGTCCCAACCTGTCGCGTCAGGCCGCAAGCGATGCAGAATCGCGTCGCAGCAGTCGCTGGTAAACGGGCTCGTAACGTAAAATGTTTGACGACCAGTTACGATGTTTTTCCACAAAAATCCGTGCGATGCGGCGCTGCGCGTCCCAATTTTCGCGCGCGGCGAGCAATCCGGCCAGCGCATCGGCGATCGCGGCGGGGTCGTCGGGCGCGAAAAGCGTCCCGGTCACCCCGTCCTCGATCAGTTCGCGATGCCCGCCGACATCCGACGCCGCGACCAGCTTGCCCTGCGCCATCGCTTCGAGCGGCTTCAGCGGCGTCACGAGGTCGGTCAGCCGCATCTTCTTGCGCGGATAGGCGAGGATATCGATCAGCGAATAATAGCGCTCGACCTGGCTGTGCGGCACCCGGCCGACGAAATGGATCCGGCTCGCGACCGGCGATGCCGCCGCCTGCGCCTTCAGCGCTTCTTCCATCGGGCCGCCGCCGACGAGCAGCAATTGCGCCCCCGGCTGGGCTTGGGCGAGCGCGGGCATCGCCGCGATCAGATCGTCGATCCCCTCATAATCATAGAAACTGCCGATGAAGCCGATCACCGCGTCGCCCGTGCCGAGCCCGAGCTCGCCCGCCAGCGCCGCATCGCGCGGCGGCGGATCGCCGAACAACTCGAGGTCGACGCCGTTCGGCGACACCACGATCTTGTCCGCCGCGACCCCGCGCGCGATCAGGTCGCCGCGCAGTCCGTCGCAGATCACCGCGACCGCGTCGGCCGATTTCACCGCATGCGTTTCGAGCTGGCGGGTCAGGAAATATTTGGCGCTCCCCTCGCGCCCGGTGCCGTTGCCGACCGCCGCGTCCTCCCAAAAGGCACGGATCTCGTAAATCACCGGAATGCCGAGCCGCTTGCCGACGCGCAGCGCCGCCATCGCATCGAGCACCGGCGAATGCGCATGGAGCAGGTCGGGCTGCCATTGCTTCACCAAGGCTTCGACGCGCGCCGCGAGCGCGCCGATTTCGCGCCATTCGCGGATCGGCGAACGTGCCGGCGCGATCGGCGGCGTGCGGTAAAAGGTCAGCCCGTCGACGGTCTCGCCATCAGGGCCTTCGTCCGGGTGGCGCACGCCGGTGACCCCGGCAACCTCCCACCCCTTCGCGACCTGCGCCTTCATCAGCGCGCGGGTGCGGAAGGTATAGCCGCTGTGCGTCGGCAGGCTGTGATCGAGGATGTGGAGAATGCGGGTCATGACCTGTGCTCATATGGCACACAAGGCTTAACGCGCCGTCAACCCGGATGGCTTAGGGCCGCATCCATGGTCGACAATTTCTCCATCGGGCTCACGCATGTGCTGCTGGCGATCGCCTTGTGGCGGATGCTGTACCGCGACGATCTCGACCATGAAGTCAGCCCGCGCATGCTGTGGCAGCGGCGCCAGGACGAAGCGGCCAAGAAGGAGAGCGGCGATGCGTGACATCGCCTTCGTCGCCTTTCTCTTCGCCTTCATCGGGGTCGGCTTTCGCAAACCGTTCCTGTTCGTGCTCTGCTTCTGCTACATCGACATCGTCGCGCCGCAGCGGCTCTCCTATTTCCTGATCAACTCGATCCCGATCTCGCTGATCGTCTTCGGGCTCGCGATCGCCGGCTGGCTCGCGGTCGACGACAAGCGCGACACCCGCTGGTCGGCGCGGCAATTCCTGCTCATCGCGCTGCTCCTCTATTGCTGGATGACGACATCCCAGGCCGATTTCCCCGTCGAGGCGCAGGAAAAATGGAGCTGGGTGTGGAAAGCGCTCGTCTGGGCGATCTTCCTGCCGCTGACCCTGCGCACCAAATTGCGCATCGAGGCGCTGACCCTCGTCATGCTGCTCTCGGCGGCGGCGATCGCCATCGCGGGCGGTATCAAGACCGCGGCGGGCGGCGGCGGATATGGCCAGCTCCAGCTGCTGCTCAACGAAAATTACGGCCTTTACGAAGGGTCGATCATGTCGGCGGTCGGCATTTCGATCATCCCGCTGATCCTCTGGTACCGCAAGCATGGGACGATTTTCCCGCCCGACTGGCGCGTCAATCTCTTCTGCTTCGCGCTGGTCTTTGCCTGCGCACTGCTGCCCGTGGGGACGCAGGCGCGCACCGGACTCGTCTGCCTCGTCATCCTCGTCATCCTGTCGCTGCGCGCGGTGAAGCACCGCTTCCTCTATGCTGCCGGCGCCGGCCTGCTCGCGATCGCCGCGATCCCCTTCCTGCCGCAAAGCTTTACCGAGCGGATGGAGACGATCCAGAATCATAAGGCCGATCAATCCGCCTCGACGCGCGTCGCGGTGTGGGCCTGGACCTGGGAATATGCCAAGGACCATCCCTTCGGCGGCGGGTTCGAGGCCTATATCCAGAACCGCGTCCGCGTCGAAAAGGCGGCAAGCGCCTATGACCCCAACAAGCCGCAGGAGGCCGAACCCACGGTCTATGAGGAAAAGGGCCGCGCCTATCATTCGAGCTATTTCGAGATGCTTGGCGAACAGGGCTATCCGGGGCTCGCGCTCTGGCTGCTGCTCCACCTCACCGGGCTGATCCAGATGGAGCGGCTGCGCCGGCGTTACCTCAAGACGCGCCGCGCCGAGGAGCAATGGATCGCGCCGCTCGCGACCGCGCTCCAGCACGGGCACATCACCTATCTCATCGGCTCGCTGTTCGTCGGCATCGCCTTCCAGCCCTTCATCTACATGATGCTCGCGCTGCAGATGGGCCTTTCCACCTATGTGCGTCGCCGCGAACGCGAAGCCGGCTGGCGCCCGCTCACCGCGCGCCCGGCGCAGGTCCCGACGCGCCATCCGGTGGTGAGTTCGAGCTAGGCCGGAACCATCTGCGGGGCCGGGGCGCTATCCCCCCATGGCCGCCCAGACCTCCGCCGCTCGCCTCATCCATGTCGACGACAGCCTGCCCGGCATCGGCCGCGAGCGCGTCGGCGATGGCTGGCGCTATCGCGACGCCAAGGGCAGGATCATCCGCGACGCCGCCGAAATCCGGCGCTTGAACGCGATCGCGCTGCCCCCCGCCTATGAAGACGCCTGGTATTGCCCCGCCCCCAACGGCCATATCCTTGCCACCGGTTACGACGCGCGCGGGCGCAAGCAATATCGCTACCACCCCGACTTCCGCCTCGCGCAGGAGGCCGACAAATATGACCGCTGCGCCGCCTTTGGCCACGCCCTCCCCCTGCTCCGTGCGCGGCTTGAGGAGGATCTGAACCGCCGCACGCTGTGCCAGGAACGCGTCGTCGGCGCCGTCGTCCGCCTGCTCGACCTCGCGGCCTTGCGCGTCGGCAACGAACAATATGCCGCCGCGAACAACAGCTTCGGTGCCACCACCCTGCGTCGCCGCCACGCGAAGCTCACCGGCAAGTCGCTGCGACTCAACTACCGCGCCAAGGGCGGCGCGAAGCGCGAGGTGGTGGTCAGCGACCGCAGCCTGACGACGCTCGTCCGCCGGCTCCAGGACCTGCCCGGCCAGCATCTCTTCCAATATCAGGATGACGACGACATCTGCGCGGTCGGCTCGGACGATGTGAACGCCTATATCCGCGACGCGATGGGCGGCGCGTTCAGCGCCAAGCATTTCCGCACCTGGACCGCCAGCGTCGAGGCCTTCGCCTATCTCTACGACGCCGCCGAGCCGCCGACGCTCAAACAGCTTTTGCAGCATGTCGCCGACCGCCTCGGCAACACCCCCGCGATCGCCCGCAAGGCCTATGTCCACCCCGCGATGATCCTCGCGGCACAGGAACGCGGCGACTTCGCGGCCGAGGTCGGCCAACTGCCGCGCGCGACCCGATATCTTTCGCGTTACGAACGCGGCTTTTTGACCTATCTGGAGCGCGCGCCCGACGCGGCCGAACTGCTCCGCTCCGCCTGACCGACAAAGGACTGACGTGACCTCCTCCCTGCTGACCGCCGCCAAAAGCGCTGCCACCAAGGCGGCCCCCGCCGCCGCGAACAATCCGCTCGACGACCTGCGCTATTGGTGGGACGCGAGCATTGCCTGGGTGAATACGCATTGGTTGCAGATCGGCGTTGCGGTCGCCGCGGGCCTGCTCATCTATTTCCTGCTCTCGCTCGCGCGCCGCTTCGCGCTCAAACATGCGCAATCGGCGACGAGCGACTATTCGATCAGCCACATCGCCGGGCGGGTGATCCACAAGACCAAGTCGATCGTGCTCGCGATCGTCTCGATCCGCCTCGTCGCGGGCTATGCCCAGCCGCCGTCGCTCATCCTCAACACGATCCAGGTGATCTTCACCGTGGCGGTGGGCTTGCAGGTCGCGATCTGGGCGCGCGAAATCATCCTCGGCCTGATCCAGCGCCGTGCCTCCGAAGGGCATAACGAGACGCTCAACAATGCGATGGGCATCATCCGCCTGCTCATCAGCTTCGCGCTTTTCTCGATCGCGGTCATCGTCGTGCTCGGCAACCTCGGGGTCAATGTCACCGGCCTGATCGCGGGCCTCGGCGTCGGCGGCATCGCGATCGGCCTCGCCGCGCAGGGCATTTTCTCCGACCTGTTCGCGGGGCTGACGATCATCTTCGACCGCCCGTTCCGCAATGGCGAGACGATCAAATGGGACAATACGATCGCGACGGTCGAGCGCATCGGGATCAAGAGCACGCGGCTGCGCTCGGTCAATGGCGAGTTGCTGATCGTCTCGAACACCAATTTGCTGGGCAAGGAGATCGCCAATTTCGCGCATCTCCACCGCCGCCGCGTGACCTTTGCGATCGGCGTGATCTATCAGACCACCCCCGAAATGCTGCGTGCGCTGCCCGCGCTGCTTGAGGAACAGGTCAAGGCGGCGGGCCATGATTTCGTGCGGTCGAGCTTCACGACCTTCAGCGCCTCCAGCCTCGATTTCGAACTGCTCTTCGACGTCCACAGCGAAGATTATAACGAGGTCGCGGCCGCCCGCACCGACGTCGCGGTGCGCGTCTTTGCGGCGATGAGCGCCGCGGGCTATGAATTTGCCTATCCGACGCAGACGAGCTTCACCGCCGCCCCCGACGGGACGCTGGTGCTGCCCTATGCCGACGACCAGCCCGAACCCGCCAGGGCCGAGTCCCCCAAGCCCCGCGCGCGCAGCGGCAAGGCGGCCAAACCCGGCTGACGCTACGGCGGCGGGCACGTCGGGCTAGGCCCTTGTGCAACGCCGCAAGACAGGCCTAGAACGCGCCCCGAACAGTAATAGAGGGGATGGCATATGGCCACGATCACGCCGCAGGAATTGCAGACCAAGGTCGGTCAGAACATCGGCACGTCCGAATGGGTGCTTGTCGATCAGGACATGATCAACAAGTTCGCCGACGCCACCGGCGACCATCAATTCATCCATATCGACGAGGAAAAGGCCAAGCTGACGCCCTTCGGCGGCACGATCGCGCATGGTTTCCTCACGCTCTCGCTGATCCCGATGCTCGGCGCGAAGACCGACAGCCCGAAGATCGACGGCATCAAGATGGGCGTCAATTACGGCGGCAACAAAGTCCGCTTCCTCGCCCCCGTGCGTTCGGGCAAGCGCGTGCGCAGCCATGTGAAGCTGCTCGAGCTCGACGAAAAGCGCCCCGGCCAGTGGCAGCAGACCAACGAGATCACCGTCGAGATCGAGGGCGAGGAAAAGCCCGCGCTGATCGCCGAATGGATCACGCAGTTTTTCATCTGATCCCGACAGAGATTACCCGCCGACCTCCCCCGAAAAGATAACGGCACCTAGCAGAAGGACCTCTATCATGCGTGACGCAGTCATCGTTTCCACCGCCCGCACCCCGCTGACCAAGGCGGCGCGCGGCTCGTTCAACAACACCCTCGCCCCGACGCTGGGCGCCCACGCGGTCCGCGCCGCGGTCGAGCGCGCCGGGGTCGAAGGCGGCGAGATCGACGACGTCCTGTTCGGCGCCGCGATGCAGCAGGGGTCACAGACGATGAACGTGGCGCGCCTGATCGCGCTGCGCTCGGGCCTGCCCGTCACCGTCCCCGGCATGTCGATCGACCGCCAGTGCTCGTCGGGCCTGATGACGATCGCGACCGCCGCGAAGCAGATCATCGTCGACCGGCAGGACATCGCGGTCGCCGGCGGCATCGAGTCGATCTCGAAGGTCAGCGGCAGCGGCAAGGTGTTCATCGAAACCGATGCCGAGCTGATCGCGATGCACAAGGACACCTATATGCCGATGATCGGCACCGCAGAGGTCGTCGCCAAGCGCTACAACATCAGCCGCGAAGTGCAGGACGAATATTCGCTCCAGTCGCAGCAGCGCACCGCCGCCGCGCAGGCCGCGGGCAAATATAACGACGAAATCATTGCCTGCCCCGCGACCATGGCGGTGGTGAACAAGGAAACGAAGGAAGTCACCTTCAAGGACGTCGTCGCCGACAAGGACGAGTGCAACCGCGCCGACACCACGCTCGAAGGGCTCGCGAGCCTGAAGCCGGTGATGGGCGAAGGCCACACGATCACCGCAGGCAACGCCAGCCAGCTCGCCGACGGCGCCTCGGCGTGCGTCGTGATGGAAGCCAAGGTTGCTGAAAAGCGGGGCTTGCAGCCCCTGGGGCGCTATGTCGGCATGGCGGTCGCGGGCACCGAGCCCGACGAAATGGGCATCGGCCCCGTCTTCGCGATCCCCAAGCTGCTCGAACGCTTCGAACTCAAGATGGACGACATCGGCCTCTGGGAACTCAATGAAGCCTTTGCCGTGCAGGTCCTCTACTGCCGCGACAAGCTCGGCATCCCGAACGAGCTGCTCAACGTCAACGGCGGCTCGATCTCGATCGGCCACCCCTTCGGCATGACCGGCGCGCGCTGCGTCGGCCACGCGCTGATCGAGGGCAAGCGCCGCGGCGTGAAATATGCCGTCGTCACCATGTGCATCGGTGGCGGCCAGGGCGCAGCGGGCCTGTTCGAGGTCTTCTGATTTGCGTCTGAATGCTCCGCGTATCGAGCCGGTCGACTTGGGCCGGCTCGATGCCGACCAGCGCGCCGCGCTCGAACCCTTCCTTGCCACCGAGGGTGGCAAGGTCGGGGGCGGCAAGATTCTCAACATCTTCCGCACCCTCGCGCACGCGCCCAAGGCGATGACCGCCTTCCTCGGCTGGGGCAATTATATCCTGTCAAGGCGCAGCGCGCTCAGCCCGCGCGACCGCGAACTCGTCATCCTGCGCACCGGCTATAATTGCCGCTCGGGCTATGAATGGACCCAGCACAAGCGCATCGGGCTCGACTGCGGCCTGACCGAAGCTGAGATCACCCGCATCAAGGCCGGCCCCGACGCCGAGGGTTGGAGCGACCTCGACCGCACGATGCTCCGCGCGACCGACGAGCTCACCGCCGGTCATTTCGTTTCCGACGCCAGTTGGGCCGCGCTCGCGCCGCTCGGCGACAAGGGCCGCATGGACCTTGTCATGACCGTCGGCCAATATACCCAGGTATCGATGATGCTGAACAGCTTCGGCATCCAGGTGGAAGAAGGCTGGACGGTCGACCCCGACCTCAAGGCCTGACGCGATAAGGAGAGAATATTATGAGCGGTATCGGCATCATCGCGACCCTGCGCGTGCAACCCGGCAAGGAAGAAGAGTTCGAGGGCGTCTTCGCCGAACTCGCCCCTGCGGTCGCGGCGAACGAGGCCGGCAACAGCTATTACAAGCTGTTCCGCACGGGCGAGACCGGCGTCTACAAGGTGCTCGAATGCTATGACGACGAAGCGGCGGTCGAGGCGCACCGCGCGTCGGACCATTTCCGCTCGATCGGCGCCAAACTCGGCCCGTGCCTCGCCGGCGCGCCCGAGATCGAGAAGCTCGCGGCGGTCTGACCCGGTGCACGGCGCGGCGCTCCTGATCCCGCTTGCCCTGGCAGGAGCCGCCGCGGCAACCGTCCCCGGACCGCAGGCGGGCCGCTGGACGCATGTCACCCAGCTCGTCAGCGCCGATATTCCGGGCGTCCCCGAAACGCTGGTCCGCGCCGCCGACAAGCGCGAGCCGCGCACGACCTGCCTGACCGCCAAGCAGGCCGCCACCACGCCGCAGGTCCTGCTCCACGCGCCGGGCGCGACCTGCTCGTCGCGCAGCTACACACTGACCGCGGGAAAGATCCGCGGCCAGTCGGTGTGCCGCGTAAAGGAACTCGAAACCCCGGTGAAGACGATCACCACCGGCACCTACACCGCCAAGGGCTATGTCACGCGCAGCGTCACCACCGGCACGCGGGGCGGCCGCCCGCTCAAGGTCGTCACTGCGACCAGCGGCAAATGGCTCGGCGCCTGTCGCTGACGCAGGATTGCAATCGAACCGAAAGGACCCCCGATGACCGATGCCGTGACCGCCGCCCGATCCGTCTACGCCGCCTTCGCCGCCGCCGACATGGCCGCGCTCGCCGATCTGCTCGCCGAGACCGAGTGGCATGAGGCCGAAGGCATGCCCTATGGCGGAGTATGGACCGGCATCGGCGAGATCGCGCAAAATGTCTTCGGCCCGATCGGCGCCGATATCCCCGATTTCACCGCGATCCCCGACGAACTGCTGCCGCTCGGTGACGACCGCGCGATCGCCTTCGGCTTCTATCGTGGGCGCGACGGCGCGGTCGCGACCCCCTTCTGCCATGTGTGGACCGTGGCCGACGATCGCATCGTCCAATTCGTCCAATATGCCGACAGCCATCTCTATCGGCAGCAGACCGGGCTGCTCTGATCCCTCTGCCCTGCGGCTGAAAATTCACCGCCGCTCCGCAATCTCCCCCGACCGGTCGCCCATCAGGTAGCGCGGCCCCGCGCCGCGCTGCGCCGCCTTGTCCTCGCGGTTATAGAGTCCGCATTTCTTCAAGGACAGGCACCCGCAACCGATGCACGCGCCGAGCAATTCCTGCGTCCGCTCGAGCGCCGCGATCTGCGCGGCGATCCGGGCCTGCAGCCCGCTGCTGATCCGCGCCCAGTCGGCGGCATTCGGCGTGCGCTCGGCGGGCAGCCGCGCGAGCTCGCCGGCAATCTCCTCGAGGCTCAGCCCCAATTGCTGCGCGATCAGGATGAACGACACGCGGCGGATGTCGGCGCGCAGGAAGCGCCGCTGCCTGCCGCCGGTGCGCAGCGCTGCGACCAGCCCCTTCGCTTCGTAGAAACGGATCGCCGACACCGCGACCCCCGTGCGCGCCGCCAGCTCGCCGATCGCGATCAGGTCGGTCCGGTGCATCACATGCTCCCTCGAAAAGCGCTTGATCTAAACCTCACTTGAGCTTTCATAATTCGCTGCGTCAACCCGAATCACGAAAGACGAACCATGACGCACCCCTTCATCGAACATGTGAACCTCACCGTCAGCGACCCCGACCGCAGCGCGGGCATCCTCTCGGCAATCTTCGGCTGGCACGAACGCTGGCGCGGCCCGGCGCGCGACGGCGGCCGCACGATCCACCTCGGCAGCGACGCCGCCTATGTCGCGCTCTACACCGGCCCCGACGGCGAGCATGCCGACATCGCCTATCCGAAGGGCGAACCGCTCAACCATCTCGGCGTCCAGGTCGACGACCTCGACACGATCGAGATGCGCGTGAAGGCGGTCGGCCTCGTCCCCTTCAACCATGGCGACTACGACCCCGGCCGCCGCTTCTATTTCCTCGACCCCGACGGCATCGAATATGAAGTCGTCAGCTATGCCGAGCCGCGGCCGCGCTGAACGGCGGCAACGACGGGGCTTCTCTTGCGTTGGGCCATCATAACCCTTTGAAAGAGGAGCCTCCCCATGAGCGACGACATCAAGAAAGACTTCTGGAAAGCATTGAACGCCAGCCCCTATGTCATGGTCGGCCTGAACGGCAACGACGCGCATAGCGTTCCGATGAACGCGCAGCTCGACAAGGACGCCAACAGCGCCTTCTGGTTCTTCACCGCGACCGACAATCGCCTCGCGGCGGGCGGCCCCGCGATGGCGCAGTTCGCGTCGAAGGGCCATGACCTCTTCGCCTGCATCGCCGGCACGCTGCGCACCGAAACCGACCGCACGATCCTCGACAAGCTGTGGAACAACAGCATCGAGGCCTGGTACGAAGGCGGCAAGAGCGATCCCAAGCTCGTGCTGCTCCGCTTCGACCTCGACAATGCCGAAATCTGGACCGCCGACGCCAGCCTCAAGGGGCTGTTCAAGATGGCGACCGGCATGACGATGAAGGAAGGCGAACTCGGCAAGCACGCCGAGGTCGCGCTCTAACAGCGCGCTGGACACGCGTCCCATAGGCCGTGATAAGCGAGCCTATGGGAGCGTGGCTGGAGCGTCATTTCGCATGGAACGGCAGGACGAGCCGCGACGGCTATCGCCGCTGGTTGCCCTTGATCATCGCCGTCGAAATTGCCTCCTTCTGGGGTGTCGCCGCATATGGGCGACGCGGCGTTATCAACGTCGCTGATTTCGGCTGGTGGGGCCTGCTCCTCTTGGCGATATGGCTTCCCTACGCCATCTGCTGGAACTTGCTGACCGCCCGAAGGTTGAGGACTGCCGGCATAACCCGTCGTTGGCTGCTCATTCCGGTTTTCGTTCAGGCTCCGATCGGTGACAGCCTCTTTACGGTCGGCACCGCGGCGATCGTCATTTTGATCGTCGTCGCGGCCTTAGCCGACGATGCAGAGCCAGTCACGATCGCCTAAGTCGTCGATCGCGCTTTTCGCTTGGACGCCGAAGCCGACCGGCTAAGGGTGGCCGCAATGACCGGCAAATCCCTTTCCGAACGCATCGGCGATCTCGGCCATCGCCTCGCCGTCGAGGCGCACGCCGCGTGGCTCGCCGCGCGCGATCCCCGCGTGCCCTGGCCCGCGCGCATCCTCGCGATCATGGTCGCGGCCTATGCGCTGTCGCCGATCGACCTGATCCCCGATTTCATTCCCATACTCGGCTGGCTCGACGACCTCATCCTCGTCCCGCTCGGGCTGTGGCTCGTCCGCCGCCTGATCCCCGACGCGCTCTGGGCCGACCTCCACGCCGCCGCCGAAGCCGCCGCCGACCGCCCGTCGAGCCGCGCCGGCATGGCGTTCATTCTGCTGCTGTGGGCGGGATTACTCTATATCGTCTATTGGAGCGTGCGGGTCTCACCTTGGCATTGAGCCGCACATCCCCTCCCGCAAGCGGGAGGGGCAGCGAGACTTGCGAACTTGTTCGTTAGTCGCAGCGGGGTGGGCTGTTGCAACGCTGCTGGCCCACCCCCGACCGCTCCCGCCTGCGGGAGGGGAGAATTGGTCACGCGACTGGAATCACCCCCCGTTGGCACGGATCCACTCTTCGACCACCGGCGCGATATCCTCGCGCCATTTCTTGCCGTTGAAGATGCCGTAATGGCCGACGGTCTTGGCCATCAGATATTGCTTCTTCTCGGCGGGCAGGTTCTTCGCGAGCGTCAGCGCCGCCTTGGTCTGGCCGATGCCCGAGATATCGTCGCGCTCGCCCTCGATCGCGAGGATCGCGATATCCTTGATCGCGCCCAGGTCGACCGTCTGGCCGCGGTGCAGCATCTCGCCCTTGGGCAAAAGGTGGCGCTGGAACACGACGTCGACCGTCTGGAGATAGAATTCTGCGGTCATGTCGCACACCGCGCGATATTCGTCGTAGAATTCCTTGGTCTTGTCGGCGCTCTCGCCGTCGCCCTCGACCAGATGTTTGAACATCGACCAATGGCTCATCATGTGGTTGCCGAGGTTCATCGACATGAAGCCCGCGAGTTGCAGGAACCCCGGATAGACGCGGCGCCCGGCGCCGGGATACCAGGCCGGCACGGTCACGATGACATTTTCCTGGAACCAGGCGTGCGGGCGCGTCATCGCATGCTCGTTGACCGCAGTCGGCGCCTTGCGCGTGTCGATCGGCCCGCCCATCATCGTCAGCGTCGCGGGGCGGCACTTGTGCTTGTTCGCCGCCATCACCGCTGCGGCGGCAAGGCTCGGCACCGATGGCTGGCACACCGCGAGCATATGCGCGCCCGGCCCGATATGCTCGAGCCACGAGATCAGATAATCGATATAATCGTCGAGATCGAACTTGCCCGCCGACAGCGGCGCGTTGCGCGCGTCGCGCCAGTCGGTGATCCACACGTCATGCCCGGGCAGCATGCGTTCGACCGTTCCGCGCAGCAGCGTCGCATAATGGCCCGACATCGGCGCGACGATCAGCAGCTTGGGCGCGCCTTCGCTGCCCCCATCTTTTATGTGCCGCTTGAAATGCTTGAGCTGCCCGAACGGCTTGCGCGCCTCGACCTTCTCGGTCACCCGCACCGCCTCGCCGTCGACGATCGTTTCGTACAGCTCGAACCCCGGCTTGCCGCGCGGCGCGGCGGCATGCGCGAACACCTCGAGCGCCGAAGCGAAGGCGGGGCTGCCGCCGAAATAGCCGAGCGGGTTCGCGGGATGCTGGATCGCCTGCGCCCCCGCGGTCGCGAGCGCGCTTGCCCCCGCGAGCCAGCTCTTCTGCATGTCAAAGGCGTGATACAGCATATGCGACTAATCCTTGCGTTGCGCGGCGCTCTGCCGGCGCCTGTGTTGCTTCGCAGTCTAGGCGTTCCGCTTCATTGTGCAATGCATCATAACCATTGCAGCGTCCGATAATTGTCCATATCCTGGGCGCACGGCGCCGTTTTGCGCCGCTGGAGTGTATATGACCGAGATTGCGGGCAACCGCTAACATCCTGGCGAAACAGGATGAATCGTCCGTGCCGACCCTGATGTCGGCGCGCGATCCTTGTTGCCAATTTCGGACAAAATCTCATGAATATCTCGAAAGCGGAACAGCGCGTGCTTCACGTGCTGGCGCAGGGCGGTGCGATTCGGCATCGCCGCGGCGAAGACGGCCGCCTCGTCGAGGCGCTTTGCGTCACGCGCGACGGCTTCATCCTTGCGGGCACCGGCCTGTCCTTGTTCCACCGGCTGCGCCGGCGCGGTTTCATCGCCTCGCATGGCGGGGCGCCGTATCGCATCACGCCGGCCGGGCTTCGTGCGGTGCGCGCGCAGCTCGACAATCGCTAAAGCCCCATAATGTGCGCTGGCTTCACACTGCTTGAAGCCAGCGCATCATTCTGCGCCGTTGAGCGCGCCCCGCGCCGCTGCTAGGGCCGGACCATGGCGACAAGATCAGACCAGACGGCCACCGCTTCCCCGGCAACATCGGACAAGCGCCCCCGCAAACTCGGCAGCCTGCGGATGATCTGGCGCTATGCCAGCCGCTATCCGCTGCAACTGCTGATCGCCGCGGTCGCACTCGGCGTCGCGGCGCTCGCGACGCTCGCCATCCCCTGGCAGTTCAAGGAAATGATCGACAGCGGCTTCGTCGCCGGCGGCGGCGACGTCGCCCCGCATTTCCGCCTCTTCTACGTCATCGTGCTGCTGCTCGCGGTCGCGACCGCGCTGCGCTTCTATTTCGTCAGCTGGCTCGGCGAACGCACCGTCGCCGACATCCGCCAGGCGGTGCAGCAGAATTTGCTCCGTCTCGCCCCCGGCTTTTTTGAGGAAAACCGCCCCTCCGAAATCGCCTCGCGGATGACGTCGGACACCACGGTGATCGAACAGGTCGTCGGCACCACCGTCTCGGTCGCGCTGCGCAACACCGTGATGGGCATCGGCGGCATTATCTACCTCTTCTCGCTCTCGCCCAAACTCACCGGCGGCATCCTGCTCGGCATTCCCGTGATCATCCTGCCGATCGTGCTGCTCGGCCGCCGGCTCCAGAATGTCTCGCGCTCGAGCCAGGACCGCGTCGCCGACATCGGCGCGACAACGTCCGAGCAATTGGGCGCGATGAAGATCGTCCAGGCCTTCGGGCAGGAAAGCCGCGAGGCCGAACGCTTCACCCTGGCGGTCGAGAATAATTTCGCCACCGCCAAGCGCCGCATCCGCCTGCGCGCGATCATGACCGCAATCGTCATCGGCCTGCTCTTCGGCGCGATCACCACCCTCCTCTGGTACGGCGCCGCCGGCGTCGCCGCGGGGACGATCACCGGCGGCACCATCGCCGCCTTCGTGCTCACCGGCGGCTTGGTCGCGGGCGCCTTTGGCGCGCTCACCGAGGTCTATGGCGACCTGCTCCGCGCCGCAGGCGCCGCCGAGCGCCTCTCCGAACTGCTCAACGCCGAACCGAGCATCGCCCCGCCCGCCAACGCACGGCGCTTCCCCGATCCGCCGCTCGGGACGCTCGAATTTCGCCAGGTCGAGTTCCGCTACCC
>NZ_LYVN01000024.1 GCF_001990265.1 Sphingopyxis sp. KK2
GGTCGGTCGACCAGTGCGGCAGGAAGAGCGATACGACCCGTCGCATCGCAGCCCTCCAATATCCAGAAATGCGGATTGCCGCCGCGTACGCGTTCGAGCGCGACGCGCCAGCGTGGGCGGCCAAGGCTCGGAATGCCAAGGTCCTCGCTTGGGCTCGCGGTGATCCGCCAGCGCGTCACCGCGGCCGTGCCCTCGGCGGCTTGGTCGGCCTTGCAGGTGCGGCGAAAGACGAACGCCGGAACGCCCGAGGTTTCGGCGGCGAGCTGGAGGCGCTTCGACGCCGTCGTCGAATATTTGCTCACCTCGCCGACGACGCCGGCGAGGCCAGGATGGCGCAAGCATTCTTCCATCGCGAGCAGGACATTGGTGTCGCTGCCCGCCTCGACATGGATCACGCGGTCGGGGTGCAATCCCGCGAGATGCAGGGCAGGGGCGAACAGGTCGTGCCAGCGCAGGCACCAGAAAACAGTCCCTTCGGTCCGCGCGAGGATGCCGGCGAGGAAGATCGTCGCGCTCGCATCGTCGGCGAGCTCGGGGCTTCCGGCTATCTCGTGGAGCGCGCCGGTCGCGATTCCGCCGCCCGGGAGTCGCGAATCGACCGCCTCGACGCCGAACGGAAGCACCTCGTGCCGCGCGCACACGCCTTCGATCCGCGCAATTTTGGCGCGAAGATCGGCGAGGACGGCAGGGTGGCGCATGATAACATAGGACTCGGCAGATAGTTGATTCGTTTCCTCTTTGTTCCTTGTCGGCTTGCCGAGTCAAGCGGGACGCCGCAAAGGGCAGGCCGATCACGATGCGATCAGGTCCGGAATGAATCGAGTTTGGCTTGCCAGAGTCTTGATTGTCGGCCAGATTCAGGGGCTGAAATGAAAATGGACATCGATCATCTTCCCGCGCGGCAGCAGGGCGAACTCCAGCGCATCAAGACCGTGCTGATGGAGGAATTCGCGCGATCGATCGAACGTGCGACGATGCCCGCCAAGCGCAACGGCAAGATTCTGAAGATCATCCTGTTCGGCAGCTATGCGCGCAGCGACTGGGTCGACGAGCCCGAGAACGGCTATCAGTCGGACTTCGATCTGCTGGTCATCGTCAGCCACGAGGACCTGACGGATATCTCCGACCACTGGTATATCGCCGAGGACAAGATCCTTCGTGATCCCGACGTCGACCGGACGCTAAACATCATCGTCCATACGCTAGCCGACGTGAACAAGGCGCTGACCCGCGGCGAATATTTCTGGGTCGACATCCTGCGCGACGGAATTCTGCTCTACGATTTGCCCAACCATCCGCTGGCGGTGCCGAAGCCACTGACGCCGACCGATGCGTATCGGATGGCGGTCGAGTATTTTGAAACATCGCTGCCGGCGATAGACGTTCAATTGCAGACGGTGGATTTTCAGGCTCAGCGCGGTGACAATGAGCTGATCTGGCGGAAGGCGGCCGCATTTTCGCTACATCAAGCGGTTGAACGTGCCTACGCGTGCTTCTTGCTCACCAGCACCTTCTATTTCCCGCGCTCGCACAACATCAAATTCTTGCGTTCGCTCGCCGAAGACCGGGAGCCGCAGCTTGTGGAGGCTTGGCCCCGCGAGAGCAAATTGGATCGGCGCCGTTTCGAGCTGTTGAAGCGCGCCTATGTCGAGGCACGATATTCGCCGAACTACGAAATCACCGTGGAGGACCTCGAAGCGCTCGCGGCTGCGGCCCGCAACCTGCGCGAGATCGTCGAGCGACTTTGCCAGGAACAACTGGACCGGCTGCGTTCGGCCGCCGGACTGTAGCGCTCCGCCCCACGGTCAACGGGGCGTATAGGCTTTCCCGTCACCGACAAACCGCTTGCTCCGCGCCTTCGCGTCGGCCCGGATAACGGCCATCTCGGCGTTGTTGCATTCGTTGCCGCGAACAGAGCCATCTTGGCACCCCGCGAACACCTCGCGCGCCTCGTCGACATGTGCGTCGAAATACTGCTTGCTGCGCGGCTCTTCCTTCCCGCAGCTCGCCAGCGCGGTTCCGAGAAGAACAATTCCAATAACTTGCGTCCTCATCAGGCTCTCCTTTGCGAGCCAACAAATTATCGCGGGGCGTCACCACCGATCAACAAAAGACCGCAGAAACTCTCAAATCGAGAGCGATTGTTAGCGCACACCATCGCCAGCACGCCGGGCATTTGATAAAGGCATCACCGCCGGGCGGCCGTCGCATATGTGCAAGCCTCGGCTAAAAGCGGCGGCGCAAGTTCTCGAACTTGTTCTCAACGCCCGGCTTCACGCCCAAACCGGCAGCCTGCGCCTCGATCTCCGCCATCCGGAATCCGTTGGATCACCGACCCTTCTTAAGACGTTCGAAATCAGTTAGACCGGCTGCGCGAAAAGCATCGAACATCTCGGCGCCATCTCCTAACGGCGTGACTTGGCTATGGGTCGCTGCACCAAGATCATCACAGAGTTGTATCGCAGATCTGATTGTAGAGGACAGCCAGGCGAGAAAGCGCTCCATATCGGGCGGATATAAAAGATCGGTCTCGCTTTCGAACATGCCATGTGAACCGTCTTCGGTGACGTAGGTGTTAATCGCGGTTTCAAGAACAAAGAGGTTGAGAATCGCGGTTGCAGTAAGATCGCGCTTATCTGGAAGCGCCCTGAGCTCAGGGCGCCATTCGTAGGTCTTTGCGATCAGTGCATCGTTGATATGCCCTGCAAAGACATTGCGCAGATACTTTGCGAAGCGCAGCGCGCTCGCTAATTCTTTGACGGTCTCGCCGAGCGAAGGATACTCGCGGTAGAGCGGCTGCAAAGCCGGCGCGAGATCGGCGAGCTCGCCGAGCGCCACAAGCGCTGTCTTACACGCAGCAACCCAGCGGCTCGAAAGTTTCGTACCGGCTGATAGATCGCTATCCGCGAGGAAAAGATCGCCATGAAGAATGCGCGACCTAAAATAGATGAGTTCACTGCTTGTCGCCATGCGCACCATACCCTTTCGCTCAGCAGGCTTGACCGCCTAAGTCGGTGGTCGGATGCCGGAGGTCGGGGTTGCCGAACAAGGTCATCGCGAGGCCATATGAGGGATCCTGCGCGAACCGGTCGTCGACCAGCTTGTTTGCCTCGAAACAAGCCTCGATGATGCGGGCCCCATTCTTCCAATGCTGGAGAAAGGCCGGGAGCCAGTGCGATGGAACGCGAGAATCGAGCGGCCATGGCGAAGCAATCACAGCAGCGCAGCCTCGATCAAGTATCTGCTTGGCAAGACCGACGGAAGTATTTGCGGCCGGATGCTTGTCCGCGCGCCCGCCACTGCAAACAAATAGAATCACAATTCCGACGTTCCTCAAAGCATTGGCGAGCTCGCCAGCACTTACCTTCAATACGCCCTCGTCCGACACCATCTGGAAATAACGGCCCTCGGAATTGACTCCACCGTGCGCTGTTACCACCGCAAGCGTTGATCCAGCGAAGGACGCCGGAAGGGTCGGGCCGTTGTCCGCAATGAATTGGTGCTCATTGAAGCAACTTTCTAGCCGTTCCGCGACCATCGCAAGAGTCTGGCTTTCGCCTCCACCCGCTGTCGAAATCCATGCACAATAGCGTCCGTCGCCGATCAAGCCGGTTCGGCGCGCACCCGCGAGCCAAGCGAGGGATGGCGCCGAAGCCATCGGCCGCGTCCGACCAGCGAACTCGCTGTCAACAAAAAGCAAATTTGGCGGGAACGACTGAAGGCTTGCCTCGGGGATCAGCACAATTGGACCTGGGGGCAGGTCTGAAAAGCGAAGATTATCAGTCGTTGTATAAAAAATGTTAGGCGGTCGATCATCGAGTCCATAGCCGAACGGGAATCTCTCAGCCCATTGCCGAAGCCTCGCCTCAGTGAAATGGTCGTCGGCTTCAACAACCGGCGGGCCGACATCGCCGCCGATGGTACTCACCCTGACGAGGCGGCCGCGATCATCGAAACCCGCCTGGACAACGGAAATACCGGTGAGGGAAATCGCGCGCGCGTATTCGCCGCTCTCCTCGATCGCCTTCGCAAGCGGCGGAGGAACTGCGGCTTCGTCCCAACCGGGAAGTGCAACGCCATAGTCAGCAAGGAGATCGAGGAGGAATGACGCTTGTTGCGGCTGGCGTATGATCTCGGAAGCTCCAAGTGCACGGCTGGCGATAATTGTGACGTCTCTCAGGTCAAACCCGGCATCGGCGGAGTAGCGAGAAGCTCCGCGGCCCTTCAAAACCTCGAACACAGTCTCGGCGCTGGGGCTGGCGGCGGCGGCGGCCTCAAGCATCGCACGGGTTCGGGAATCCGTTCGCGCCAGAAGTTCGCCGAAAAGCGTCTCCGCGTCTTCGACACCATGATTGCTATCGCGCATCTCGCGCAGCAACTGGCCGACGACTGCGGCAATCGGCGCGGTCATGGCGTTGCTCGCCAGGACATCGTTGCCGTTGGCAATCGCGTCGGGAAGCAACGCGGCCAGCCCCTCGAAGTCCCGCTTCTGAAGGAGTTCCCTATGGCGGATCTGGATATCCAGTGTGTCCGCGAAATGTCCGTGTGTGTCGGCCTTGCCCATTGCTTCGAGCCAAAAGCGAGACCGCGCGGCCATCCGCTTGGCCTCACGGTATAAATTAGCGTCACGCGTCAGTCGTGCGAGCGTTACGGCCTCCTGATAGAGCTGCTCGAGTTCCGCTTCGTCATCGGCAAGCATCGCGCACGCGAGTGCGACCATCGCATCCACAAAGTTGGATGAGCGCGCATAAACATCCGCTAGGGCGAACCAGGCGAGGCGTCGCCGGCGCGGCGTACTCGCCCCATTGAGAAGCGCCTGCTCGACAAGGTCGCGAGCTGGCTGCGCTGATCCTGTGGACACTAGACGACCCGCGACAACACGCAGCAACGCGAGATCGATATCGGGATCCGCTGAGTGGCGTGCAAAGGCCGATGCCACGAGCAGCCAAGTTACATGACTGTGTTCCTCCTCGGCCGAACCGGCGGGCGCATGAGAGAGATATTCGGAAACACTAGAAACAACGGCATCCGCATCTTCGCTCAAGAGTTCGGGGGGGAGCGTCAGCCGCCCAATTATTGCCGGTTCCTCGCTCTTGATCCATTGGAAGACCGATTCCATGAACGGCTTCTTCTCCATCAGCCATTCCATTCCAGCCGTGCTGATGAATGCGTCCGGAAGCGCTTTGATGGTTTGATTCGCAAGTTTTGCATTGATGATTGCGAGAATGGCAAGACCATCGGTACCCGACGCTGGAGCTTCGAGGAGTTCAGATAGCGATACGCGAAGGTCTGCCCGCGAAGGGTCGTCGGCAAGTCGCTTGAGCAGAGCGACGATCGCGTCCTCGACCCGCTCGCGTCCGATCGGCCAGGCGCCCTTGGACCCCGCGAGCAGAAATATCTGTCCTAGAACATGTATGAGGTATCGCTCGCCGCGTGCAGCGTGTGCTCCGATTGGCAAGGGCTGCACTAGCTCAAACGCATGAATCGGGAGCGCCCTAGCTATAGCATCGTCGACTGCCGCCATGCGATAGGCAGTGGCAAGATCCTGATCGGTGCCCGCCTGCGCGATGAAGGAACTATAGTCGGGGACGGTCGCGCCACCGAGATTCTGGTCGAGTATTCGGTAGAAGGCGGCGGATTCTCCGTTTTGCAGCCGGTCCGCCGCCACATCCGCCGCCAACGCATATTGTCGCTCAGCGGCGAACCGACGAAGATCACGACGTGCAACGCTCTCGTTGCCAGGGAACAGCGCGTCCAGCCGCGCTGCGGCGGCGGCGGCGATTACGGTAAGATCACCGTCCATTGCGATCCCAAGTGCCGTTTCGAGATATTCAAGCGTATCAAGTTCGGCGATCGCCGGAGCCAGAAGCTCGCCAGCAAGCCTTAACGCGTTTGCCTCGCCTGCAATTCGGGCGAGGCGAACGCGCGCACTTGGGAGAAGCGAGGCTCCGCGATCTGCTTCGCCGCGGATCGCCTGTAAGACGTGCGCCGAAAAACCGGCGCGGCTCATCAGCTGAATCCGGAGAAATTCTTTGTGGTGGTCGGCGCTGGCAGGAAGTCCTTCGAGATCGCGAAGAGCTGCACCTAGTCGACCCTCGTCAATCCATTGCGCCCACTGGTCGATGCGCTTGGCAATCAGGTCGTCAGGCCCGTCTTCGCTCCAACTCGACACAACGCCACAACCCTCGATCGAAAGGAGCAGGTCCTGGAGCGGCTTTCTGCTTGGGTAGGAAAGCCCAGTATCCATGGCCGTGTAGGTGAGACGACCCTTGCCATTTGCCGTCGCAGCAGCCGCAAGCCCATGAACTTGTGGCACCCAGAAATCTTCATCAAGGATCGGCGCGGAAAGCCCACGCGGAACGTTGGGTTGAATGTCGTCCGCGCGATAGGCAGCCGCGTTGACAACGACGATCGCCGTGAAGTCGTTTGCATCGGCAATGCGTTCGACGATCCCGCCAGTGAGGAGGTTCGGCATCACCTCGATGACGAATGTCGCGCGGCGCGCAGCCTCGTGTTGTCCGGAAAGTTCGCATCCCGAAAAACGTTCGTAGACCTCGCGAAAGTTATCCCAAAAAGTTGTGAACCACGCGTCGGCGTCAGAATTCGGCGGCAAAACAATAATATATCGACGGAATGCCGGTTCGTTGCCATTGATATGAATCGCGCTGAGAGCCGCCGCGATGATGCTGATGCGACGATGCACCGTTGCGACGTCAAGGCACAATATGTCGGACCCGCCGAGAACGTTCGGTTGATCGGAGTAGTATTGGACAATATGGTCCGCAGCAGCAGCCCAGTCGCCACGCTGAATCGAAATCAACGCGCGTTCCGATGCACCAGAAGTGGCGGGATCGTCGTCATTTCCGTCGTTGCCGGAAGGCTCTTCGATTATCATGCCGTCGCCGCGCCTAAGAGGTAAACAAAATCAACGACAGCGAAGTGCTCATCAATAGCCATCGCTAGCGCATAGATGAAAGATGCTTCCCGGCCAATCCGGGAGCGGCTGAACCATGAGAATAGTCCTGTTTATGGATGGTTGATTCGCAAATTCGTGGCCGATTTCGCGTATAACCCAGAGCCAAGAAACGAGTTGCTATTGGAGGGTCGTAACCGTCTGTACCGATTCTTGCTCAGCAGCCGAAGCGGTCACTTCTTCTTCGTCGTCGGCTAAGCCTCGGCGTATGTCGATTTCGAGGGATTCAATTACCGACGCGTGTGCAACTTGCGCCCCCTCCAGAAGGGATCGAAGCCCCACTACTTTCCAAGCAGTGTCAGGACCTGCCTTCCCGACTCGGTTGAGCAAAAGCCTCTCGTCATCGTTGGTCGTCTTTGTGTCGGGCATAGATCCGATAAGGTAGCCCTGAACGTGAACCCGACGGTGTAACTCCATTAGGCAATATTCTTCGACCTTCGCCATATAGCCCTCGAGCTGTGACAGATGGGCGTTCATCAAGGGAAGCGACGGGCTCTTCAATTCTACTATATTTATCTGATGCGGAGCGCCCGTGTCGCTCATAACAAAGACAAGGTCGGGGCGCTTAGCGTCATCCATCGCCTTGACCTGTTCATCTATGCCAAGGTGAGCCGCAATAGCAGTCGATACTCTTGAGAGGTTGGCATCACTCGTTAAGTATCTGGAATACTCCGGCTTGATTAGCCAAGGCTGGTCTTTGAGAAGGCCATGGAGGCGATTCTCGATCCCTTTCGTCTTCCAGAACTCTCCCTCACCATCTTCGATAAGCTTCAAGAGGGCATTGATGCCATTTCGCTTGCCGCGATAGTTTTTCAAAGCATCGCTTTTCTCGATATCTGCCAGCTCGACAAGATTGAGCGCGATGATTTGAAGGGACTTAGGATCATGTCCGAGTTCGCTAAGCCGGATTAGAACTTCGCCGGCATTGACAGATTGCGCCACCAGCGGTGCCAATTCTGCAAATTCTTCTGAGTCAGCGCCATGTTCCACCGCGAGCGCGCGTATGAGCTTCTTGGCTGAGGTCTTTGCTCGACCTTCCAGGGCATCTGTGAATCTCATCACCGATCGGGCAGTTTTAGACCTCTCGATATCATCGTCGACCTTGTCTTCTTTCCACTTTGCGTGGGCAGCAAGCGCCTTTTTCATCGCTTCTTCGACGAAGGTGATCAGGGCGCGCACGATTTCGTTGTCTTCGCGCAACTGCGTCCGGTTGGTATTCACCAAGTCGATGCCATGACGGTCAAGGTCATCGGCGCGAACAACACATTCCATGTAGCTCTGGCTGTGGAAGTTGTGCATGCCGGTCGGAAGTCCGAACAAAGATGGCCCAGCGGCGAGCCGATCGTTGCAGTAGATTCGGGCTCCCCGCTGCGACGTCGGTAGGTGCTTCCCCCTGGGGCGAAATCCTACCATATATTTGACGGGCAGGGTGGTAACGTCTTCCACATTCACGACATCGTCGGCCAAATTAGCCAGAGAGGCGCCCGCGGGATAAACAAAATCATACTCTGCGACTTCGGCTTCTACCAAGACGTGGTTTATCTTGATGGCCAGTTCGTCGGGCTCGATCCCGAAAAACGCCTGGCGAATAGTATTTCCGATGGTATCGGTGGAAAAGCGCACCGCATCGGCTTTCAATCCGGTCAACGTGATCTTGGTGCCATGATCTTCAGAGGGGAGATTGTCTTCATAACTCGCCGGAATGTCGACCGATCCTAGGTCTTCGGCATGTCGGATTGTGCTATCGTCAAGTATGAAGGTTGTGGCGAAAGTTTCACCCTTGCGCTTGGTACGGATAACCACCTTTGTCGCGGCGCCGAACCCCGCTAACTTCCCAAGTCCCTTTCGCCCCATCACGTTTCGGACGCCCGTTTCGGACTTCAAAATCGTTTCTGCCCCGGTCTGGACATCCAGGCGGCGCTTTCGATTTATAGGCAGGAATTTCTGTTCAACATCAGCCGGTGACATCCCGTGACCATCGTCAGAAATTACAATCGAAATATTCTCTGGAAGGGGGGTAAGAAGAATCGTGAACGGATCGCGCTGATTTTCGGCGACTTCCTTCTTTGCGGCAGCCTTCGCAGCAACCCGAGCTTCATGAATTTCGTCGGTCGGGATCGTAATTTCTACTTGTCGCGCCTCGCTGTCGTACGCGTTGGCGACAAATTCGACTAGGCATTTGCCTATCGTCGCATACATGTTGATTCCAAGTGCTTCTAGCATCCCTCCCTGAATTCGGAGGGGAAAAGAAGCGGGCCGCTTATCGAAAAGGTCGTGGCTCATTCGGTCAGCATGATACTTGTTGAACCGAATTGGAAGAGCCTGCATCCAATTACGCGGCTACTTTGATCTCCGTTTTGGATATCGCGTCGCGCACGGCGCCCGCGACGGCGCGGGCTAACGGTACCGGGACGCCGTTCCCGATCTGACGAGCTACAGGGTAAGGCCTGCCAGCGAACATCCAATGATCCGGCACTCCCTGAATTCGTGCGCCCTCACGAAGCGATAGCGTCCGATTCTCTACGGGATGTAGATATCTACCCTTGGAGGGGTTCTGGAATGTGCATCGGATAGTGTTGAGAGGTTGATCTGGATCGACCCGCCCCCAGACGTCTGTTGCCTGGCATCCGACCCGCGTCCACGATGGGGGGCAGAGTTCGGGAGCCAGCCGCATCAAATCTCGCTTGTCACCTCTTGGCGGAATGAGCTGAATTCGTTGAGCCGCGATCCCGACCGGCTGTGGCCAGCGATGTAGTTCGTCGCCCACAGGTATTTCTCGGGCGAGGACATCGCCAGCGGTAATGCGTTCATGATGCGGCGCAGGAGCGTTGAACCTTCCAATCTTCGAAGCAATCGTAAAGGCTCGGCGGCGCAGCTGCGGCGTCCCGTAATCCACGGCGTCAAGGAGCCATGTAAATATCTCGTATCCTTGACCTTCCAGCATCACAGCAAGGCGCCGCCACTGCTGAGACGACAGAAATGGTGGGACATTCTCAACCACAACCACTTCCGCGTTGCTCGCTTTCGCCCACCTCGGAACTTCGAGCGCAAGATCGTTCCTGACGTCCAAGGGGTCTTGCCTGCCGAGCGTGGAGAAGCCTTGGCAAGGCGGGCCCGCGATCAACACATCCGCCTGTGGGATGTCGTCGAATCCTGACACCGATGCCGTAACTCCGACGTCGCGCAGGTTCCGATTGTAGGAAGCAATTGCTTCCTTCGAAATGTCGATAGCGAGAACTGGTTCGAAGCCATGATCGACGAAGCCAGCACTGAAAAGGCCGGCGCCGCTAAAAATATCACAGAAGGTCATATTTCGCATATTCGCATAGCTTTAATGTGAATATGCGAATATGCAAGGCGAATTATGCGATTCGAAGATGTCCCTGATGATGTCCTGGAACTCTTGGCGGCGATGCTCCGAGTGCCGGGATTGCCCGTTCAAAAGGACATTGCTCGTGCGATCGGAGCTGATCAGGCACTAGTATCGCGGGTGAGGAACCGAGAGGTGAAGCGCGTTACCCCGCGCATCGCCAACCTGTGGAACTATGTGAATCAACGAATTGCCGAACAGCGCCGCGCTGGCGCTGCCAGCGAAGAGATTGACAGCGACGTTTCGAAGAACGCGTTGTTAAAGCCAAAGCGGCGCGCGCGCGATCTTCCCAACGTTTCGACGTTGGGTCCGGCTTCCCAATACGCGGACGATGCTATTTCCGGCGTTAAGGCGTATTTGGCGGACGGCTACGATGCACGCCTGATTCTAGAACAGATTCAGGTGCTGCGTAGAGCTCAGCATGTTCGACGAGCCGGTCGGAGCCGCGATGTATAGCGCTTAGGCCGACTGACGCGCAGACTATGATAAACCACGGCGGTGCTGCGAGGCGCGAAGAGAGATGCGCCAATCGTCCCGGTTGCACAGCCGTTGCATATCACATTCCCCGCTTAGTCACGCATATCTCTCTCCAGTGCCAGCGCCTCCCGCGCTGTCTTTAAGTCGGCCATCGTGGCGGGCTCAGATATTCCGCCAATTCGTTCGATCTCGCGTAATGCGGGTTGCACGGCATCAATCGCGCTGATGGCCGGGTCGAGCACCCATTCGACGCCGTAACCAACCTTGCGGTCCTGATCTTCAACGATATGAGGAAAATGGGTCACCGCTTCGCCATAATATCCGTAAAACCGCGCCACGGGCATGAGAATGTCAGGAGACAAGAGACCGACCTTGGATGCCAGTGCTTTGAAAAGTGTGGCCTCGGGGAGGACAAAGCTCTCGGTAAAATGAGCAGGAAGTCCGCCCCCAGAAATCCCAGTGCGCAGGTACCATCGCCCTACTGAATTGGCTAGATGAACGAGTTCCTTCGAAATCAGCGTGATCTCGCTGTAAAGACCGAGGGCCACAGATAACGCCTCTTTCGCCCGGGTTTCATCATCGCGGCGCCGGTTCAACTTGTAGTTGTAGAGCGCGCCCCAAGTCAGCGCTGCGAAGCCGAGGATGGAGCCGATCATCGACTGCCAGCCCTTCAACTCCTCATATAACTCGCACAGTGTCATCAGGTCCCCCCTATGTCGTGAATGCGGCCACCCGTGTTTCGCGGCCTCGCGGGATGAAGTCGAGCATTCCCAACCGCGCGCCAGCTTCCCGCATACGCTCAGTCGTCACAATAATGTAGGAATACACGGCTCGATGGTCTGAAATGCGTCGGAGACGTACCTCGGTGCGTCGGAGACGTACTGTAAGTTTGGCCGTCTAGCGCGGATTTTGTGGGCTCGGGTCCGGACAAGGCCGTCCGGACGGGAGCCTCATCATGACCCCGACCAAATTGCTCATCGGCCAGATATTGATCGTCTTCGCGATTGTGGTTCTCGGCGTCTGGGCAGCCACGCAATGGGCCGCCGAGATGCTCGGCTATCAGCCGGAGCTTGGCGCGCCATGGCTCCGCCTCGGCGGGCTGCCGGTCTATCGGCCGTGGGACCTCTTTCCCTGGTGGTATCACTATGAGGCCTATGCGCCGCACGTCTTCGACAAGGCGGGTTCGCTCGCGGCGGCCAGCGGTTTCATCGGCTGCGGCGCGGCGATCGGCGGCTCGCTCTGGCGCGCGCGACAGAAAGGGCAGGTCACGACTTACGGCTCGGCGCGCTGGGCGAAGGAGCGCGAGATCGACGCCGCTGGGCTGCGCGGCGATGCCGGCGTGTTTCTGGGGCGGCTGTCGGGCCGCTATCTGCGCCACGCGGGCCCCGAGCATGTCATGGCGTTCGCGCCGACGCGTTCGGGCAAGGGCGTCGGGCTCGTCGTCCCGACGTTACTCAGTTGGACCGGTTCGGCGGTCGTCCACGACATCAAAGGCGAGAATTGGCAGCTGACCGCGGCGTGGCGATCGCGCTTCTCGCACTGCCTCTATTTCGACCCGACCGACGTCCGCTCGGCGCGCTACAATCCGCTGCTCGAAGTGCGCAAGGGCGCATGCGAGGTCCGCGACGTCCAGAATATCGCCGATATCTTGGTCGACCCGGAAGGGGCGCTCGAACGGCGTAATCACTGGGAAAAGACCTCCCATTCGCTGCTCGTCGGCGCGATCCTCCACATTCTCTACGCCGAAGAAGAGAAGACACTCGCGCGCGTCGCGACCTTTCTCTCCGATCCCTCGCGCAGCTTCGCCGCGACGCTCGTCGCGATGATGCGCACCAATCATCTCGGAACGGCAGACGAGCCGCGGGTCCATCCCGTCGTGGCATCGGCGGCGCGCGAGCTGCTCAACAAGAGCGAGAATGAGCGCTCGGGCGTGCTCTCGACCGCCATGTCGTTCCTCGGCCTCTATCGTGACCCGACGGTCGCCGCGGTGACATCGGGATGCGACTGGCGGATCGCCGATCTCGTCTCCGCCGAGCGGCCGCTCTCGCTCTATCTCGTCATCCCGCCGTCGGACATTTCGCGGACCAAGCCGCTCGTTCGCCTGATCCTCAACCAGATCGGTCGCCGCCTCACCGAGAAGCTCGACGACCGGCGATCGACCGTCCGCCGCCACGACCTTCTGCTGATGCTCGACGAGTTCCCGGCGCTTGGCCGTCTCGATTTCTTCGAGACCGCGCTGGCCTTCATGGCGGGCTACGGCATTCGCGCCTTCCTGATCGCGCAGTCGCTGAACCAGATTTCCAAAGCCTATGGCGATAACAACGCCATCCTCGACAATTGTCATGTCCGCGTCGCCTTCGCGACCAACGACGAGCGCACCGCGAAACGCATCTCGGACGCGCTCGGCACCGCGACCGAGCAGCGTGCAATGCGCAACTACGCTGGCCACCGGCTCGCGCCCTGGCTCGCCCACGTCATGGTCAGCCGGCAGGAAACCGCCCGCGCGCTGCTGACGCCGGGTGAGGTCATGCAGCTGCCGCCGACCGACGAGCTGGTGCTCGTCGCCGGGCTGGCGCCGATCCGTGCGAAGAAGTTGCGCTATTTCGAGGACGCCAATTTCAAGGCGCGCCTCGGCCCCGCGCCCGAACTCGCCGATGACGGCTATGCCGATCGACCGGCAACACGCGGCGACGATTGGAGCGGCTGCGTTGCGGGGTTGGTCGCTGCCGACATCGACGCGGATGACGCCGACGACGCCGCGATCGAGGATGGCGGCGCGCAGCAGGCGAAGGTGCCCGAACTCGCCGAACAGCCGGAACCGCGCGTCGAGACCGCGCGTCCCTCCAACCCGCTCGGCATCGACGACGATACCGATCCCGCGATCGACAAGAAATTGATGGACCGCGTCCGTCCGCTCGCGCCGGTCTTGATCGGTCACGCGATGGACGAAGCCGTGTCGCAGGACGGCGAGCAGCTGGGGCTCGGGCTGTGAGCGCGCGCGCGGGCCTCGTCCGGCACCAACTCTTCATCGAGCGCGGCCTCAGCGACCGGCTTTCGCTGCTCGCGAGAAAGCCCGGCGTCACCAAATCGACGATCCTCGCCGAGGCGCTCGAAGCCTGGCTGACGCGCCAAGGCGTCAATGAACTGCAGGAGCGCTTCGGTCCGCGCCTCGATGGCCTGGCGCGCGTGCTCGCGCGGATCGAGCGCAACGGCCAGATCGAGATCGAAATCCTCGCACTCCTCGTGCGCTACCTCCTCGCATCGGTCCCGCCGGTTGCCGAGGGCGATGATGTCGCGCGCGCGCAGGGCCGCGAGCGCTTCGAATGGTTCACGGCGAAGGTCGTCGAGGCCTTCCGCGAGGGCCGCGGCAGTTTTGGCTCGGGAGGCGGCGCGTGAGTGCGGCCGTCTCCGCCGAACGGCGGCGCACGATGCTGCGCAGCGCGATGGGCCCGGCGATCGAGGCGGCGCTGTCGAACGCGCATGTCGTCGAGGTGATGGTCAATCCCGACGGGGCGCTGCGCGTCGACGTGCTCGGTGAAGGCCGGGTCGATACCGGCGTGCGCATGGCGCCCGAACAGGTCGAGCGGATCATCCGGCTTGTGGCATCGCATGCCCGCTTCGAGGTGCACGCCGCGTCGCCGATCGTCAGCGCCGAGCTGCCGCCGCATGGCGAAGGGGCAGGCGAGCGGTTCGAGGGCCTGTTGCCACCGGTCAGCCTCGCCCCCTGTTTCTCGATCCGCAAGCCCGCGGCGCGGGTCTATACGCTAATGGATTATGTCGGCGCCGGCATCGCGACGCCGGAGGCGGCGCGCCTCCTGTCGCTGGCCGTCGTCGAACGGCTCAACATCCTCGTCGCCGGCGGAACCAGCTCGGGCAAGACGACGCTTGCCAATGCGCTCCTCGCCGAAATGGCGAGCCTCGACGAACGCGTGATCCTGATCGAGGACACGCGAGAGCTCCAATGCCCCGCGCCCGACCGCGTCGAACTGCGCACGCGTGCGGGCGCGGTCTCGATGGGCGATCTCGTCCGCTCGACGCTGCGGCTCCGCCCCGACCGCATCATCGTCGGCGAGGTGCGCGGTGCCGAGGCGCTCGACATGCTCAAGGCGTGGAACACGGGACACCCCGGCGGCATCGCCACGGTTCATGCCAATAGCGCGGCGTCGGCGCTGACCCGGATCGAGCAGCTCGTCCAGGAGAGCGTCGTCACCGTACCGCGGCGCCTGATCGCCGAGGCGATCGACCTCATTGTCTTCATCGCCGGACGCGGCGCCGCGCGGCGCATCGCGACGATCGCGCGCGTCGAGGGCGTCGGCCCGACCGGCGACTACGCACTGACCGACCTTTCCATTCAGCCTGAAGGAGAAATGCCATGTCCCTGATTCCCTTTGCGATGTCGCGCGCCACCACGACGGCGCACACCGCGCGTCCGGTCCTTGTTGCTGCTCTGACGTTCGGCCTTGCCGCAACGGCGCTCGCCGCGGGCTCGGGCATGCCGTGGGAGGAACCGCTCCAGCAGGTGCTGGAATCGGTGCAGGGACCGGTCGCGAAGATCATCGCGGTGATCATCATCATCACGACCGGGCTGACGCTGGCATTCGGCGAAACCTCGGGCGGCTTCCGGCGGCTGATCCAGATCGTCTTCGGCCTTTCGATCGCCTTCGCCGCCTCGAGCTTCTTCCTTTCCTTCTTCAGCTTCGGCGGCGGGGCGCTCGTCGCATGAGTCATATCGAAGGCTATGAGGCGCCGATCCACCGCTCGCTCGCCGAGCCGATCCTGCTCGGCGGCGCGCCGCGCGGGCTCGCGATCGTCAATAGCACGATCGCCGCGGCGATGGGGCTCGGACTTCAGCAATGGATCGCCGGCCTCATCCTCTGGGCGCTCGGCCACACGCTGATGGTATTCGCGGCGAAGCGCGATCCCGATTTCGCGCCGGTGCTCGCGCGCCACATTCGGCAGAAAGGCGAGCTCACATGCTGAACCTCGCCGAATATCGGTCGCGCGCCGACCGGCTCGCCGATCATCTGCCATGGGCGGCGCTCGTGGCGCCCGGGATCATCCTCAACAAGGACGGGAGTTTCCAGCGCAGCATCGCCTTTCGCGGCCCCGACCTCGACAGCGCGACCGAGGCCGAACTCGTCGCCGCCTGCGCGCGCGCGAACAATATGCTGCGGCGCTTCGGATCCGGCTGGGCGCTCTTCTTCGAGGCCGAGCGCGTCGCCGCGGCGGGCTATCCCGAAAGCGAATTCCCCGACGCGGCCTCGTGGCTCGTCGATGCCGAACGGCGCGCCGCATTCGACGACAGCGAGCGGCAGCATTTCGAGAGCCATTTCCACCTGACGCTCGTCTGGATGCCGCCTGCCGACCAAGCCGACGGCGCCGGGCGCGCGCTGATCGAACGCCCCGACGCCACGCAAGGCACGCGCGACTGGCGCGAGGCGCTCGCGCGCTTCGAGGCCGAGAGTCTGCGCGCGATCGACCTGATGGCGACGTTCATGCCCGAGGTCCGCGCGCTCGACGATAGCGAGACTCTGACCTATCTCCACCGCGCGATCTCGCCGCACCGCCACCGCGTCCGCGTTCCCGCGACGCCGATGTATCTCGATGCGTTGCTCGCCGACACGCCGCTCACCGGCGGGCTCGAGCCGATGCTCGGTGACCAGTATCTGCGGTCGCTGACGATCCTCGGTTTCCCCTCGATCAGTCGCCCCGGCATCCTCGACGCGCTCAACGGACAGGACTTCGCTTATCGCTGGACGACGCGTTTCATCGCGCTCGACAAGGCCGACGCGACTGCGGCGCTGACCAAGCTCCGACGGCAATGGTTCAACAAGCGCAAGTCGCTCTCGGCGCTGCTGCGCGAGGTGATGTACAACCAGCCGGCGCAACTGCTCGACAGCGACGCCGACAACAAGGTCGTCGATGCCGATGCCGCACTCCAGGCGCTCGGCGGCGATCATGTCTCCTTCGGTTATTTGACGACGACGATCACGGTATCGGACCGGAACCGTGCCCGCGCCGAGGAAAAGCTGCGCGCCGCCGAGCGCATCGTCCATTCGCTGGGCTTCACCGCGATCCGCGAGAGCGTCAACGCGGTCGAAGCCTGGCTGTCGAGCTTGCCGGGCCAGACTTACGCCAATGTCCGCCAGCCGCTCGTGCACAGCCTCAACCTTGCGCATCTGATGCCGCTTTCGTCGGTGTGGGCCGGACCCGACTGGAACCGCCACCTTGGCGGCCCGCCGCTGCTGATGGCCGAGACCGGTGGATCGACGCCGTTCCGCCTCTCGACCCATGTCGGCGACGTCGGCCATATGATGATTGCGGGGCCGACGGGGGCAGGGAAGTCGGTCCTGCTCGGTCTGATCGCATTGCAGTTCCGCCGCTACGCGGGCGCGCAGCTCTATATCTTCGATAAGGGTAATTCGGCGCGCGCCGCGGTGCTGGCGATGGGCGGACGACATCATGCGCTCGGCGAGGGCGACGATATGCTCGCCTTCCAGCCGCTGCGTGAAATCGATCGCGCCGAGGAGCGGAGCTGGGGCGCCGACTGGGTCGCCTCGCTCGTCGCGCACGAGGGCGTTGCGGTGACCCCCGACATCAAGGACGCGATCTGGTCGGCGCTGACCAGCCTCGCGAGCGCGCCCGCCTCGGAACGCACGCTCACCGGTCTGTCGCTGCTCCTCCAGTCGAATGCGCTGAAGGCGGCGATCCAGCCCTTCACGCTCGAAGGTCCGCACGGCCGTCTGCTCGATGCGGCCGAGGAAGGGCTGGCGCTCGGATCGGTCGAATGTTTCGAGACCGAGGCGCTGATGGGGCAGGCGAGCGTCGTCGAACCCGTCCTCTCCTACCTGTTCCACCGGCTCGACGCGCGGTTCAACGGGCGGCCGACCCTGCTTATCCTCGACGAAGCCTGGATATTCCTCGACAACCCGCTCTTCGCGGCGCGCATCCGCGAATGGCTGAAGGTGCTGCGCAAGAAGAATGTCGCGGTGATCTTCGCGACGCAGAGCCTCGCCGATATCTCGAACAGCAGCATCGCGCCTGCGATCATCGAAAGCTGCCCACAGCGGATTCTCCTCCCGAACGACCGCGCAGTCGAGCCGCAGAGCCGCGCCGCCTATGCCGCCTTCGGGCTCAACGAAGCGCAGATCGAGCTCGTCGCGCGCGCGACGCCGAAGCGCCAATATTATCTCCAGTCGGCGCGCGGCAACCGCCTCTTCGAGCTCGGTCTGGGCCCGATTGCGCTGGCGCTCTGCGGCGCATCCGATCCGGCGACGCAGGCGCGGATCGACGCCGTCCTCGCCGAGCATGGCGAAGGCGATTTCGCGGCGCACTTCTTGCGCGGCGCCGGCCTCGACTGGGCCGCCGACCTGCTCGCCGACTTCCCCGGTGCCCCCACTACCGATCGACCCGCCCCCCAAGAAGGAGAAATGCCATGAAGACGTTTGCCCATATGCTGCTTGCCGCTGCCGCCATTCCGGCGCTGCTGCTCGCCGTGCCGCCCGCCACCGCGATGCCGGTTTTCGACCAGGCCAATTATTCGCAGAACCTGCTCACAGCCGCGCGCACGCTCAAGCAGATCGACCAGCAGATCCGGCAGCTCCAGAATGAAGCGCAGATGCTTGCCAACATGGACAAGCATCTGAAGCGAGTCGACTTCCCCGAACTCGAAAAGCTGAAGGATAATCTCGCCCGCGTCGATGCGCTGATGGAAAAGGCCGAGGGGATCGACTTCGGGGTCGACCAGCTCGACGCGCGCATGGCGGCGCTGTTCCCGAAGGACTTCTCCGGCCTGCCCCGGTCGGCGAGCGTCGCCAATGCCAAGGCGCGGCTCGATACCGCGATGGCGTCGTACCGCCGCACGCTCGCGGTCCAGTCGCGCATCGCCGCCGACGTGAAGGCCGATGCCGCGGTGCTCGCCGACGTCGCGGCGCGAAGCTCGAGTGCGGAGGGCAGCCTGCAGGCGCAACAGGCGACCAACCAGCTTCTCGCTCTCGCCGCCAAGCAGCAGATGCAGCTCCAGCAGATGATGGCGGCCGCTTACGAGGCCGACATGATCGACCGCGCCCGCGCGGCGCAGAGTGCGGCGGAAGCGCGCGAGCGCACACGCCGCTTCCTCGGCGACGGCAAGGCTTACACGCCGATCCGCTGACCAGCGACACGAACGGCGCGAGGCTGCCCCTCTCCTGGCCCGCCGTTCGCCGCGGGGTCTCGAAAACTCCCCCCGAGACCCCGCGGACCCATCATCCTCTACGAAAGCCCGCCCGATGGACGATCTCAATGTCATCGACCGCTTCATGGAAGCCTTCATCCGCTACATCGACAGCGGCTTCGGGCTGCTCGGCGGCGATGTCGCTTTCCTCACCAGCATATTGATCGGCATCGACATCACGCTCGCCGGGCTCTTCTGGGCGATGGGCGGAGAGAATGACATCATCGCGAAGCTGCTCAAGAAGATCCTCTATGTCGGCGTCTTCGCCTTCATCATCGGCAACTTCGGGGCGCTTTCGGATATTATCTTCCGCTCCTTCGCCGGGCTCGGCATCACCGCCGGCGGCGGCACGATCTCGGCCGAAGACCTACTGAAACCCGGACGGCTTGCCGGCGCGGGGTTCGAGGCGGCGCATCCGCTCATCGACCAGATCAAGGACATGCTCGGGCCGATCGCTTTCTTCGAGAATTTCCTCGAGATCGTGGTGCTGCTGATCGCCTGGGTCCTCACGATCCTCGCCTTCTTCATTCTCGCAATCCAGCTTTTCATCACGCTGATCGAGTTCAAGCTGACCAGCCTCGCGGGCTTTGCGCTGATGCCCTTTGCCCTCTGGAACCGGACCGCTTTCCTCGCCGAACGCGTGCTCGGCAGCATCATATCGTCGGGGGTAAAGGTGATGGTGCTTGGCGTCATCGTCGGCATCGGCTCGGGTTTCTTTCCCGATTTTCTGACGACGATGGCGGGCTCCGAGCCAGACGTCGAGGAAGCGATGTCTTTGGCGCTCGGCGCGCTGGCCTTGCTTGGGCTCGGCATCTACGGACCGGGCATCGCATCGGGCATTGTCGCCGGCGCACCGCAGCTCGGCGCGGGCGCTGCAGTCGGCACCGTCGCCGCAGCCGCGGGAACAATGATCGTCGCCGGCGGCGCCGGCATGGCGGCTGCGCGCGCTGGCGGCGGCGCCGCGCTCGGCGCGGTTCGCGCCGGCACATTGATGGGCGCGGCGGCCTCGACGTCGTACAAGCTCGGGCAGGAAACCTCGGGATCGCAAACGGTCGGCGCCGGTCTCTCGGGCGTCGCAACCGCGACCAGGGGCGCGGCCGTCAACGCTGCGCGCCGCACTGGCAGCTCGCTCGGGATCGGCGACGCCGCCGCCGCCGGGCGCGATGCCGCCTGGAACGCCGGAAATCAGAGCAAGAGCCCGGCTTCGCCGCCGTCGAACGAGAATGCCGCCGCGTCTGCTGCACCGCCCGCGTGGGCGACCGATCTCAAGGCCGACCAGCGCCGTCGCTCGGCGCGGCAGACTGCCGCCCATGTGATTTCCGACGGGAGCCGCGGTGGCAGCGGCGCGAGCCCCGATATCGCCGAGAAGGAGGATTGATCCGATGAAATTCAAACGACCTATCCAGCGCTACGGGCACACGCCCGAGCCGGTCACGCCCTATCAGCGCGCCGGACAGGCGTGGGACGACCGGATCGGCGCCGCGCGCGTCCAGGCACGAAACTGGCGGATCATGGCATTCGGCGGACTTCTGCTCTCGACCGGGCTCGCCGCCGGACTTGTCTGGCAGTCGGTACAGAGCCGCGTCACGCCCTATGTCGTCGAGGTCGACCGGCTCGGCGAGGCGCGCGGCGTCGCGCCCGCAACCGCCGATTATAATCCGACCGACCCGCAGATCGCGTGGGCGCTCGGCCGCTTCATTGCGAATGTCCGCGGCATCTCGCTCGACCCGGTGCTGATGCGCGAGAATTGGCTCGTCGCCTATGACTTCGCGGCTGAGCGCGGCGCTCTCTTCCTCAACGAATATGCGCGGGCCTCCGATCCCTTTGCGAAGGTCGGGACGAGATCGGTGTCGGTCGAGATCACCAGCGTCGTGCGCGCCTCGCCGCGGTCGTGGCAGGTGAAGTGGAAGGAAAGCGCCTATGAGCGCGGCAGCCTTGCTTCGACGTCGCGCTGGACCGCGATGCTGACCGTCGTCGTGAAGCCGCCGCGCTCGGCCGACGTCTTGCGCAAAAATCCGCTTGGCCTCTATGTCGAGGCGATCGACTGGAGCCGCGAATATGAGCGCGAGGAGCGCGGCCCCGCCGCCGCGAACGCGCCGCCGCACACGGCGGGTGAGCCGCCCGCCGAAACTCCTCCTGTACCCGCAACCCCCGAAGGAGCCTTGCCATGACGTGCTTCCGCCCGATTCTTGCCGCTGCCGGTGCGGTGGCTCTGGCCTCTTCCGCAATCGCCGGTCCCGGGCCGGTCGAGCGCGTCCGCGCGGCGGCGGCTGCCGCCGTCAAGGAACCGCGCGCGCAGGACTATCGCGGTGCCATCCAAACCTATGCCTATGTCGAGGGCGGCGTTTACCGGCTCGTGACCGCGCCCGAGCATATCACCGACATTGCGCTCGAGCCGGGCGAAGCGCTCGTCGCGGTCGCGGCGGGCGATACCGCGCGCTGGACCGTCGGCGACACGACGAGCGGGGCGGGAGAGGCGCGCCGCGTCCATATCATGATCAAGCCGCTCGCGCCCGGCTTGGCCACGAATCTCATCATCACGACCGACCGGCGCGTCTATCACCTCGCGCTCGCAAGCACCGCGCGCACGGCGATGTCGGCGGTCTCCTGGACCTACCCGCACGACAGTCTTCTCGCGATCGAGCGCGCCGCAAGTGCAACGCGCGCCGCGGTCGAGGCGCGCCCGGCGATCGATCCTGTCCATCTCGACTTCAGCTACGCGATCCGCGGCGACAAGCCGGCATGGCGGCCGCTGCGCGCGTTCGACGACGGACGGCAGGTCTTTATAGAGTTTCCGGCGACGCTCGGGCAGGGCGAGGCGCCGCCGTTGTTCGTGACCGGGGAGGGCAATAGTCCCGAACTGGTCAACTACCGCGTCAGCGGACGCTTCTATGTCGTCGACCGCCTTTTCGAGCGCGCGGAGCTTCGTCATGGAACGAAGCGGCAGACCGTCGTGCGCATTGTCCGCGTCGGCCCCGGAGCGAGCCGGTGAACGCGTCCGACGTGCCCGATCGCAATGTGAGCGAGGACATCGCACCGAAGGTTGGCGCCGCGCCTGCCGATCCTGCCGCGTTGGAGCAGCCGGCCCCGCTGACGCCCAAGGTCGATCCCGAGAGCCTGGTGCTGCGGGGAAGCCCGCGCCGAGTGGTGCGGTTCCGGCGCGAGCTGATTATCGGCATGGCTGCCGTCGGCGCGCTGGCGATCGCCGCCACCGCATGGATTGCGCTCAGCCCCGCGTCCTTCAAGCTTGCCGCGAGCGGCGACGAGATGTTCGACGCGCAAGCGGCGCGCTCGCCCGAGGCGCTCGCCGCGGCACCCGGGAGCTATGATGCGATCCCGAAGCTCGGTTCGCCGCTGCCCGGCGATCTCGGGCGCCCGATCCTCGAGCATCAGCGCAAGCTGGCGGGCGAGGGCGAGGTGCTGCCTGCCGACCCTGCCGCCGATGCGGCCGCCGTCGCCCGCGAAAAGGCCTTGGCGGACCAAGCTGCGGCGCGCCAATCGGCGGTGCTGATGCTCGGCGGGCGGAGCGGGGCGGCTAACCTTACAGTCGCCGACACCGTATCGGCGCCGGAGAAACCTGGCGAAACGGTTCCGGGAGCTCCAGCCAGCGCCGCAGCGACCGGCAGCGCGGTCGCCGCTAGCGCGAATGAAGTCAGCGCACACCGCATTCGCCAGCCGGCCTCGCCTTGGATCGTGAGCAGCGGCAGCATCATCCCGGCGAATCTCGTGACCGGGCTCGACAGCGACTTGCCCGGCCTCGTCGTCGCGCAGGTGAGCGAGAATGTTTACGACAGCATCACCGGACGCACGCTCCTCATTCCGCAAGGCGCCCGGCTCCTTGGGCGATATGAAAGCAATATCGCCTTCGGCCAGCGCCGCGCTTTTGTCGCCTGGCAGCGCATCATCTGGCCCGACGGATCGTCGCTGACGCTCGACAACGCGCCCGCGACCGATGCCGCGGGCTATGCCGGGCTCGCCGACCAGGTCGACTTCCACAGCTGGGCTTTGCTCAAGGGCGTCGGGCTCGCGACGCTGCTCGGCGTCGGCACCGAACTCGGCTTCGGGAACGACGAGAGCGAACTCGTCCGCGCAATGCGCGAGTCCGCGCAGACCAACGGCGCGCGCGCCGGCGACCGCATCGTCGAGCGGAATCTCGACATCCCGCCGACCATCCGCGTGCGGCCCGGCTGGACGCTGCGCGTGATCGTCCACCGCGATCTCGTCCTCGCGCCGTGGAGGCCGTGATGCCCGATATCAAGCTGGCGAAGATCCCCGATCGCAAGCCCGTGAAGCTCGTCGTCGAGATGTTGCCCGACCTCGAACAGGCGCTAGCCGATTATGCCGACGCCTATGCGGCGGCTTACGGGCAGCGCGAGAAGCCCGCCGACCTCGTGCCCTACATGCTCTGGTCGTTCCTCGAGAGCGACAAGGCGTTCGCGCGCGCCCGGCGCGGCGGCGCGGCGCCCTAGCCGCGATGGCGGAGCCGGCGCTTCTATCGCTGATCGAGGCAGCGGATTTCCTCGGCCTGCATCCGAACACCGTGCGCCGCTACGTCCGGCAGGCGGTCATTCCCGGCGGCAAGATCGGGCGCGACTGGCGCTTCGTCGAGGCCGACCTTGTCGCCTGGCTTCGCGGGCGGTATCCTGATGACGCACGGATGCATCTGGGTGCCGACGACAAGGAGGCACTATGGCACTCTGGAAACGTGCAAATACCTATTATGTTGACATCACAGCCCCGGACGGAAGCCGAATTAAACATACTACTGGCACAGCCGACCGGGAAAAAGCGAAGGAATACCACGACAAGCTGAAGGCTCAGCTGTGGGACTTGGCGAGACTGAAGCAGAAGCCGAAGCGTTCATGGGACGAAGCGGCACTGCGTTGGCTCAAGGAGAAGGCGCACAAAAAGTCCTACCGGGACGATGTGCAGCGGATCCGTTGGTTCACTGGTCATTTGCGGGGCAAGACCCTCGACCAGATCGACCGGAGCCTCGTCGATGGCCTGGTGACGCGCCATATCCATGGCACGGATCGCACGAAGGATCTCTATGTGGCGCTCATCCGCGCCATCTTCCGAAGGGCGATGCGCGAATGGGAATGGATCGACGCCGTGCCGGCGTTCAAGACCTACAGCGTCGGCGGAAAGGTCCGCGTTCGCTGGATCACCGAGGAGCAGGCCGAAACCCTGCTCAAGGAACTGCCGGCCCATCAGCGTGAAGTGGTCGTGTTTGCGCTCGCGACTGGCCTGCGCCAGGGCAATGTGCTCGATCTGACATGGGACCGGGTCAATCTCGCCCGGCGCATCGCGACGATCGAGCATGGCGATACGAAGAACGGGGAAGCTTTGGGCGTCCCGCTCAACGATCTCGCCGCCGCCGTTCTCATGCGGCAGCAGGGCAAGCATGAAAGCCATGTGTTCACCTTCCGGGGCAGACCGCTCCGTTCGGCGAACACGCGGGCTTGGCGCAAGGCGCTCCGGCGCGCCGCGATCACCAACTTTCGTTGGCACGATCTGCGGCATACCTGGGCGAGCTGGCTCCGGCAGAATGACGTGCCCACCTGGGTGCTTCAGGAGCTGGGCGGATGGAAATCGGAATCGATGGTGCGCCGCTATGCGCATCTGTCGGTGAAGCATCTTCAGCCGTACGCCGACCAGCTGACTTTCGGGTCCCGAACCGGCCTCGCCGGAGAGGCGCAGAAGACTGCGGAAGTCCATGTCCCAAAATCACCCCCAGGCACGGCGCAAACCGGTCTGCGATTGGTGACCCGGGACGGGGTAACCGTTTGATTTGTAAGGGAAGAAAATGGTGGACGCACTAGGGCTCGAACCTAGGACCCGCTGATTAAGAGTCAGCTGCTCTACCAACTGAGCTATGCGTCCACTGCCGTTTTCCGGCGCGCTTTGGAGCGGGGGGCAGGGCCCTTTGCTGCGAAGCGAGCGGCCCGCTATCATGGCCTTGCGGGGATGGCAATGCCCCGATCGTCTTTTTTGCGATAATTTTATCAGCTGAGGCGGCTGCTCTGCTTTTTGCTGTCATTCTCGATCGCGAGGATGATGCCGACGCAGGTCATGATCGTCAGCATCGACGAGCCGCCATAGGAAAAGAGCGGCAGCGGGATGCCGACCACGGGGGCGAGTCCCATCACCATCATCAGGTTGATCGCGATGTAGAAAAAGATCGTCATCGTGAGGCCCGCGGCGGTCAGCTGGCCGAAGCGGGTGCGGGCCTTCAGGGCGACACGCGTCGACCAGCGCAGCAGCAGGAAGAAGCCCAGGAGCAGGCCCAGCCCGCCGATCAGCCCCCATTCCTCGGCCATCGTCGCGAAGATGAAGTCGGTATGCCCCTCGGGCAGATAATCGAGGTGGCTTTGCGAGCCGTTGAGGAAGCCCTTGCCGCCGATGCCGCCCGAGCCGATCGCGATCTTCGACTGGCTGATATGGTAGCCGGCGCCGAGCGGGTCGCTTTCGGGGTCGAGGAAGATCAGCACGCGTTTCTGCTGATAATCATGGAGGAAGGAGAAGAGCACGGGCAGCGCGGCGAGGCCCGCTGCCGCCGTGCTGCCGAACCACCAGAAGGGCAGGCCGGCGCAGAACATCACGATCACGCCGCCGATGCAGATGGCGAGCGCGGTACCGAGGTCGGGCTGGAGCATCACCAGCGCGGCGGGAAAGCCGATCGCGACCAGCGCGGGCCACAAGGCGGTCCAGGTGCGCGTATTGCCGGGCGGCAATTGCGCATAGAAGCGCGCGAGCGCGAGCACGATCGCCACCTTCATCAACTCGGACGGCTGGAGGTTCATGAAGCCGAGGTTGAGCCAGCGCTGGCTGCCTCCGCCGACGAAGCCGAGCAATTCGACCGCGATCAGCAGGATCAGCACGCCGATATAGCCGAGATAGGCGAAATCCTCGAAGATCCGGATCGGGAAGCGGCCGATGATGAGCGCCAGCGTCAGGAAGGCGGCGAAGCGCACGCCCTGTTGCAGCGCCCAGGGCGACCAGTTGCCGCCGGCCGCCGAATAGAGGACGAGCAGGCCGAAGCCGGTGATCGCGCTGAGCAGCGCGATCAGTTTCCAGGGGATGCGCTGAACGGCGGGTGGGACGGGGATCATTGCGGCACCCCCGGGTCGGGATCGCTCGACGCGCCCGCTTTCCACGCCGCATAGTCGCGGTCCATGCGTTCCTTGATCGTGCCGCCCCATCCGGCCTCGAAGGTCTCGAGCGCCTCCATCCCCCTTTCGCGATCGAAGAGGAAGGTCATGAAATCCTTGGCGACCGGCGCTGCGGCGCGGGCGCCGCCCATGCCATGTTCGATCACGACGGCGGTCGCATAGCGCGGATTGACGACGGGCGCGAAGCCGATGAACAGGCCGTGGTCGCGGAATTTCCACGTCCCCGCCTTGCCGTTGCCGGTGTTGAGCCCGCGCACCTGCGCGGTGCCGGTCTTGCCCGCCATCGTGATGCCGTCGAGCGGCAGGCGACTGCGCACCGCGGTGCCCGCGCCGTTGACGACGAGATCCATGCCGTGGCGCGCGACTTCGAGCGCTTCGGGTGCGAAGGGCAATGCCTCATTCTTGAACTGGCGGTTGACGAGGCGCGGATAGAGGCGTCGCCCCGACGCGATGCGCGATGCCATCACCGCGAGCTGGAGCGGGTTCACGCTGACATAGCCCTGGCCGATGACCGCGTTCAGCGAATCCGACGCCGACCACTGCTGGTCATATTTGCGCATCTTCCACGCGCTGTCGGGGATGGTGCCGAAGCGCTGGTTGCTGCCCGCGAGCTGGAATTCCTCGCCGAGCCCCATCAGCCGCGCCGTCGGGGCGATCGCGTCATAGCCGAGCCGGTGTGCGAGCCAGTAGAAATAGCTGTTGCAGCTCTTCATGATCGCCGAGGGCATGTCGAGGCTGCCATGGACGCCGAGGCAGCGGAAGAAGCGGCTGCCGAGCCGGTAGCCGCCGACACAGGTGTGGCGCTCGCTGGGGTCGACGCCATGTTCGACCGCGGCGATCGCCGCCATCGGTTTCAACGTCGAGCCCGGCGGATAGAGCCCGCGCGTCGCCTTGTTGATCAGCGGCTGGTGGTCGTCGGCGCGCAGCCAGGCATATTCGCTGTTGCTGATGCCGTCCGAAAAGCTGTTCGGGTCGAAGCTGGGCATCGAGACGAAGGACAAGATGTCGCCGTTGGCGCAGTCGATGACCACTGCGGCGCCCGATTCGCGTCCCATACGCCGCGCGACATATTCCTGGAGGTCGGCGTCGATCGTCAGGTGAACGGTCTTGCCCTGGATGTCTTCGGTGGTCGACAGGTCGCGCACCACCTTGCCGCGCGCGGTCACCTCGACGCGCTTCGCGCCCGGGGTGCCCTTCAGCATCGGCTGGAAATATTTCTCGAGCCCGTCCTTGCCGATCCGGTACCCCGGCGTGATGTAGAGCGGGTCCTTGTCCTTCTGATATTCCTCGGCATTGGGCGCGCCGACATAGCCGATCAGATGGCCGACCGCCGCGCCGGTCGGATAGTTGCGGGCAAAGCCGCGTTGCGGCGCGACACCGGGGAGTTCGGGCAGCCGGACGAGGATCGAGGCATAGTCGCCTTCGGACAGATCCTCGGCGATCGCCACCGGCTGGAAACCCGATGCGGCCTTGAGGTCGCGGTTGATCCGCTCCATCGCGTCGCCGTCGAGCCGCAGCAGCGTGCGCAGCTGGCCGAGCACCATTTCCTTGTTGTGCAGCCGGTCGGGGATGACGTCGATGCGCAGCGACACGCGGTTGTTCGCGAGCGCCTTGCCGTGGCGGTCGACGATCCAGCCGCGACGCGGCGGGATCAGCGTCAGGTTGACGCGGTTGCTTTCGGATTCGAGGACATAGCGGTCGTTGTCGATGACCGAGATATAGGCCATGCGCGCCGCGAGCGCGGCACCGACCGCAACCTGCGCGCCGCCGACGACGAGCGCGCGGCGCGTGAAGGTCAGGCCCCGCCAGGCTTCGGTGATCGGTGGGCTTTTCTTGCGCGGCATCTATCGGCGTTTCAGGCGGAAATTGTCGAACATGCCGGTGAGGCGCATGAACAGCGGGACGAGCAGCGCCGATACGATGATCTGCGGCGCGACGAGCCCGAGCACCTTGCCCATATGCGCGTCGGGATGCGCGATCAGCGCGGCGAACGACTGGATCGCCGCGACGAGCAGCGCGGCGATCGCCCAATCGTGGAAAAAGCCGCGCCAATAGATGCGCTGCGAGAAATAATGGACCGCGATGCTGGCGAAGGTCCACAGCGCGATCGCCGAGCCGATCGGTGCGCCGCTGAACAGATCGTCCCAAAGGCCGAGCGGCAAGCCGATCCACACCGGCCACATTTCGATGCGCAACAATTGCCAGCACAGGAAGAAGAGCAGGCCGAGCGGCGGCAGCACCGGCGAGCTGGCAACCATCGGCAGCATCAGCGGCAGCGCCGAGGCGATCATCACGCTGGCGATCGGCACGATCCGCATCCGCCACAGCGAGGCGGGTTCGCCCAGCCGGCGCGTGTCGGTGCGGTTCATGGCGCGGGTGTCGAAGCGGGAACCGGCGCCGGTACCGGCTGCGCTTCGATATTGTCGGGGGTGTAGGCGCGCAGCACCGACACCGCGTCGACCTGTGCCGGGTCGGCGAGCGGACGCGCGAGCGCGCCTTCGCTGGTCCGCCGCACGACGATCGCAACGGGGATATTGGGCGGATAAAGACCGCCGGTGCCGGAGGTGACGAGGATATCGCCCGGCTTGAATGGGTTGTTCGCGATGTTGAGGGTGCGGATATCGAGGTCGCCGTTGCCGCGGCCGTTGGCGAGCGCGGGCAGGCCGTCGCGAGCGCGGCGGATCGGCACGATATTGTCGATGTCGGTGAGCAGCAGCACCTGCGACACCGAAGGCCCGCTCGACAGCACGCGCCCGATCAGCCCGTCGGCGCCGCGCACCGGCTGGCCCGATGCCACCCCGACGTTGCGCCCGATGCTGAGCAAGGCGATACGCTTGCTGCTCGTCGAGGTCGAGGTGAGCAGATAGCCGTTGGCGACCGCGGCCTTGTCGTTTTCCTGCAGCTTGAGCAGCGCTTTGAGCTGGCGGTTCTCTTCTTGCAATGCGCTCGTTGCGACGAGCTGGCGCCGCGTATCGGCCAGTTCCTTGCGCAGCCGGCGGTTTTGCGAACCCGCGCCGACATAGGCCGACACCCAGTCGTCGACGCCGGCGATCGATCCGATGACCGAGCGGGTGCCGCGCGCGACGGGCGCGGTGACTTCATGGCTCGCGACGCGCAGCGCCGCGAAACCCACGGGATCGGCAACCGACAGGATCGCCAGCAACAGGCCCGCCACCGCCCCGGTCACCGCGATGACATAGGCGACGAACAGGCTCGTCTGAGCCTTTCGGGATTGCCCCGGACGTCGATGTGCCGGGCGGACCATGGGAGAGCGCTACCCTTCGATCAGGCTTGCTGGAGCACGCCGCGGAAGGCGGGGTCTTCCATCGCGCGGCCGGTGCCGATCGCGACGCAGGTCAGCGGATCCTCGGCCACCGTGACGGGCAGGCCGGTCGCGTCCTTGAGCAGCTCGTCGAGCTCGGCGATCAGCGCGCCGCCGCCGGTCAGGACGATGCCCTGGTCGACGATGTCGGCGGCGAGTTCGGGGGCGGTGTTCTCGAGCGCGATGCGCACGCCCTCGACGATCGTGCCGATCGGTTCGGACAAAGCTTCCGCGATCTGCGCCTGGTTGATCGAGATTTCCTTGGGCACGCCGTTGACGAGGTCGCGGCCCTTGATGTGGATCGTCATGCCGACGCCGTCGGCGGGGATGCGCGCGATGCCGAAATCCTTCTTGATCCGCTCCGCCGTGGCTTCGCCGATCAGCAGATTATGGTGTCGGCGGACGTAGGAGACGATCGCTTCGTCCATCTTGTCGCCGCCGGCGCGGACCGAGGTGGTATAGGCGAGACCGCGCAGGCTGAGCACCGCGACTTCGGTCGTGCCGCCGCCGATGTCGACGACCATCGAGCCGATCGGTTCGGTGACGGGCATGTCGGCGCCGATCGCGGCGGCCATCGGTTCCTCGATCAGCCACACTTCGCTGGCGCCGGCGTTCGACGCGGCGTCGCGGATCGCGCGGCGCTCGACGCTGGTCGAGCCCGAGGGCACGCAGATCACGATTTCGGGGCTGCGGAACGCATTGGGCTTGCCGCCATGCACCTTGGTGATGAAGTGCTTGATCATCTGTTCGGCGACGTCGATGTCGGCGATGACGCCGTCGCGCAGCGGGCGGATCGCCTCGATGCTGTCGGGGGTCTTGCCCATCATCAGCTTCGCGTCGTCGCCGACCGCCTTGACTCGCTTCACCCCGTTGATCGTCTCGACCGCGACCACCGAAGGCTCGTTGAGGACGATGCCCTTGCCGCGCACATAGACCACCGTATTGGCGGTGCCGAGGTCGATCGCCATGTCTTGGGAATTGAACTTAAGCCAACGCGAGAAAAAGGACATCGATGGTCTTTCCTGTACTGCGTGCGAACGGACCGCCCCGTCGCCGTATGATTGGCGCTTTCCCGTCCACGAACAGGACCAAATCTGGGGAAGATTCCGGCGCTGCCGGGGGCGGCGGGCTGGATGGAAAGATCGGGCTGTGCGGGTGGGTCGCGATTTGCGTCCGACTGCGCTAGGAGAGGGATTATGTCAATACGCCGCCTGCCGGAAACCCTCGTAAATCGGATCGCAGCCGGTGAAGTGGTCGAAAGACCGGCTGCGGCGCTCAAAGAACTGGTTGAAAACGCCATAGACGCGGGTTCGAGCCGGATTTCGGTGCGAATCGCCGACGGCGGAATCGCGCGAATCGAGGTCGAGGACGACGGGTCGGGAATGACCCCCGCCGACATGGCGCTGGCGCTCGAACGCCATGCCACGTCGAAGCTGCCCGACGAGGCGATCGAGGCGGTGACGACGCTCGGGTTTCGCGGCGAGGCGTTGCCGTCGATCGCCAGCGTCGCGCGGCTGACGCTCGAAAGCCGCATGCCCGGCGCCGACGGCTGGAAGCGCGTCGTCGATAATGGCGCGGTGGTGGCCGAGGGGCCGGCGGCGCTCGCCAAGGGCACGCGCGTGCTGGTCGAGGATCTGTTCGCGCGCGTGCCCGCGCGGCGCAAGTTCCTGCGCAGCGGGCGCAGCGAATATGCCGCCTGTCTCGATGTGGTAAAGCGGCTGGCGATGGCGAACCCCGCGGTCGGCTTCACGATGGAACATGACGGGCGGCGGGTACTCGACGTTCAGGGCGGACAGGACCGGCTGGCGCGCGTCGCGGCGCTGACCAGCCGCGACCTTGCGGGCAACAGCATCGGGGTCGATCTCGACCGCGGCGACGTCCATCTCGGCGGCGTCATCAGCCTGCCGACCTACAATCGCGGCGTGTCCGACCATCAATATCTGTTCGTCAACGGCCGCCCGGTGAAGGACCGGCTGCTCGTCGGGGCACTGCGCGGCGCCTATGCGGACCTGCTCGCGCGCGATCGCCATCCGGTGGTCGCGCTGTTCCTCGACGTGCCGGCGAGCGAGGTCGATGTGAACGTCCACCCCGCAAAGACCGAGGTGCGCTTTCGCGACCCGCAGCTCGTTCGCGGCATGATCGTCGGCGGGCTGCGCCGCGCGCTCGACGAGCATGGCTTTCGCAGCGTCCAGCGCCCCGCCGAGGCGGCGCTGGCGGCGTGGCAGCAGGAACCGGTGGCGCCGGCGCCGACAACGGGATTCCTCTTCGGTGCGGCGCCGCGCACCGAACCCGCGGTGCATCTGTTCGGTGCCGACATCGCGCCGCCCGCCGCCGATGTTGCGCGCGTCTATGACCGGCTCGTGCCCTTCGCCTCGACGCCCGCGCCGCTTGCGGGGCGCGCCGAGGTCGCCGTCGCGCCGGTGCCCGAGGCCGCGGCGCATCCGCTGGGCATCGCGCGCGGCCAGATCGCCAAGACTTATATCGTCGCCGAAGCCGAGGATGGGCTGGTGATCGTCGATCAGCATGCAGCGCACGAACGGCTGGTGCTCGAACAATTGCGCGGCGGCATGACCGGGCGCGCGGTGCCCTCGCAGGGGCTGCTCTTGCCCGAAGTCGTCGAGCTCGACGAACCCGCGTGCGACCGGCTCGAGGCGGCGGCGTTCGAACTCGCCGCGCTCGGCGTCGAACTCGAACGCTTCGGCCCCGCCGCGGTGATGGTGCGCGCGACCCCGGCGATGCTCGGCAATATCGACTGCGTAAAGCTGGTCACCGACATCGCCGACGACCTCGCGGGCTATGACGCCGCGCTGGGACTCAACGAAAAGCTCGAACTCGTCGCCGCGACGATGGCGTGCCACGGCTCGGTGCGCGCGGGCCGCACGCTCGGCGTCGCGGAAATGAACGCGCTGCTCCGCCAGATGGAGGTCACGCCGCATTCGGGCCAGTGCAACCATGGCCGCCCGACCTGGGTCAAGCTCGCGATGGACGATGTCGAACGGCTTTTCGGCCGGAAATAGAATTTTTTGCTCGGATTCGGGACAAAATCGGGGCAGGGGACGAGTCCCCCTCCATGGAGTATCCATCAATGAAATTGACGATTGCTGCGCCGCTCGGCGTTGCCCTCCTCCTCGCGGCCTGTTCGGGTGAGCCGCAGGCCGAAAAGGCCGCCGCGCCGGCGCCGGTCGCCGAAAAGGTCGACCTGCCCGACACCGGCAGCGCAAAGCCGATCGAGCTGGCCGCGATCGGCAAGGGTGAATTGCTCGCCCTCGAAGGCGCGCGCGCATGCCGCTTCACCATCGACGGGCAGGATGGTCCCGCGCTGGTCGTGAAGACCGACGTCGCCACCGATGCCACCGCGCAGGGTGCGGTCAAGGTCGGCAGCCGCGTCCAGCGCGTCGCCGGTCCGGGCGGCTTTGCCGAACTGCAAAAGGGCATGGACCTGTCGGGCCCGGGCCTCAACCTAATCGTCGAACCGTCGGCTAGCGGCGCCAAGGCAAAGCTCGCCGCCAGCCGCCCGTTCGGCAAGCCCACCAGCTTCGAGGGTGACTGGAGCTGCGACGCGTAACGCGTCTCAGCCCATCTTTATCCCGGCAAGGCCGTTTTCGACGACGCCGGTCGCCCGCTTCGACAGCGTGTTGACCGGCGTCGTTACCTTGTCGACGACCATGAAGTGGGTCTGCCAGGCTTCGCGGCCGACCTCGCACACGACATAGCCGCGCTGGTCGTTGGCGAATTTGAGCTCGGGGTTGAGCTTCAGCCAGTCGTCGGTACCGACGCGCTTGTCGGTCCCGTCGCCGCCCGACGAGATCGAGGTCGCGACGAATTCGGCGCCGACCACCTTGTCCTTGAGGACGAGGTCGCCGCAGAAATTCTGATGCTCGTCGCCGGTCAGCACGACGCAATTCTCGAGGCCGGCCATGCGTGACAGGATGCGTTCGCGCGGCGCCTCATAACCCGCCCAGCTGTCAAGATTGATGATCTTCTTGGGCTCGTCGGGCTTGCGGCGGCGGTCGAGCGACATCATCGTCACCTGCTGCGCGAATGTGTTCCAGGTCGCGCCGCCCTTGGCCAGGTTGCGGGCGAGCCATTCCTCCTGCGCCTTGCCGAGCACCTGCGCTTCCTTGGCGTAAACCTCCGGGCAGGCGGGCTTGAAGCCGTCGCCGCACGGCTGATCGTCGCGATATTGGCGGGTGTCGAGCAATTGCATCGCCATCAGGTCGCCATAGCGGAACTCGCGGTTCATCGCGACCATGCCGCCGCGCGGGAGCAGCGCCTTGCGCACCGGCATATGTTCGTACCAGGCCTGCATCGCCGCCTGCTTCTTGAGCATGAAGACTTCGGGCGGCGCGGCGTCGGGATCGTTGCCGTCGAGCCCCATCTTCCAATTGTCGATGTCGGACACCCAGTCGTTGCGGATCTCATGATCGTCGAAGCTCGACAGATGGGCATGGACCGAGCGCACCGCCTGCTGGTCGATGTCGAGGAGAGTCTGCGCATAGGCGCCGCGGAAATCGTCGAGGTCGATCAGCGCGCGCTGAGCATAGCTGCGCACCGGACGGATCGGCAGGCCGTTGTCGAACAGATAGTCCTGCTGATATTCATAGATGAAGTCGCCATAGTGATAGACGAAGGCAAGGTCCTCGCGCGCGAGGTGGCGGTAGGCGCCGTAAAAGCCCGATTCATAATGCTGGCAGCCCGCGACGCCGAATTTCAGCGCGTCGACCTTCGCTCCCGGTGCGGGCAGGGTGCGTGCGCGGCCGCGCAGGCTGCGCTCGCCCGCGGCGGTGAAGCGGTAAAAATAGGGGCGGTCGGGGAGCAGCCCCGCGACCTCGACATGGACGCTGTGGCCGAGTTCGGGGCGCGCCAGTTCGGTGCCCTTGGCGACGATGTCGCGGAACCCCGTGTCGGTCGCGACCTCCCAGTCGACGGGCACATTGGTCAGCGGCATGCCGCCGTGGCGCTCCATCGGTTCGGGCGCGAGGCGGGTCCAGATGACGAAGCCGTCGCTCGCCGGATCGCCCGCCGCGACGCCCAGCTTGAACGGAAAGTCGCGGAGAAGGCCCTGCGCACGCACGATGGCGGGTGCGGCGAGCCCGGCGAGCGTCGCCCCGGCCAGAAAAGAGCGGCGATTATACATGGCAGTTCCCGTGATTAGATGATTCGGTGTGACGAGCGGCATAGCCCAGCGCGCCACGAAATCCCAATGGCGGGGGATAGTGACAGAAGGGTTGCGGCGGCGCCGCCTTTCTGGAACAGCTAGCCCATCTATCCGGGGGGAAGATCATTATCAAATTGCCGAATTCGCGTGCCACGCTTTCCATCGCCGGCGCACTGGCGCTCGCCATCTCGATGCCCTTCGCCAGCGCGACCACCGCGCCCGGCCCCGTCGCCGAACAGGCGGCGATCGCGGCGCAGCAGGCGGCGGCCGACCGGCTGACCAAGACGATGAAGCGCCAGACGGGAACAGTGCACATCGCCGCGGCCAATGCCGACCTCAACCTGGGCGACGCCTATTATTTCGTCGGGCCGGAGGAGGCGCGCACGATCCTCGTCGATGTCTGGCGCAACCCGCCGGGCGCCGCGACCGGCGTGCTCGGCATGGTCTTTCCCAAGGGCAAGAGCTTTACCGACAATACATGGTCGGCGGTGATCACCTTCGAGGACACGGGCTATGTGTCCGACGACGATGCCAAGACGATCGACTACAACGAGATGCTGGCGAATATGAAGGCCGCCGACGAGGAGCAGGCACCGGCCACGCGGGCCGAGGGCTATCCCGCGGGCATCCTCCAGAACTGGGCGCAGGCGCCGACCTATGACGCGCAGAAACATTCGCTGGTCTGGGCGCGCGACATCAAGTTCGACGGCATGACCGAGGACACGCTCAATTACGACATCCGCCTGCTCGGCCGGTCGGGGGTGCTCAGCATGAACATCCTTGCCGACATGAGCCAGCTTGCCGAGGTGCGCGAGGCCGCCAAGACCTTCGCCAATGTCGGCAGCTTCCGCACCGGTGCGCGCTATGCCGACTATAATGCGTCGACCGACAAAAAGGCCGAATATGGCATTGCGGGGCTGGTCGCGGCGGGCGGCGCGGCGGCGGCGGCGAAGAAGCTTGGGCTGCTCGCGGTGCTGGGCAAGTTTGGCAAGTTCATCATCATCGGCGTGATCGCGCTGTTCGCGGCGTTCCGCAACGCGATCGGCGGGCTGTTCGGGCGCAAGCCGGCGCTCGACGCCGCCGAATGGCAGGACGACAATCACGTCGCGTCGGTCGAACCCGCCGCGAACGACGATCCAGCCACGCGGCCGCCGGGGCAATAGCCCCGGCGCGTCAGGCCAGCATCGCGAGCATCCACAGCGCCATCGCGACCATCGCGAGATTCTCGGTCAGCGAGACAAAGCCCAGCGGCACCTTGCTGCTGCCGCCGACGCACGCGCATTTGAGATCGCGCCGATCGATATAGACCGCCTTGAATACCGACACCGCGCCGATGGTGCCGATGAACAGCGCGATCGGGATCGACAGCCAGGGGAGCGCGCGGGCGGTCATGAGCACGCCCGCCAGCCCCTCGGCAAAGGGGTAGATCAGGCCGTAAGGGACCCAGCGTTTGGCGAGCAGGTCGTAATTGAGGAACATCGTCGAGAAGCTGGCGATATCCTGTAATTTGAGCAGCGCGAGCACGACCATGCTGAACGAGACGAACCATTCGGCCGCCTGCATCGTCAGCGCGCTGCCGAAGGCGGCGTGGCTCGCGGCACCCGCCATCAGCGCGGTCATCGCGAACAGCGCGATCACCGGACGATAGCTGACGGCGTCGGGGTCGGCGACCTTGAGCCCGAAGTGGCGGCGCAAATCGTCATGGCCGCCGATGCGGACGCCGTCGATGAAGGTCTGCGGCGTCGTCTTGACACCATGCTCGGCCTTGAAAGCGTCGACCTCCGCGCGCGTCGTGAGCCAGCGATCGTCGACCGCATAGCCCCGGCGTTCGAGCAGATATTTGGCCTTCAGGCCATAGGGGCAGGTGTGGCCGGGCATGACCATGCGATGAAGAACGGCCGTCTTGCGGCCTGCGGAGGGGGTTGCTTGCTGTGTCATGCGCCCCATATGGCATCCGTACCATGGTACGGAGTCAAGCGATGCAATTCACCATCGGAAAATTGGCCGCCGCGGGCGGCGTCGGGGTCGAGACGATCCGCTATTACCAGCGGCGGCGCCTGCTGGCGACGCCCGCGCGCAGCGGCGGCGACGGCTGGGGCGGCGGCATCCGCCGCTACGACGAAGACGACCTCCGCCGCTTGAGGTTCATCCGCGCCGCGCAGGGCGCGGGCTTCACGCTCGAAGAGATCGGCGAACTGCTCGCGCTCGAGGCCGGCGACGACCGCGTCCAGGTGCGGCACCTCGCGCGCCAGCGGATCGACGCGCTCGACGCCAAGATCGCGGCGATGACCGAAACCCGCGCCGCGCTGGCCCGCCTCGCCGACCAATGCGCGGCGAGCGAGGCCAACGATACCGGGGGACCATGCCCGATCCTGGCGGCGTTCGAGCCCTGATTTCCCGCCGTGGGCGGGGAGGGATCAGCTATGCAGGAAGTGCATCACGTCGCCGTCATGGACGACATAGGCCTTGCCTTCGGCGCGGAGCTTGCCGGCTTCGCGCGCCTTGGCTTCGCCGCCCAGCGCGACATAATCGTCGTACGCGATGGTTTCGGCGCGGATGAAGCCCTTCTGGAAATCGCTGTGGATCTCGCCCGCGGCCTCGGGCGCGGTGGCGCCGGCGTGGACGGTCCAGGCGCGCGCTTCCTGCGGGCCGACGGTGAAGAAGGTAAGCAGGTGGAGCAGTTCGTAGCCGGCGCGGATGACGCGGGCGAGGCCGGTTTCGTGCAGCCCCATTTCCTCGAGAAATTCCATTCGGTCGGCCATGTCCATGGTGACCAGCTCGCTCTCGATCGCGGCCGAGACGACCACCGCCTGCGCGCCCTCGGCAGCGGCCTTGGCGAAGACCTTTTCGGAGAAGGCGTTGCCGTTCGCGGCGCTGCCCTCGTCGACGTTGCACACATAGAGGACGGGTTTCGAGGTCAGCAGCTGCGCGGTGCGCAGCACACGGGCTTCCTCGTCGTCCTTGGGATCGGTCAGCCGCGCGGGCTTGCCTTCGCGCAGCAGGTCGAGCGCCTGGCCGAGGACGCTCGCGGCGATCTTGGCTTCCTTGTCTCCCTGCGCGGCCTTTTTGGCGAAGGCGGGAACGCGCTTCTCGAGGCTTTCGAGGTCGGCGAGCAGCAGCTCGGTCTCTACCGTCTCGGCGTCGGCGACGGGATCGACCTTGTTCTCGACATGCTGGATGTCGTCATCTTCGAAACAGCGCAGGACGTGGACGATCGCATCGACCTCGCGGATGTTGCCGAGGAACTGGTTGCCGAGGCCTTCGCCCTTCGACGCGCCGCGGACGAGGCCGGCGATGTCGACGAAGGCGAGCTGGGTCGCGATGATCTTCTTGCTGCTCGCGATCGCCGCGAGCTTGTCGAGGCGTGCGTCGGGGACCGCGACATTGCCGATATTCGGCTCGATCGTGCAGAAGGGGTAATTCGCCGCCTGCGCCGCCGCGGTTTCGGTCAGCGCGTTGAACAGGGTGGACTTGCCCACGTTAGGAAGTCCGACGATGCCGCATTTGAAACCCATAAAAACTCCGTGTTTCCGGCGCCGCAGGGAAGGGCGCCGGTCTTGCCCGCGCCCCTAGCGCCAAGTGGCCGCCGACGCCAGTCCTTGCGGGCGCGGCGCATGCGGTTGCGTCATGTTCAGCCTTGCGCTCTTATCGCGGCACGATGAGGCGATCCTGGCGATTCATGGCTGCGGTGGCGGCATTGTCGGCTGCGGCGATGGCGATGGGCGGGGCCGGTGCCGCTGCGCCCTCGCGTTTCGAGGCGGGGGTATTCGCCGAGCTCAATCGCTTTCGCGCCGACCCGCCCGGCTATGCCAAGGTGCTGGGCACCTACCGCCCGCGCTTCACGGGCAAAAGGCTGCGTGGCGCCGAAAAGGGCGAGATCGACATCATGACGGTCGAGGGCGTCGCGGCGGTCGACGAGGCGATGCGCGACCTGCGCGCGGTGAAGGAGCCGCGTGCTCGGCTGACCCAATCGCCACTGCTCGCCCGCGCCGCCGCCAGCCATGTCGCGGCGCAATCGGCGACGGGGGCGATGGGTCATTATACCGGCGGCCGCGGTCCCGGCGAGCGCATGCTCGCGATCGGTGGCGGCCGCGACGTCAACGAGGTCATCACCTATGGCCATCACAGCGCGGCGTCGGTGATCCAGCAATTGCTGATCGACGACGGCGTCGCCAATCGCGGCCACCGCATCGCCCTGCTGCGCGAACGCCACCGCTTCGCCGGGGTCGCCTGTGGGACGCACAAGGTCCACCGCACGATGTGCGTCATCCTGATGTCCTCGACCGCCGATGGCCTGCCGGCGAAGCCGAAGGCCTGACGGTTACTGGCGAGACCGGGATTTTCGGGCTTTAGTTCATCGTCATAGCTGTTATGCTCCGATAATACAGGAGGTGCCGATGACGCGCGCGAAGCTTTTGTGGACCTTGCCCCTTTTGGCCGCGGCGGCACCGGTGCACGCCGCCTCGCTTCCCGATCAGGCGGGCGTCGCGGCAATCGCCGACAAGGCGATGGCCGGCACCGGCGCGCGCGGCCTGGCGATCGCGGTGATCGACGGCGGCGAGGTGCGGTCGGTGCAGAGCTTCGGTGCGCGCAATGCCAAGGGCGACCCGCTGACGCCGCAGACGATCATGTATGGCGCGTCGCTGACCAAGCTGGTGTTCGCCTATACGGTGCTGCGCCTGTCCGACGAGGGCAAGCTCGACCTCGACAAGCCGATCGCCGCGATGCTGGCCAAACCTCTCCCCGACTATGGCAATCTCGACGCCTATGGCAATTGGGGCGACCTTGCGGGCGACGCGCGCTGGCAGACGATCACGCCGCGCATCGTGCTCAATCACAGCACCGGCTTTGCCAATTTCTCCTTCCTCGAACCCGACGAAAAACTGCGTTTCCATTTCGATCCGGGCAGCCGCTACGGCTATTCGGGCGAGGGGATCATGCTGCTCCAGTTCGGGCTCGACCAGGGGTTGGGGCTGAATACCGGCAAAGAGGTACAGCGCCTCGTTTTCGATCCGTTCAAGATGCCGAACAGCAGTCTCGTCTGGCGCCCCGATTTCGGGGCGAACTATGCCGACGGCTGGACGCTCGACGGGAGCGTCGAGGCGCATGACGAGCGTGGCCGCGTCCGCATGGCCGGGTCGATGGACACGACGATCACCGACCTTGCGAATTTCGCGGCGGCGGTGGTGTCGGGCGAGGGGCTTTCGGACAGGGCACGCGGCGAATTGCTGCGCCCGGGACTGCCGATCCGCTCGCGCTCGCAATTTCCGACGCTGGCGGGTGACGTGGCGGAGGCCGAGCAGTCGAAGGGCATCGCGGCGAGCGTCGGGCTGATCACTTTCACCGGGCCGCAGGGACCGGGCTTCTTTCGCGGCGGCCATAATGATTCGACCGGCAACACCCTCGTCTGTGTCGAGCAGGGGCAGCGCTGCGTCCTGATCATGTCGAACGATGTCCGCGCCGAGGCGGCCTTTCCGATGATCGTGCGCGAGATATTGGGCGAAACCGGGACGCCCTGGCGCTGGATCTTCGGCGATATGAATTTCATCTGAGGCGGCCGCCCGCTCTCTCGATCGAGAGCGGGCGGCACGCGGATCAGTTGCCGACCGGCTGGTTGTCGGTGCGGCGCACGACGATCGTCGACGAGCGCGGCTGCTCGCCCGCGACCGGCCAATTGCCCGTCGGGTGCTGGATGTTGACGAAGAAGGTGCGAAGGTCGGGCGTATAGGCCAGACCGGTGATCTCGCACCCGACCGGACCGACGAGGAAGCGCTTCGACTGCTTCGTCGCCTGGTCGAGGTAGAACATTGCATTCTGTCCGACCGTGTCTTCGATGGTCAGGCCCGAGGCGCCCGAGGTGCCGGGAACGCTATGGTCGGTCTGCACCCACAGGCGGCCCTGCGGATCGATGCGGATGCCGTCGGGGCTCGAGAAGGTGTCGCCCTTGATGTCGCCGGTCAGGTTCGCACCGCCTGAGGCCCAGGCCGGGTCGCCCGCCAGCAGGAAGATTTCCCAGCTGAACTTGGTCGCCAGCGGCGAATCGCCTTCCTCGCGGAACTTCAGGATATGGCCGTGGCGGTTGGCGACGCGCGGGTTGGCGGCGTCGGTGACGCGGCGGCTGCTGTTGTTGGTCAGCGTGACGAACACCGCCTTGTTATCGGGGGCGACCGTGATCCACTCGGGACGATCCATCACGGTGCCGCCGGCGACGCGCGCCGCCGACTGGCAATTGATCAACACATCGGCCTGGTTGTTGAAATTGACGATCGTCGGTGCCGGCGGCGTCGTGCTCTGGCTGATATTGCCGGGGTCCGACGCGCCCGCGGTCAGGCCGTTCTGGCCGACGACCAGCGCGCGCCATTCGCCCGTGCCGTCGGCGTTGAAGCGCGCGACATAGAGCGTGCCGTAGTCGAGCAGGTCGGTGTTCGCCGCCCGGTTGCTGCTGCTGTAGGCGCGATCGGGGATGAACTTGTAGACGCAGCCCGGGGTCGAATCGTCGCCCATGTAGAAGGCGACGCGGCGGTCGGCGTTCGTCATGAACGCGACATTCTCGTGGCTGAAGCGGCCCATCGCGGTGCGCTTGGTCGGCGCAGCGAGTTCGCGCAGCGGATCGATCTCGACGATCCAGCCATAGTCGTTGGCGGGCTTGGTCGGGTCGAGATAATTGTCGGTGGTTTCCTCGCAGGTGAGGTAGGTGTCCCACGGCGTCCGGCCGCTGGCGCAATTGTTGAGCATGCCCTTGATGCTGCCCGAGAGCAGGCCTGCGGCGGGGCCGCCGGCGCGATAGGCGCTGTTGCCCGTGTAGCGGCGGTTATAGGTCGATTCGGCCTGCAC
>NZ_LYVN01000025.1 GCF_001990265.1 Sphingopyxis sp. KK2
CCGCCGCTGGGACCTGCGTTTCCGCAGCGGCGAAACGCTGTCGCTGCCCGAAGGCGAGGAGGCCGCGAAGAAGGCGCTCGCGAAGTTCGCGCATATGGACGGCGCCAACCGGTTGCTCGGGCGCGGTATCCTGCGTTTCGACATGCGCGACCCCGACCGTTTCGTGCTACGCTTGCCGCACGAAGGCCAGGTCGCGCCCGCCAAGCTCGAAGGCGCGCGCGCCGCCGCCGACGCGCTGGCCGCCGCGACCGCGGCCGAAGAAGGGTAAGGCCATGGCGCCGCCGCGCATCGAGAAGATCATCACCGCGCTCGACGTCGGGTCGTGGAAGGTCTGTGCCTTGATTGCGGGGCAGACCGCCGATGGCGCGCTGCATGTGCTCGGGACCGGCCAGCGCGAGAGTCGCGGCGTCCAACGTGGCTATGTCGCCGACATGGAACAGACCGAGCATGTCGTGCGCGAGGCGATCGAACAGGCCGAGCGCATCGCCGGGCTGAACATCGACGATGTCTGGGTCGCCTTTTCGGCGGGCAGCCTCTTGAGCGACGTCGCGCCGATCGAGAGCGAACTCGGCGGGCACCGCATCGAGCAGGAAGATGTCGACGACCTGCTTGCCGCGGGCCGCGCCGGTATCGATCCCGAAGGCCGCATGATCCTCCATGCCCAGCCCGCGCTCTACACGCTCGACGGCCTCAACGGGGTCAAGAACCCGATCGGCCTTCACGCCGACCGTCTCGGCGTCGACATCCACATCATCATGGCCGACGGCGCCCCGGTGCGGAACCTCGAGGCCGCGGTCCGCCAGGCGCATCTCGACGTCAACGCCGTCGTGGCGTCGCCGATCGCCGCGGGCCTGTCATGCCTCTCCGACGAGGAACGCGACCTCGGCGTCGCGCTCGTCGAACTCGGTGCAGCGGTGACCACCGTCTCGCTCTACGCCGGCGGCATGCTCGTCGAAATGATGTCCTTGCCCTTCGGCGCCAGCGATATCACCGACGACATCGCCTCGGCCTTCGGCATCCGCCGCAGCCAGGCGCAGCGGCTGCAGAGCTTCTATGGCTCGGCCTCGGCGTCCCCGCGCGACAATAACGAGATCATCGAGCTCGACCCCGGCGCGCCGGCGGGCGCGGAATCGCCGCGCATCACCCGCGCCCAGCTTGTTACCGTGATCCGCCAGCGCCTCGACGCGATGATGGGAGAGATCGGCAGGACGTTGAAAGACCTGCATTTCGTCGGTCCGATCGGGCGCCAAGTGGTTCTCGTTGGCGGCGGTGCGGACCTGAAAGGCATCGCCGACTATACGCAAAGCGCACTCGGCCGCGCGGCGCGGGTCGGGCGCCCCAAGGGCTTGCTCGGGCTGCCCGAGGCGCATTCGGGGCCGGCTTTCGCGACGCTCGCGGGGCTGGTTCTTTACGCCGCATCGGACCCGGTCGACCTCCGCGACCTGCCGATGATGTCGCAGGATGTCTATCGGCCGCGCAGTACCGGAATAATCAATCGGCTGATGGCCGCGTTAAAAAGCAGTTTCTAGCGACGAGATGGTCGAAAGGGTTAATTTTTTGAGTGATTCCGGCGTCACAATAGTGCAATGCGTTGACAGATATCGGGGCGGCGGGACCACCGCCCATGGGTCGCACGGTGAGGAAGCGGCAAGGGTTCGCCGCTGCAGGGAGATTAGTTGATGAGCATCAATATTGGCCCGCCGCAGGTCGATGAGCTGAAACCGCGCATCGCCGTGATCGGCGTCGGTGGCGCGGGGGGCAATGCCATCGCCAACATGATTGCCGCGAAGGTCGAAGGCGTCGATTTCATCGTCGCCAACACCGACGCGCAGGCGCTCAACGCGTCGCCCGCCGAACGGCGGATCCAGCTCGGCGCGCAGATCACGCAGGGTCTCGGCGCGGGCTCGCGGCCCGAGGTCGGGCGCGCGGCGGCCGAGGAAACCATCTCGCAGGTCGAAGACGCGCTGCAGGGCGCGCATATGTGCTTCGTTGCGGCGGGCATGGGCGGCGGCACCGGTACCGGTGCGGCTCCCGTCATCGCCAAGGCGGCGCGCGACCGCGGCATCCTGACCGTGGGCGTGGTGACCAAGCCCTTCATGTTCGAAGGTGCGCGGCGCATGCGCTCGGCCGAGGCCGGCATCGCCGAGTTGCAGGATCATGTCGATACGCTGATCGTCATTCCGAACCAGAATCTCTTCCTTGTCGCCAACCCCAACACGACCTTCAAAGAAGCCTTCACCATGGCTGACGAAGTGTTGCAGCAGGGCGTGCGCGGCATCACCGACCTGATGGTCATGCCCGGCCTGATCAACCTCGACTTCGCCGACGTGCGCAGCGTGATGCGCGAAATGGGCAAGGCGATGATGGGCACCGGCGAAGCCGAAGGCGATGGCCGCGCGCTCGAAGCTGCGCAGAAGGCGATCGCCAACCCGCTGCTCGACGGCGTGTCGATGGCCGGCGCCAAGGGCGTCATCGTGTCGATCGTCGGTGGCGAAGACATGCGCCTGATGGAAGTCGACGAAGCCGCGAACCATATTCGCGAGCTGGTCGATCCCGACGCGAACATCATCTGGGGCAGCGCCTTCAACGAATCGCTGCAGGGCAAGATCCGCGTGTCCGTCGTCGCCACGGGCATCGACGGCACCGGCGAAGCTGCCCCCGCACCCGCCGCGACGCGCAGCTTCTCCTTCGCCCCGGCGCGCAGCGCCGCGCCGGCCGCGCCGGTCGCGGCTCCGATCGTCGAAGAACCGGTCGAGGAAAGCGTGTTCGAGGCGCCGGTCGCCGACGTCGATCCGGCGCCGGGCTTCTCGCTCGGCGACAGCGCCCCGGCCGAACCCGCGGCGATCGCGGAAGAGGAACCGATGGAGCTGTCGAACGTCGCGGCGACCTATGACGACACGGCCGACGAACTCGTCCTTGGCGAACCCGCCGCAGCGGCGCCGGCCTATCAGCCCGCTCCGCCGGCCGACCCGGCTCCGGCCGAAGAGGCGCCGTCGCGCGCTATCGGTGGCGGCACGCTGTTCGAACGGATGTCACGCTTGTCGCGCGGCGCGACGCCGGCTGAGGGTGATGACGAAGGCAAGGAAGACGGGGTCGACATCCCGCGCTTCCTGAACCGCCAGAACAACCAGTAACGGGGCGATCATACCGCCGCCGTTTTCAGGGCAGGGCGGCGCGGGAATCGGGATGAATTTGCCCATGCGGCGATCCATGAAGTCGGCCAGGCCGGGACGCGCGACGCATCATGCGCTCGCGCTTTCCGCGCTGTTGCTTGCGGCGCTGCCGATGGCTGGGGTGCAGGCGCAGGTCACGCCTCCCGACGCCGCGACGCGCGCCGCGATGGACAAGCGCACCGCGGCGAGGACCTTGCTGTCGTCGGCGCTTGCCCGCATCGCGGCGAACAGCAACGACGGACCGGCGCTGCTCGACGCCGGACGTGCCTCGATCGAGCTTGAAGATTATCGCGCCGCGCTCGGCTTCCTGACCCGTGCCGAGCAGGCCAATCCGCGCGACGGCGCGGTCAAGGCTGCGCTCGGATCGGCGATGGTCCATATGGAAAATCCGACCCGCGCGCTCGACTATTTCGGCGAGGCGCAACTGCTCGGTGCGCCCGAGCGAATCTTCCTTGCCGACCGCGGGCTTGCGCGTGATTTGCTCGGACAGCAGGATGCGGCGCAGCGCGATTACCAGCTCGCGCTGTCGCTCGCGCCCAACGACGAAACCGTGCGCCGCTATGCGCTGTCGCTCGGCATCGCGGGAGAGGCGGATCGCGGGGTGCAGCTGCTCTCGGGACAGCTGCGCGCGCAGGATCGCGGCGCCTGGCGGATGCGCGCGATGATCCTCGCGATCAATGGCCGCAACGGCGAGGCGACTGAAATCGTCAACGCGACGATGCCGCCGCAGCTCGCGCAGAACATCCTGCCCTATCTCACCCAGATGGACCGGCTGAACCCGGCGCAGCAGGCCGCCGCCGCGCATTTCGGGCGTTTTCCGTCGGGCAATCTCGGCCCGCCGCGCAAGCCGGTGCAGGTCGCCGCGGCGACCCCGCCGCCCGCCGCGACGCCGCCCGCGACCAAGCCGGCGGCCAAACCCGAGCGCCGCCCAAGCGAGCGCGACCGTGCGCGCGGCACGCTGACCCCGGCGACCGCCACCCCGCCGCCGGTGACTGTGCGCCGCCAGCCCGAACCCGCCGCGACCCCGCCGCGCCAGGCGACGACCGTCGCAGTAGCGAGCGCGACCCCGGTGCGGCCAGCGCCCACGCCAACGCCGACCCCGGCGCCGCGTCCCACGCCGCCGGCTGCAAGCCCGCCGGCGAGTGTTGCCGCAACCTCGACACCGCCTGCGGCGATCGCGTCGTCCGCAGCCCCGAATCCCTCCGCCGCGCCGGCGCCGATCGGCGTCGCGGTGCGCGACGGCGGCCCCGTCGGCCCGGGCTTCTCGATCTCCGACATTGGCCAGCCCTCGACGGTAACGCCCGCGCCGGCGCCATCGTCCTCGCCCGCCGCGACGACGCCGCAATCCGTCGCGGTTGCTGCCGCCGACGCGCCGCCGCCGACCTCGGCGGTCGCGGCGTCGCCGACCTTTGCGCCGACCCCAGCCGCGCCGCTCGCCTCGCTCGCCGAAATCGTCGGCTCGCTCGAAATCCCGGCCGAGGAGATGGCGGCGTCGAGCGATGCGGTCGATGCCGCGACGCTCGCGAAACTGCGCGAAGACAAGCGCAAGGCCGAGGCGGCCGCCGAAGCCAAGCGCGTCAAGGACGATGCGGCGGCGAAAGCCAAGGCGGAGGCCGATGCGAAGGCCAAGGCCGAAGCGGCTGAAAAGAAGGCCAATCCCGCGCGGCTCTGGGTCCAGATCGCGACCGGCGCCAACGCCAAGGCGCTCGCGCTCGACTATGGCAAATTCGCCAAGAAGAATGCGGCCTTGTTCAAGGGCAAGTCGGGCGGCAGCACCGAATGGGGGCGCACACGCCGCCTGCTCGTCGGCCCCTTCCCGAACAAGAAGGCCGCCGACACCTGGCTCGCCGATTACAAGAAGGCGGGCGGCGACGGCTTCCTGTTCAACAGCGACGCCGGCCAGGAAGTCGACCCGGTCAAATGAGTGTCGCCGATTGCGCCAGCGATCCGGCGCAAAGTCGCGGGCGCCGCCACGAAGAGGTCGGGCGCGTCGTGCGCGGTCCGCGCGACGCCTTCCAGCGCGACCGCGACCGCATCATCCATTCGATCGCCTTCCGCCGCCTGCGCCACAAGACGCAGGTGTTCGTGGCGCCCGATCTCGACCATTATCGCGTCCGCCTGACCCACAGCATCGAGGTGGCGCAGATCGGCCGCGGCATCGCGCGCGCGCTCGGGCTCAACGAGGATCTGACCGAGGCGCTCTGCCTTGCGCACGACATCGGCCATCCGCCCTTCGGCCATGCGGGCGAGGATGCGCTGAAGGCGGCGATGAAGGAGCATGGCGGGTTCGACCATAATGGCCACACGCTGCGCACGCTCGCGCGCCTCGAATGCCCTTATCCGCTGTTCGACGGGCTCAACCTGACTTGGGAAACGCTCGAAGGGCTCGCCAAGCATAATGGCCCGGTCAAATATCCGGGCTGGGCGCTCGCCGATATCGACGCGAATTTTCCGCTCGACCTCAAGAGCTATGCCAGCCTCGAGGCGCAGGTCGCGGCGGTCGCCGACGACATCGCCTATGATAATCACGACATCGACGACGGGCTGCGCGCCGGGCTGCTCAGCCTCGACCAGCTGATGGAACAGCCCTTCGTCGCCGCCAATTTCGCCGCGGTCGAGGAGCGTTTCCCCGGCGCGCCGCGCGATCGCTTGCTGCGCGAACTGGTGCGCGACCAGATCGGCGTGATGGTCAACGACGTCATCGCCACGACCAGGGCGAATGTCGCCGATGCCGGCGTCGGCAATGTCGCCGAGGTTCGCGCGGCAGGCCGCATGCTCGGCGGCTTTTCGGCCGGGCTCGCGCGGCAGGAACGCGACCTCAAGCGCTTCATGTACGCCAATCTCTACCACCACCCCGAACAGCTCGCCGCGGCCGAGGCGGCGCAGCATGTCATCGCGCGACTGTTCGCCGCCTATGCCGACCATCCACGCCTGATGGGCGCCGACTGGTCGGCGCGCGTGCCCGGTGAGGAATGCGCGACGACGCGCCACATCGGCGATTATATCGCAGGCATGACCGACCGCTTCGCGATCGACCGTTTTGCCGAAATCTTCGGGCGCGATCAGGTGCCGGCTGCGCTCGCCCACGCCTGACGAAAAGCAAATTTTCGTCGCCGAGCGGTTCGTCGATAAATAATGCACGGCTGCTGTCCTTTCTTTACACCTTCGGCTTGAGTAGTTCAGGCAAGCGTTTCGAACGGGATCTGCACCTGTTCGTGCGAATGCTAGAAAGCGCCGAATGCGGCGCGTCCGGTTGAAGGAGCGTCGCATGTCGGAGTCGGGGCGAGGGACATTGCTCATCGGGGCGACCGGGATGATCGGCGGCGCGGTGATCGCGCATGCCGGCGCCCTGCCGCTCACCATCCTCGCGCGCCGCGAACTCGAAGATCTCCCCGAGCAGCATGCGCTGCTCGTCGCGCCGCCCGAGCGCTGGGCCGACGTCATCGCGGTCGAGCGGCCGCGTGTCCTCGTCTCCTGCCTTGGCACGACGATCCGGCAGGCGGGGTCGCAGGCGGCGTTCCGCGCCGTCGATCACGACCTGATTCTCTCGGCGGCGCGCGGCGCGCGCATGGCGGGGGCGAGCCAGATGATCGTCGTCAGTTCGGTCGGCGCGTCGGCAAAGAGCCGCAATTTCTATCTCAAGACCAAGGGCGAGACCGAAGATTGCCTCCGCGCGCTCGGTTTCGAACGGCTCGATATCCTGCGCCCCGGCTTGCTGATGGGCGAGCGCCCGGGGCCGCAGCGGCTAGGCGAGGGGATTGCCGCGATGGCGGCGCCGATCACCGATGCGCTGCTTCACGGCTCGCTGCGCCGCTACCGCTCGATTCCGGGCGAAACGGTCGCGCGCGCGATCGTCGCGCTCGCCGGAAATCCGCAGCCCGGCGTGCGGATTCATGAAAATGACGCCATGCGGCGGCTCGCCGATTGACTCTGCGATAGGGCGCCGCCAAGGCTCGGGCGTCTGTCGGATCGCGCAAGGGATTCGACCGGCCGCGCGGGAGAGCGCGGGGCGGGGTAACCCGGCCTCGCCACCGAAGGAGCAACCGCCCCGGAAACTCTCAGGTCAAGCGGACCGCGCAGGCTGGAACGGACACTCTGGAAAGCGTTCCGGCTGTTTATCGCCGGAACCACCGAAGGGGTAACCTCGCTTCGCGGGGGAAAACTCTCAGGTTCCCGTGACAGAGGGGGCATGGTCGAAACCGCGGCGCCCCGCCGTGCGTTCGCCGTGCAACCGCGGGAGACTGACATGACCGAAATTGAACAGACGGGCGAGGAAGCGGTGGAAACCGAGACCCTCCCGCTCGACGCCTGGCACCGCGCGAAGGGTGGCCGCATGGTCGAATTCGCCGGTTACTGGATGCCGATCCAATATGAAGGCATCATGGCCGAGCACCTGTGGACCCGCGAAAATGCCGGCCTGTTCGACGTCAGCCACATGGGCCAGCTCCATCTCTCGGGCGAAGGGCTCGACGACGCGCTCGAAGCGGTGCTGCCGGGCGATGTGAAGAGCCTCGCGGTCGGACGCATGCGCTATTCGCTGCTGCTCGCCGAAGATGGCGGCATTCTCGACGACCTGATGCTCAGCCGCTGGCCCGACGGCATCTATATGGTCGTCAACGGCGCGGTGAAGTGGGAAGATATCGGGCATCTGCGCGAGGAACTGCCCGACGCGATCACGATCAACCATTTCGAGGACCGCGCGTTGCTCGCGCTGCAGGGCCCCAAGGCGTTCGACGCGCTGAAGCGCCACACCACCGGCAAATGGCCGCTTGACGCGCTCGTCTTCATGACCGGCGGCCCCTTCCAGATCGGCGGCATCGACGCATGGATCAGCCGCTCGGGCTATACCGGTGAGGACGGGTTCGAAATCTCGGTCGACGCCGACAAGGTGCAAGAGGTCGCCGACCTGCTCTGTGGCGAGCTCGAGGTGAAGCCGATCGGCCTCGGCGCGCGCGACAGCCTGCGCCTCGAAGCCGGCTTGCCGCTCTATGGCCACGACCTCGACCCGACGATCGACCCGATCGAGGGCGACCTCGGCTTCGCGATCCAGAAGCGCCGCCGCGAAGAAGGCGGCTTTCCCGGCGCCGCGCGCATCCTCGGCCATTATGCCAACGGAAGCCCGCGCAAGCGCGTCGGCCTCACTATCGACGGCAAGCTGCCGGTGCGTGAAGGCGCCAAGCTGTTCGACGGCGAGCGCGAGATCGGCGTCGTGACGTCGGGCGGTTTCGCTCCCAGCGTCGGCGCGCCGATCGCCATGGGTTATGTACCGCGCGATCATGCCGCCCCCGGCACCGCGATCGCCGCCGAAGTCCGCGGAAAGCGCGTGCCCTGCACCGTCACCGCGATGCCGTTCGTTCCACACCGCTATGTCCGCAAACAGGGAGGCTGACCGATGCCGCGTTATTATACCGAAGAGCATGAATGGATCGACGTCGACGGCGACATCGCGACGGTCGGCATCACCGACTTCGCGCAGGGCCAGCTCGGCGACATCGTCTTCGTCGAAGTTCCCGACACCGGCGCCGAACTCAGCCAGGGCGGCGACGCCGCGGTGGTCGAATCGGTGAAGGCGGCCAGCGACGTCTATGCTCCGGTCGATGGCACCGTGACCGAAGGCAATGGTGCGCTCGAGGAAGACCCCGCGCTCGTCAATTCGGATCCCGAAGGCGAAGGCTGGTTCTTCCGCATGGCGCTGAGCGACAAGAGCCAGCTCGACGGGCTGATGAACGCGGCCGCGTACAAGGCTTTCTGCGACGATCTGTAAGTCAGGTTCCCCTCCCGCCTGCGGGAGGGGTTAGGGGAGGGCCTGTCAGGGGACGCGCCTTCCTTCGAACAATCCCTCCCCCGACCCCTCCCGCAAGCGGGAGGGGGGAGAATCGACAATGCGTTACCTCCCGCTCACCGCCGACGACCGTTCGGCCATGCTCGCCACCATCGGCGCCGCGACGATCGACGATCTCTTCGTCGACGTCCCCGCCGAAGCCCGGCTCGATGGCCCGATCGCCGACCTGCCGAACCACGCGAGCGAGCTCGCGGTCGAGCGCCATATGGGCGCGCTCGCGCGCCGCAACCGCGCGGCGGGCGACGGGCCCTTCTTCCTCGGCGCGGGCGCGTACCGCCACCATGTCCCGGCGAGCGTCGATCACCTGATCCAGCGCGGCGAGTTCCTGACCGCCTACACGCCGTACCAGCCCGAAATCGCGCAGGGCACGCTGCAGATGCTGTTCGAGTTCCAGAGCCAGGTCGCGCGCCTGCTCGGCACCGATGTCGCCAATGCGTCGATGTACGACGGCTCGACCGCCTGCTGGGAAGCGGTCGTGATGGCGCGCCGCATCACCAAGCGTGCCAAGGCGCTCTTTTCGACCGGCGTCCATCCGCATTATCGCAGCGTCGCGCGCACGATGGCGAAATATACGGGCGATATGCTCGTTGAGGCCGACCCCGAACTGGTTCCCGTCACCGACTGGGCGGAGCTCGCCGCCGCGGTCGACAAGGAGACGAGCTGCGTCGTCGTCCAATATCCCGATATTCTCGGCCGCATCGACGATATGGCCGCGCTCGCGAGCGCGTGCCAGGCATCGGGCGCACTGCTGATCGCGGTGGTCACCGAACCCGTCGCGCTCGGGCTGATCAGGTCGCCCGGCGAAATGGGCGCCGACATCGTCGTCGGCGAAGGTCAGTCGATCGGCGTCGGCCTGCAGTTCGGCGGTCCGTACGTGGGCCTCTTCGCGTGCAAGGCCAAATATGTCCGCCAGATGCCGGGGCGCCTGTGCGGCGAGACCGTCGATGCCAATGGCAAGCGCGGTTTCGTGCTGACGCTGTCGACGCGCGAACAGCATATCCGCCGCGAGAAGGCGACGAGCAACATCTGCACCAACTCGGGGCTTTGCGCGCTGGCGTTCAGCATCCACATGACGCTGCTCGGCGAAGCGGGGCTGCGCAAGCTCGCGTCGATCAACCATGGCCGCGCGCTTGCGGCCGCCGAGCAATTGGCGAAGGTACCGGGTGTGTCGGTGCTCAACACCGCCTTCTTCAACGAATTCACCCTGCTGCTGCCGACGGCGGCGCGGCCGGTGGTTCACCAGCTTGCCGAGCGCGACATTCTCGGCGGCGTCTCACTCGGCCGGCTCTATCCCGACAACAGCGGCCTCGAAAACGGGCTGATCGTCGCGGTCACCGAAACCTGCACGGCGGAGGACATCGCCGCCTTTGCCGCGGCGCTGAAGGAGGTGCTGGCATGAGCACGCCCAACGCATCCGGCTGGCGCCCCGAAATGAACGCGGGCGGTGCCGACGACAGCACGACCTTCACCGGCAACCGCGCGCTGATGCTCGAAGAGCCGCTGATCTTCGAGATTGGTTCGACCGAAACCACCGGCGTCGACTTCGACGAAGCCGGCGGCCTGCACGCTTCGCTCGGCGGTGTCGTCGAGAGTGAATGGGACGCCGTGTCCGATCGCGTCGATGCGCTGCGCCGCACCGAAACCATCGGTCTGCCCGGACTCAGCGAATCCGAAACGGTGCGCCATTACACGCGTCTCAGCCGCCAGAACTACGCCATCGACCTCGGCCTCTTCCCGCTAGGAAGCTGCACGATGAAGCATAATCCGCGCCTCAACGAAAAGGTCGCGCGGATGCCGGGCTTTGCCGACATCCACCCGCTACAGCCGCAGGAAACGGTGCAGGGCGCGCTTGGCGTCATCAACGAGCTCGCGATGTGGCTGATCAAGCTCACCGGCATGCACGGCGTCGCGATGACGCCGAAAGCCGGCGCGCATGGCGAGCTGTGCGGTATCCTCTGCATCAAGGCGGCGCTCGAGGCGCGCGGCGAGGACCGGCGCGTGCTGCTCGTCCCCGAAAGCGCGCATGGCACCAATCCCGCGACAGCAGCCTTTGCCGGCTTTCGCGTCGAGGACATTCCCGCGACCCCCGAGGGCCGCGTCGATCTCGAGGCGCTCAAGGCGCGGCTCGGTCCCGATGTCGCGGGCGTGATGATCACCAACCCGAACACCTGCGGGCTGTTCGAGCGCGACATGAAGGCAATCTCGGACGCGGTCCATGCCGCGGGCGGTTATGTCTATTGCGACGGCGCGAATTTCAACGCGATCGTTGGCAAGGTGCGTCCGGGCGACCTCGGCGTCGATGCGATGCACATCAACCTGCACAAGACCTTCTCGACCCCGCACGGCGGCGGCGGCCCGGGTTCGGGTCCGGTCGTGCTGTCGGAGGCGCTCGCGCCCTATGGCCCGATCCCCTATGCGGCGCGCTACGCCGACGGGTCGTTCAAGCTGGTCGAAGAGGAAAGCGCGGGCGCAGAGCATCCCGACACCTTCGGCCGCATGACCGCCTTCCACGGCCAGATGGGCATGTTCACCCGCGCGCTCGCTTATATCCTGAGCCATGGCGCCGACGGGCTGAAGCAGGTCGCCGAGGACGCCGTGCTCAACGCCAACTATATCCTGCGCAGCCTCGACGACATCCTCGAGGCGCCGTTCGGCGGTTCGGGGCCGTGCATGCATGAGGCCTTGTTTACGGACAACGGCCTCGCCGAAGGCTTCTCGACGCTCGATATTGCCAAGGGGATCATCGACGAGGGCTATCACCCGATGACGGTCTATTTCCCGCTCGTCGTCCATGGTGCGATGCTGATCGAACCGACCGAGACCGAGAGCAAGGCGGTGCTCGACCAGTTCATCGGGGCGCTGCGCAGCGTCGCGATGCGCGCGAAGAATGGCGATCCCGCGCTGAAGTCGGCGCCGTATTTCGCGCCGCGCGCGCGGCTCGACGAAACGCGCGCGGCGCGCAGCCCGGTCCTCGGCTGGTCCGAACCCGCGGTCGCGCCGGGCGAACCGTCGCTGAGCGAAATCGGCGGCAGTTGACCGAAGAGGGGGATCGCGCCGCGCCGCGCGACGGCGCCGGCTGCCTCGTCACCGGCGCGTCCTTCCTGTTCGTTGCGATCATCGGCTGGATCGCCGCGATCACGCTCTATGGGCTTGTCGTCGAGCAATGGGAGCTGGTTCGCGTGCGCCGCGAGTTCGGCTATGACTGGGCCTTCGTCTATGCTCCGCTGTTCGCGATCGGGGCAGGCGGGGCGGTCGCCTTCTGGGTGTCGGGTCGCGGTTCGAGCGCGCGGCTGACGCTGATGGTCATGCTCGCGGGGCTCGCCGCGCTGCTCGCGGGCCTCGCGCTGTTCGGGCTTGGCGCGGTCATCTAGGACTGGCACACAGGCAGGGGCACGACGGGGAGGGGGCGATGACCAGCGGACAGGATCGGCTCGACGCCTTTACCGATGCGGCCTTTGCCTTTGCGGTGACGTTGATGGTCGCCGGCACCGGCGGCATGGCGCCTGACTTTCGCCAGCTCGAAGCCGCGCTCGCCGGCGCGCCTAGCTTTGTCATCGCCTTCGCGATCATCGCGATGTTCTGGCTCGCGCATGTTCGCGCGCGCCGGCTCGCGGGCGAGGGCGACTGGCGGTTTCTGCTGTTGACGCTCGCGCTCGTCTTCACCGTGCTGCTCTATGTGCACCCGCTGCGCGCGATGGCGTCGAGCTTCGCCGCGTTGCTGACGGGGAGCGCTGACGATTATGACGGCCGTCTCGGTCAGATGTTCGCACTCTATGGCGCGGGCTTTGTCCTGATGTCCCTGATCACCGCCGGGCTGTTCGCCGTCGCCAAGCAGAACCCCGATCTCGATGCACAGGCGCGCCGCGCCGCGCAGGGCCAGGTATTTATCTGGTTGATCCTCGTCGCCACCGGGATCGTGTCGACGATCCTGACCTTCTTTCGCGCGACCATCCCTTTCGCACCGATGATCTATGCGACATTGCCGATCAGCATCGGGCTGTTCGCGCGCCGCTATCGTTGGGTCGAGATCGCCGACCCTGCCGCAACCAAGGATGAGCCATGAGCTGGGACACGCTGTTTTTACTCGCCAATTATTGGGCCTTCGGCGGCTGGATCGCGCTAGCCTTCCTGCCGCGCGGGCCCAAGATATTGGCGTTGATCCTCTATATGGGCGTGTTCCTGCTTAGCCTTGCCTATGCCGTGCTGCTGATCGGATTCCTGACCGGTACGATCGATCAGGGCGGCCCCGGCGGCGGCAGCTTCACGACGCTCGCCGGCGTCATGAAGCTGTTCGCCACACCCGGCGGGACGACCTTGGGCTGGATCCACTATCTCGCCTTCGACCTGTTCACGGGCCTGTGGATCGCGCGCGACGCCGACAACAAGGGGTTCAGTCGCATCGTGCAGTTGCCCTTCCTGTTCCTGACCCTGATGGTCGGGCCGGTCGGTCTGCTCGCCTGGCTGGCCGTTCGCGAACGCCGCGCGCGTGCGAAGGCCAAGGCGCAATCGTGACGCCGCAGCCGTGGCTTCCGGCTGACGGCGATCCGGCCGCGAAGCGCCATGCGCCCGCGACGGCGCGCAACCGCGATGCGATCGCCGCCGTGTTGGCCGACTGGTTGCCGCCGCGTGGCACCGTGCTCGAAGTCGCGAGCGGGTCGGGCGAGCATGTGGTGCATTTCGCCGCCGCCTTCCCGCAGCTCGACTGGCAGCCGAGCGATCCCGATCCGGCGGGGCTGGCATCGATCGCCGCATGGAGCGCCGAAGCCGGCCGCGCCAATGTCGCGCCGCCGCTCGCGCTCGACGCCGCCGCGCGCGTCTGGCCCGTCGGTCGCGCCGATGCGATGCTGTGCATCAACATGGTACATATCAGCCCGTGGGCGGCGACGCTCGGGCTTTTAACCCAAGGCGCAAAGCTTCTCCATAAGGGTGCGCCGCTGATCCTTTACGGCCCTTACTTTCGTAAGGACTACCCAACCGCACCCAGCAATCTGGCATTTGACGAAAGCCTGAAGGCGCGGAATGGCGAGTGGGGCGTAAGGTGGCTGGAGGATGTGACCGAAGTGGCTGAAGCGAAAGGCTTTGCATTGGCGGAGGTCAGGAACATGCCCGCGAACAATCTGATGCTGCTGTATCGGCGGCCCTAATTTTGCGTCGGGAATGGCCGGGTGCCTCGATGTGGTTGAGGTTGAACCGCGCGTCGATGGACGGTCAACGTGCCGTCAACGCGCTGGCACACATGCGAGAATCTGCATCCACGCATAGCCAGAAAAGGCGAGGTGGGCGTGCGGCCGGTTGGCGATGCGAGATGAGCCTGAGAAACAGCCTCGGCAAAGTCTCAGTCCTTGATCTCACCTTGACGGAGCGGAGGCGAGCGGACAGTTAAGCATCAGCCGGGGCCGACGGATAGGGGCCCATCTCAAACGGTTGGAGCGCGTGGTAAGCGACGGAATCTGCCTCGTCGCGCGCGCGAACAGGACCTTAAAGCATGTATCTACCGAATTTGCTCGTTATCGGCGCCATGAAATGCGGGACCAGCAGCCTGCACGATTATCTGTCGCTTCACCCTGACATCTTCATGTCCGAGGAGAAGGAGTTGAATTGGTTTGCGGGGTCAAATTACGGCAAATCCGTCGAGTGGTACATGCGTAACTTTCCGGTCAACTCACCGATCCGTGGTGAGTCGTCGCAAAATTATTCGAAGCGTCACGCCCCCCGTTTCATTGGGGCGCCTGGTCGGATTTGGTCTTTGATTCCTGACGTCAAAATCATCTATCTGGTACGGGATCCGATTGACCGCCTTCTGTCGCATGAAGTGGAAAATTATCACGGCGAATTGCCCGCCGGTAAGGAGCAGGCCGAGCGAATAGAAAATCACGTCCTGACCGGTCTATATTTCTACCAGCTGGAACTTTATCTCGAATATTTTTCCCAGGAGCAGATTCTTGTTGTCGATTCCTACGATCTTCTGAATCGGCGATATGAAACGATGGGCGAGATACACAGGTTTTTGGGTTTGGCGCCGCTCGAAGACATGGGTGCCTATGACTTTGTGACGAACGACAACGCGTCGAACGGTGTCCCCGTCCGTTGGCAAGCCTCCTTGCCCTACAGAGTCGCGCGCCGGGTGCTCCCGTTCGATTTGAACGCCGCTTTAAGCAACCGCAGCATAAGTCGGCGCCTGTTCCCTCGTCTGACAAAGCGCACGCTGTCGCCGGCGGAAGTCGAGAGGTACAAGGAGCGTTTCAGCCCGGACGTCGAGCGGCTTCGAGCCTTGACGGGCAAAGCTTTTGCCTCGTGGCAGGTTTGAATTTCGACCGGATAACGCTGTCGGAAGCGCCGGTGCCGAGCCACAAGATTTGAGATTGTCGCCTCGTTGGTAGCAGGCTAGTGGGGCTATCTCCCCCATCGCACCCCCGCGCGGACGGTGCCGTTTGCCAAGCAGGGTCATCGATGTTGAACAATATGCTTTCCAGGCTGCAATCGATTTTTTCCCAATCCCGGAAGGCTGGCGCGGCGCCGTTTTCGTCGTCGAAATATTGGGAAAACCGATATGTGAAGGGAGGGAACAGCGGGGCCGGTTCCTACGACCGTCTCGCCGATTTCAAGGCCGAGATCATCCGCGACTTTCTGGAAAAGCACGACATTCAATCGGTTGTGGAATTTGGGTGCGGGGACGGGCATCAGCTTTCGAAAATAGAGTATAAGGAATATGTTGGCGTCGACGTGTCGCCGACCATCCTTGAGAGTGTACGGAATTCCTTCGCGCACAAGGAGAATTATTCCTTCGTCCTGATGCAGGACATTTCCAGGGATGCTCGATTTGACCTCTCTCTTTCTCTGGATGTGATTTATCATCTGATAGAAGATGATGTGTTCGATGACTATATGTCCGGGTTATTTGATTCGTCGAAAAACTTCGTCATCATATATTCCAGCAATTCTGATATGGCTTGGCCGAACCGTCACGTGAAGCACCGGTTGTTTTCTGAATGGGTTGAGCGAAATAGAAAAGATTTCGATCTGGTGGACCATATTCCGAATAAATACCCCTATTCGGCTGATGATATCAAAAATACATCCTTCGCCGATTTCTTCTTTTACAAGAAGAATGACAACGGATAATGTTATCCGGATCTTTTCTGTTTGCGTCTCAAATCATTATCGCAATCGGAAATTTCTTTCTATTCCTGATCACTGCTCGGCTTCTAAGTCCTGAGCAGTTCGGCGTGTTCGCGATGGCCATGCCGGTCATCAGCTTCATGTCGATCTTTCGCGACCTGGGACTGAGCCAGGCGCTCGTGCAAGCTGACTCGCTTTCGCCGGAAGAGTTGCGCGGAAGTTTTTCCTTCTTCTTGCTTTGTTCCGTGGTCACCTCCGCGATGTTGCTTCTGCTCGGGGTCGGGGCGGGCTATTTTTATGGCGATCTGCGGCCGACCTTGCTCATATGCGCATCGGCCATTCCGTCCTTCCTAGTGGGGATCAGCCTGCAAAGTTCGGCGATTGCGAACCGAAATCGAATGTTCGCCGACATGGCATTTGCAAGCCTGCTTGCCTTTGGTGCGCAATTCGCATCGACCGTCGCAGCGGCATTGGTATTGGAGAGCTATTGGGCTCTCTGGATCGGCTTTGCGATGAATTCGGTCGTTCAGTCCGGATATTTTCTGATCAAGCTGCGATCAATTTATCGGCCGACGCTCAACCTGTCGCCGGCGCGGCATCTGATCTGGTATAGTTCTCGCGTATTTGCGTCGAATTTCATGAACTTCTTCATCAGGAGCTTTGACAACATCCTCATTGGCCGGGTTTGGGGGCCCTTTCAACTCGGGCTGTACGACCGAAGCTACCGCTTGATGATGATACCGATGGAGTTGCTCAATGCGCCACTCGCCAAGATCATGGTGCCGGTCCTTCGTGACCTGAAATCCGACCAAGAGGCGTTCAGGGCAACATACACGGGCGCAATTGGAGCGGTCACCGTATTAATCGCCCCCGGCATGGCCGTTGCGGGGCTTCTGTCGCACATTGCCGTCACCCTTATCCTGGGCGCGAAATGGGAAGCGGCCGCGGACATATTTTTCTGGCTGTCGCTGGTCGGTATATTCCAGGCCATCTCGAATTCGACCGGATGGCTCTTCATGCTGGCCGGCCGGGTTCAGGAATTGATGAAGTGGACGGCCTTTTCGGTGGTGTTCACGGTTGTCGCTTTCTTCATTGGGGTGAATTGGGGCGCGAAGGGCGTCGCGATCTCATTTTTCGCGAGCGCGAGCCTTCGCATGCCGGTTCTGTTTGCCTATTGCACGCGGGGAACGGCGGTTTTGCGACGGGACCTGTGGGAAATCTTTCTGATGAGCTGGGCCTATTTTGTCGTCGCGTTTGGCGTGACGTCGATCCTGCCCTTTTGGATGGACGGTATCGGGTTGCTCTTGCTGAGCTTCGCGATCGCCTATTCGATCTGTCTTGCGCTCTTTTTACTGACCCCGACTGGGCGGTGGGCGTTGAATTATGTCATGATCAATATTTTCCGGCGCGATCGAACATGAGGGCGCTTCGTACCGATTCGAGACCGCTGGGTCGCCGGACATGAGGACATTGGCGTCTCGCCTCTATCATGGCTGGCGCAGGAAGTGGCGCCGCTCACGCGTGGAGCGTTCGCTGAGGCGTTTCTCCGGCATCCGCGGGACGCGTCACGAGCTGCCCGAGCAGCTTGTCATTTCGCTGACCTCCTACCCGCCTCGCTTCGTAAATCTGTCCAAGACATTGAAGTCGCTGCTGGACCAAGCCGTCCGAGCGGACGTCGTGATCCTTTGGGTGGCCGAAGCAGATTTCCCCTTGTTGCCGGCGGATGTCCTCGCCTTGCGGGACGCGGGGTTGCGGATCGCGACCTGCCCGGACTGGCGGTCGTATAAAAAGATCGTGCCGGCGCTTTCGATGTTTCCGACCTCGATCATCGTTACCGCGGACGACGATGTATTCTATGATCGCCATTGGCTCGACGGATTGGTCAAAGAGCATGAGCGATATCCAGATCATGTAGTCGGATATCGCGCCCATCTGGCTGTCGTCCGGAAAAACGAGCAGGGGTTCGAAAAATACAGCTCTTGGCCCTTCAACATATCCGCGACGGAGGATCAGGGCCGAGAAAAGTTGATATTCCCGACGGGTATGGGCGGTATCCTATATCCGCCAAACTCGCTCCATGCCGAGGTATTTGACGCAAGCCTGTTCATGGACATATGTCGCGATGCGGATGACGTATGGTTGTTCTGGATGGCACGGATGGCTGGGTTCCCGCATCGACGCGTTCCAAGCCGGTTCGAAGAAATCATCTGGGGCGATCCCGAGGATGAATCGCTCGCCGCCAAGAATCTGTTCGGTGGACATAATGACTATCGGATCGCGGCTATGTTCGATCATTTCGGCTTTCCTGAACCGAAGTAGATTGCGTCGGCGGTGAGTTCTGTCCCCTTGCTTTCGCGTGACCTGTCGATGATATGCGAAGGCGTTCGGCGGGCTTACGTCCTGCCGGCATACCTGCATATGCAGGACGTAAGGCCAGATCGACACATCCTGTATTCGATCTACCTGATGCCGGGAATAAATACCTAGCTATTGCTTACTCTTAGGAAACGTTGCGCGATGTTGCGACTGCGTCCGGTCAATTCGATTGCGATGCCTGCTGGTCCTTTTACACGAAGTGGCGGATGAGGCATTGGGACAGGAGGGGCATGATTGTCGTCAATTTGCAATTGCGCTGCAATCTCGATCACCGAGAGGGCGAACTCGGGGGTGGCGATCGTTGGATCGTTCGTCACATAATGATCCGGACCGATATTTGCGATCGGCCCAAACCCAAGCGACTTCAAAAAAACGCCAAGTTCATCGTTCGAGCGGTCATAGGCTTCATATTGAATCACGATCTTTCGTGACCTTAGCAAGTTGCGCGCGCCCTCCAGCGCCTTTAGCTCGTGCCCCTCGATGTCGATCTTCATACACACCGGGAAGCCATCGTCCGCCAAGGCGAGGCTGTCCAACGTTATGGATTCAACGAATATTTCCTGCGTCACTTTGTCCGGATCATGGATCGATGTGCTTATGACGCTGTTTGCACCGGACAGTGCGCTTATGATGCCAAAGTTTACTTTGCCAATTTCACTAGAAACGGCGTTGGGATATACTGAAATTTTTTTCTGAAATCCGTTTAGGTCAATGTTTTTTTTAAGTTCTATTAGCGTTTCTTGGGAAGGTTCGAAAGTCAATACTCGTTCGATCGTCGGAATGCTGGCGACCAATATTCCGTAGATGCCGACGTTAGCCCCGACATCCAAAAATGTCCTTGCTCCAATCTTCTCGACAAGGGCCATCATCAGGAATGGCTGAAGAGGCTCGAACTTCTTTAGGATGGCAAGCCGCCCGCAGGATTTTGGGCTCCATTTGAACCTGCTGTACATAAACACGCCCCATCGCCGTCATAAAATGTCCGCACAGACGGACGGATGAGATCAAGGTTAGGGCGGTTTCTGTTTGTGGTCCAGAGCGCTTTCGCGCTACCATCGGGTGCGCGACCTTCATGTGGCCAAGGACGCGGCAGTCGCCGCAGATTGGACTTCGCCGAACGGCGATGATGTCCACGAACAACCTGACGTAGCACTTTCGTCGCCAGGGCTAGGCGCGGATCGGTTCGAGGGCCCCGATGCCAGTTGCCGCGTATGATCCTCGGGCGTGATGTCCAGCCGTTCGATACGCGGCATGAATTTGCGTTGGCGTGTACGGCTGCGGGTAGCATCGTCGTCCAGCGCGCGGTCAGCGAATAGCGCTCGGCCATGAGGAAGCCGCGATTGACTCCGTCGCGCCGGCCTTGAAGGGGCATGGATGAGGCGTTGCAGATGCGTGGCGCCGCGTCGAGCCTCGCGGTCCCGCCGCTCGAGCGCAGCACTCCGATGCCGGACGCTTTGTCCGATGGGGTGAGCGAGCATCCGACATTGGCCCATTTGCCAGCCGAGCTCGCGCGACCAGCCGCCGCGACGTGTCGCCCGCGGCGTCGGTCAGGCCGGATTCTTCTCGTCCACGACCGGCCGCTGGTAGTTTTCGGGGGTGATGTCGAGCCGTTCGATGCGCGGCGTCGCCTCGCGGCGGCGCATGTTGGTGCCCGTCGCATCGTCGGTCCAGCGCGCCGTCAGCGTATAGCGCTCGATCATGTAGAAGCCCGGCGAGGCGTCGTTGTCGGTCCGGCGCAGCGGCGCATAGACGCGCGTCTTGATCTGGTCGAACACGGGCTTCAGCCACTGCTTGGTGCCCTCGCTGCGCAGCACTTCGATATCGGCGACGCGTCCGTCGGCGCCGATCCAGAAACCGACGTCGGCCCATTTGCCGACGCTGTTCAGCGCGGTCAGGCGCAGCAGCGTGTTGGGCGCGGGCTGGTTGTTGCCGGCATCTTGCGACAGGTCGATGCGCTTGATCGGCTCGCTGAACAGCAGCACCGGGCGGCTTGCGCCGCCGCGCGCGGCGAATTCGCGCAGGATCGCTTCGGTCGAGCTGGCATCGCCCTTCTTGCGATCGGTGCGCGCGCGCATCACCTGCGCCGCCATCGCGAATTCCTCGGCACCGGGCAGCGGGTGCGCGATGATGTTGTCGAGCAGTTCGCGCGCTTCCTTGTAATCGCTGTCGAGGTTCGATGCCTCGGCGCGCGTCTGGACGAGCAGCGCCTGGCGCACGCGCGCGAACATCGCGACGCGGTTCTGGCCATTGGCCAGCGCGTCCTTCTCGACATCCTTGTAGATGCGCTCGGCCTCGTCGGGGAAGCCCAGCTTGGCCCGGCTGTCGCCGACTTCGATCTGCGCGACCATCACGCGCGGATCCTTTTCGCCGAGCCCGGCCTTCAGCGTGTTGCGCATGTCGAGCACCGACAGCTGGAAATTCTTCGCCTCGCCGACATGTTCGGCGACGCGGCTGTTGGCGCGGAACAGGTCGGAGACTTCGACCGGATATTTTTCGCCATATTTGCGGTTACGGCCGATCGACTTGAGCAGGGTCGTGCGCGAATCCTTGTAATCGCCCTGCAGCAGTTGGTTCTCGGCATGCGCCAGCGACGCCGCGACATCCTCGTCGGGCGGGCAGTTGCGCGCAAGGCAGGCCGCGAGCGCGTCGGCGGTCTCCTTCAGCGAGCGGCCGGTGACGACGATTTCGGGATCGCCGTTCGTCTGTGCGGCGGCGGGAAATGTCAGCGCCGAGGCGAGCAACAGCAGCGAAAGGCGGGTCTTGGTCACATCGGTCTCCGTGCGGGCGGGCGCCCGTCTGTGTTATGTCGATAATCCACCATAGGGCGATTGCCGAACGCTCGCAATAAGTTGGCCGTCGCGTGGTGCAATCCGTGCTGGTCCAATGCGCGACATCATTCGACCAACGCCATGTTCGTTCGGCATTGCATAGGCAGCGAAGTATACGCAAAGATGTCCGGACGCCCGGATGACGTGCTGACCGCTTGCCAAGCTGGGCGAAGCATTGTTATCAGGCCTGAGAATTGCCGCGAACGGCATCCGGGAGAGAATGATGAAAGCGCTGGCCGACCTTCTGACCTTTGACGAGTTCCTCAATCATTGGGCAACCGACCGTCCCGGCCGCCTCGCGCTGCGCGAGGAGGATCGCGAATTCAGCTATGCCGAACTCGACGATCTGACTGCGAAGGTCGCGAGCGCGCTGATCGGCGCGGGCCTTCAAAAGGGTGATCGCATCGCCTGGATCGGCAAGAACAGCGACCTGTATTTCCAGCTCTTCTTTGGTGCCGCGCGTGTCGGTATCGTGATGGCGCCGATCGGCTGGCGCCTGTCGCCCGCCGAGTGGGCCTATGTCCTCAACGACACCGGCGCGAAGATGCTGTTCACCGGCCCGGGTTTCGAGGCGGTGCCGCAGCAGCTGGCCGGCAAGCTCGACCACGGCCCGCGCATCCTGGGCGATGCCGAGGCGCGCGCGCTGATCGCCGCGACCCCGCGCATCGCTTTCGAGGGATCGGGTCCCGACGACGCGGTGCTCCAGCTCTATACTTCGGGCACCACGGGCAATCCCAAGGGCGCGGTGCTGTCGAACCGCAATCTGTTCGCGCTCCGCCGCAATTCGAGCGACCTCGACCTGCCCTATACCAAATGGGAGGATGACGAGGCGGTGCTGGTCGCGATGCCCTGCGCGCATATCGGCGGTACCGGGCTCGGCATCATGGCGCTCGCGGCGGGGCTGCCCGGCGTCGTGCTCGCAGAATTCAACCCCGACGGCGTGTTCGACGCGGTCGAACAGCATGGCGTGACGCGCTTCTTCATCGTGCCCGCGGCGCTGCAGATGCTCCTGCTCCACCCGCGCTGCGCCGACACCGATTTCAGCCGTCTCAAATATATCCTCTATGGCGCCGCGCCGATCCCGCTCGAACTGCTGCGCCAGTGCATCAAGATGTTCGGCGCCGACTTCATCCAAGCCTATGGCATGACCGAGACGACCGGCACCATCTGCATGCTGCCGCCCGAGGATCATGATCCCGAGGGTAACCAGCGGATGCGCTCGGCGGGTAAGGCGCTGCCCGGCGTCGAAATCCGCATCCTCGGCGACGACGGACAGGAAGTGCCGGTGGGCGCGGTCGGCGAGGTCGTGACGCGCTCGTCGAACAACATGATCGGCTATTGGAACCTGCCCGAGGCGACGGCGAAGACGATGACCGGCGACGGCTGGATCCACACCGGCGACGCCGGCTACCTCGACGAGGACGGCTATCTCTATATCCACGACCGGATGAAGGACATGATCATCTCGGGCGGCGAGAATGTCTATCCGGCCGAGGTCGAGAGCGCGATCTTCGGCCACCCGGCGGTGCAGGAGGTCGCGGTGATCGGCATCCCCGACCAGAAATGGGGCGAGACGGTGAAGGCGGTCGTCGTTCCCAAGCCCGGGATGAGCATCGACGAGGGCGACATCATCGCCTGGGCGCGCGAACGCATCGCCGCGTTCAAGGCGCCGCGCAGCGTCGATGTGATCGAGGCGCTGCCGCGCAACGCGAGCGGGAAGATCCTGCGCAAGGACCTGCGCGCGCCCTATTGGGAGGGGCGCGAGCGGATGGTCAATTGACAGGCGGCAGGTCGCCCCTCGAAGGGCGCTGCCTGTGCGGCAATGCGGGTTGGACGCTCGCCGGCGATCCGGGGTCGATCACCGCCTGCAACTGCACCCTGTGCCGGCGTTATGGCGCGCTATGGGCCTATGATTATGAAGACGAGCGCATCGGGATGGACGGGCCGACGACGACCTTCGCGCGCCGCGGCAAGGCCGATCCCGCGCTCGAAATCCATTTCTGCCCGAGCTGCGGCTGCGTGCTTGCCTGGCGCGGCCTGCGGCTGGATGAGGACGGACGGCGCCGCATGGCGGTCAACATCCGCCTCGCCGAACCCGACGCGGTCGCCGACCTGCCGATCGACCATTTCGACGGCCTCGACAGTTTCGACGATTTGCCGAGCGACGGCCGCTGCGTGCGCGATATGTGGTTTTAGCGCCCGCTCCGCCGTCGTCTTGCGAGGCGAGGGCGGCGCGCCTAGGATGATGCCACGCCTCCGACATTCGGCGAGGGGCGGCGGGGAGGTCGGATGACGTTCGGCTTGGCATATGCGCTGATGACCGCGCCGGTCGCCGCTTCGGCCGTCCCGGTGACCGTCGTCACCGTTCACGAACTCACCCCCAGGGAAATGCGCGAGCGGCAACGCCGCGCCCGGCAGCTGGTGGGGCTCTGCCGCGCCGCTGCGCGTCATCGCGACAACCTCGACAAGCTGCTCGCCGCCAAGCGCGCCGACAGCGACACCCTTGCCGAAGTCGCATGGCAGCTTTGGGACGGCGAGGGCGGTTGCCGCCGGGACCGGACGCTGGCGATCGACGTCACGCGCCGCGTCATCGACGGCAAGGCGCTGACCGCCGACGATGTCGATACGGTCGCGCAGCTCGCACGGTTCCTCGACGAGCGCGGCGAGCCGGCCGACGCTGCCGAACTCGCCGAGCTTCGGCGCATCCTGTGGGTGCGCGGCGACTATTATGGCGTCGGCGACGCCCCGCCATCGTCATCCGAGGAGAAACGCGCGTTCATCGCGCGCGACGATATCTGGGCCTATGTCGACAGTCCCGGGCGGCGCGAGGGTTGGAAACATCGCGCGATCCTGCTCGAAGCGTTGCTCGACCCGCTGTCGCCGCGGCACGACGCGGCGCGCGCCGTGACCATGATGGAGGCGGGAAACGACAGCCGCGACTGGACCCGCGCCGGGCGGTTGTTGCTCGACGGCAAACAGGTAGCAGCAGATCCGGTACGTGCCGAGGCGTTGCTCGTCCGCGCTGCCGAATATGACGACGCGGCGCGCCTGCTCCTGCTGCCGATCTTGGCGCCGCGCCTCGACAGCCCCGACGCGGCCGTCGCGCAGGCGGCGCGCCAGCGCCTCCAATCCTGGGCATCCAAGCCCGAGCCGGGTGGGGCGGCGACCCGTGCGCTCCTGTGGCCGCGCCTCGTCGCGAAGCTCTCGACACCCGCATCTGACGCGCAGATCGCGGCCGCCCGCGACCTCACCCAATATGCGGTCCTCGGAGCCGATGGTGACCGCGCCCCGCTGTTGCGCTGGTTCGACACGGCGCTGCGCCGTGGCAGCGAGGCCGAAAGAACCACGAGTTGGGCCAGCCTCGGCCGCCTGATCATGAAACGGGAGCCGGGTGCCGACGCGGTGATGGCCGCTGCCTATGCGCGCGAGGGCGGGCTGCTCGACGGCGGCGCGCTGCAGATGGCGAATTTCCAGCCGTTCATCACGGCGGACGACTATCCGGCGCGCGCGATCCGCGAGGAAAGCGAAGGCGTCGTCGAGGCCGAGGCGGTCATCGCGCCGAATGGCCGTGTGCTGCATGTCGTCGTCACGCGCTCGGCGTCGCCGACGCTCGACGAGATCGTCGAGCGGCTCGTGGTCCGCCGCTTCCGGCTCAAGGACAAGCCCGAATTTGCGGGGCGCTATGTGCGGGCCAAGCTGCCGCCGATCCAGTTCCGCCTGCCGAACTGCACGACCGAAACCGCGCGCACCCCCGCGGTCGAGGCCGCGATCCTCGTCGACGGCGATTATTGCCGCCAGCCGATCCAAGATGTGCCGCTGCTCGTGACGACAGCCGGCGGAGGCTCAGAAGAATTGCGTACCGCCATCCTGGTTGATGATCGCGCCGGTCATATAGGCGGCCCGCTTCGATAGCAGGAAGGCGAACAGGTCGGCGAGTTCGTGCGGGCGCCCGACGCGGCCCAGCGCGACCTTCATTCCCCATTGCTCGGTCATCCAGCGGTCGAGCGCCGCTTCGGGATCGCCGCCATAGGCCGCCACCGCCTGCTCGGTCGCCGATGCCAGCGCCTCGGTCGCCACCGCGCCGGGCGCGACGCAGTTCACGCGCACGCCCTTCGGCCCATAGGCGATGGCCAGATTCTTCGACAGCGCGGCGATGCCCGATTTCATCGCGACATAGGGATAGAGATGCGCCGCCGCGGCGCGGGTCGAATAGGAAGCGGTCAGCACCACCGCGCCGCCGCCCGACGCGGCGATGACGGGCAGCGCCGCCTGGCACGCGCGCACGCTGGTCATCAGCACCGCCTGGAAGCTCGCTTCCCACGCCGCGTCGCCGTCCTCTTCGAAGCTGCCATGACTGAGCACCGGCCCGGCGGTAACCGCGAGGCCATAGAGGCGCCCGAAATGATCGGCCGCCGCGCCGATCGCGGTTTCGACGTCACCGGGCCGCGTCGCATCGGCGCCGCGCACGATGACCTCGGCACCGCGCGCGCGCAGCGCCGCCGCCTTCGCCTCGCCGCGCTCGACGTCGCGCGCGATCAGCGCAAGGCGCGCGCCTTCCTCGGCAAGCTGCATCGCGGTCGCATAACCCATGCCCTGCGTCCCGCCAACGATGACGATCGGTTCGCTGGCCAGTCCCAAATCCATCGCGTGCCCCTATTTGTCGTCGCTGTTCGCGCATTGCGACATATCGCCGGCCAGACAGGCGGCGCTCTTGCGCCGCCATTCGGCCATCGCCGCGTCATGTTCGCGCTGGATGCGCTCGCTTTCGGCCTGATGAGCCTTCAACTGCGCCTGATAGGCGGCGTTGTCGGCATCGATCCTTGCCTGGCGCGCGGCCAGTGCGTCGGCATGCTCCTTTTCGGCCGCGGCGAGCTGCGCCGAATATTCGGCCTGTTTCTGCTTGTTCAGATCGGCGACGGCCTGTCGCTGGGCGGCTTCGCCGGCTTCGAACGCCTTCACCTCCGCCTCATAGGCGCGCATCTTTTCCATATAGGCGAGGCCCTCGGGGGTCGGCGGGGCGCCTTCGCCGACGGCGCACGACATGCCTTGCGGGCAGGGCGGCAGCTTCGGGGCTTCGGGTGGTTTGGGACGTTCGCCGGGCTTGTGGACGATGCTCTGCGGCGCTTCGGGTTTCGGCGGCGGCGGACCGGTGCGGGTGAGTACGGGGCCGCCCGTCCTTGGCCGCGCGACGCGATTTTCCCTGGCCTTGGGGGCTGCCGCGGTTTGCGGGCGATCGGCGATATCGCGCGCGCCGATCGTCACCGGAATCCGGATGCGCAGACCGCCCCAGTGACCGCCCATGAAACATTCGCCCTTGTCGCTGCGATAGGTGATCGTGGTCAGGACACGGTTCACCCATTCCGACCGAAAATCACTTTCGCTCTCATAGGGCGGAAACCTCTCCTTATTGACCAGGTCGCCTGCGTGCAGCGCGATATTATAGAATGTCGTGTCGCCCTGCTGCTCCCTGCCCCATGTCGTTTTGGATGCCAGTACCAGCGGGCGTGCATAACGGTCGCTCGGGCGCTCCTCGACCGGCAGGAGCCAGCTCCGCGCCATCGGAACCGGTCGCAGCTTTATGCCTAGCCCCTTGCGCACATCGTCGCTGAAGACGCGGGCCGCTTCGGCGTCGATCAGCGCGGTGCAGACGGTCTCGAAATCGGCCGATGGGTGGAAGGGAAAGCTGCTGTTCCTTATGCTGCCGTCGCCGCCCTGAAAATAGGCGAAGGGCCAGGGCGAGCCGTTGAATTTATATGATGCCTCATGGTCGATGTCGGTCGGCGCTGCCGGCACCGCCTCGAGCCTGAGCTTGGTCAGCAGATATTCGATCGTCGATGCCGCGCCGCCGTCGGCCGGCAGTCGATCGTCGATCCGCGTCCAGCCCGACGGTATTTGCGCCTGTGCGCTTTGCGGAGCCAGCAAGGCAAGCGACAGCAAAAGCGGAGCCATTCGCATTCGCATCATCTTCCCCCTTGAAGCGGTCCCGACCGCGTCGAACCTAGCCCAATGCCATGGTGCGGCAATCCCAAAAGAAATCGGGAGGATGATCGCGGCTATCGGGCCTGCTGCCGCGCGCGCGCGCGCGCGAACCCGTCGCGCGCCATGCAGCGCGCGAGCCAGTCCTTCGTCTTCTCGCCCAGCACGTCGTCGGCCTTCAGCGTGGTCGCAAGGAAAGCGGCATAGCCGATGACGATATCGGCAATGGTGAAGCGCCCCGCGACCAGCCATTCGCGCCCGTCGCCCAGCGCCGCCTCGATGCTCTTCGCGCGGCCGCCGAAAAAGGCTTTGTAATCGTCGACCGCCTGCGCGAGCCGGCGTTCGGGCACTTCGACACGCGTGTAGCGCAGCATGATCGCGAGCGGGAAGGTCAGGGTGGCGTCGCTGCGGTGGAGCCAGTTGCGATAGTCCCAATAATCGGCTTCGCTCCGTTGGACCTCAAGCGGGCTGCCTTCGGCGATGCGTTCGCAGATCGCCGCCGATTCGGTCATCAGCCGCCCATCCTCGACCCAGCCCGGTACCGTCATCAGCGGGTTCACCGGGCGATAATCGGGTGCAAAGGCGCGCGGTGGGAATGGCAGGATATGGAGATCGACGTCGATCCCGGTTTCCTCGACCGCCCACAGGCAACGCAGCGAGCGCGCGTCGGCGCAATGATAGAGGATGGCCCGGGTCGTTTGGCTTGTCATGCGGCGATATCCTTCTGTCGCTCGATATGCAGGCGATGCTCGCGCCAGGCAATGAACAGCCCGCTCGCGACGATCAGCGGCGCGCCGATCCAGGTCGTGTCGGCGGGCAGGGTGCCGAAGAACCACCAGCCGCAGGCGATCGACCATAGCAGGCTCGAATAATCCATCGGCGTCACCACCGACACCGGCGCGAGGCGCAGCGCGCCGGTGAGTGACAATTGCACCACCGCGCCGAGCAGCCCGAGCCCGACGAGCAGTCCCCATTCGCCGGCGCTGTGCGGGGTCATCACGAAGGGCAGGGCGATGCCGAGCGGGATCATCGAGATCAAGCTGAACCAGAAAACGATCGTCATCGCGCTTTCGGTGCGGCCGAGGTCGCGGACCTGGATCGTGATCAGTGCGGTCATCACCGCCCCGCCGAGCGCGATCAGCGTGCCGAGGCCATGGTCGCCCTCGAAGCCCTGCATCAGCAGCGTCGTCGGATTGAGCACGACCAGCACGCCGGCAAAGCCGATCAACACCGCGCCCCAGCGCTGCCACCCTACGCGCTCGCCCAAGATCGCGGCGGCGAGGAAGACGCAGATGATCGGAACCGACAGGTTGATCGTCGTCGCCTCGGCCATCGGCAGGAAGATCATACCGCCGAAATTGAGCGCCATGCCGGTCAGTCCCATCATCGCGCGCCGCGCGTGGATGCCGATACGCCGGGTCGCGAACATCGACAGCCCGCCATGCGTCAGCGCCCAGATGGCGAGCAGGGGCAGGACCAGCGCCTGGCGCCAGAACAGGCTTTCGACGAGGTGGATGCCCGCCGCGTCGATATATTTGACCAGCACGAACATCACCGACAGGCTGAGCATCGCGAGCAGCCGGAGCGCGATCCCGCCGAGATAATTTTGCGGCGGATCGGAGGCGCGGACAGCGGTCATGCAAGGCCGCATATCAGGCAGCCGATGCTTTGCAAGCTATGCAATGCTATAAGGCTTGCCCCGCCCGACTTGTCCGGCTAATGGCGCTGTCCGGCCTAGGGGTATAGCTCAGTTGGTAGAGCATCGGTCTCCAAAACCGAGGGTCGTAGGTTCGAGTCCTACTGCCCCTGCCAGGTCGTTCCGGGATGTGCCATGCGGTCGCATGCCGTCTCGCTTTTCCATGCAAAATTGACTGAAAATGGGTGGGTCGGACGATGTCGCATCGTCTCGCGGCGCGCCATGATTTTGCTCGGTGTGCGCCGTTCGCAACGTGTCGCCATGATCCGCGGCTTCGATCCGAAATTTCCGGGACTTGCCGCATGCTCCCCCAATGCCGCGGATCCGAATCGTCAAAATACGGAGGAGTTTGGCAAGAGCGGATCCGAAGCATTGCTCGAAACCGTGCCGCAGGTCCAATCCGCGGCGGACTTGTGGGCGAATTCCATCTCAGCCCGAGCTTGGCTCAGCGATGATAGAGCAGCGGCGACCGCATGTCGGCGCCGCTGTCTGGCGGTGTGAAAACGGTGACGGCGGCGGGCAGCACGCGAAAGTGGGCGGGCGTCGCGGTGACGATCTCGCCGTCGGTGTTGATCGGCATCGGGCGGCGGGTCTCGATGTCAAACTCGACGCATCGCGCGGTGCGGACCTCGTTCCAGGCGCCGTGGGTGCCGGTGCGGAAGGCGCGAACCATCAGCGCCAGCTTCCAGAGGTTGCGCATTTCGAGGCTGTAGAGATCAAGCGCGCCGTCGTCGATCGCAGCCGTTTCCTCGACGACATTGCCTCCGCCGTACAGCCGCCCGTTTCCGATCGCGATCTGATATGTCTTTACCGTCGTCGCGCGGCCCTTCTCGACGATCCGCGCGCGAAAGCGCCGGGCTCCCGCGAGGATGCCGAGCGCGGCGACGGCATAGCCGAGGCGCCCGAACTTTTTCTTGATGCCCGGATCGAGCCTTTGCGCAAGGTCGCTGCTGAGCCCGATGCTCGCGACATTGAAGAAGGCGTGGCCATTCACCGTCCCCACGTCGATCTGCCGCTTGTGGCCCGCGACGATGACATCCGCGGCGGCCGCAAAATCGAGCGGGATTGAAAGCGTCCGCGCAAGGTCGTTGGCTGTGCCGGCCGGAATGATGCCGAGCGGCAGCCCGCTCTCGATCACGGCCGCCGCCGCCGACGAAATTGATCCGTCGCCGCCGCAAACGACGATCACATCCGCCGACCGGTGGAGCCGCGTGATATCCCGCGCAATCTCCGGAAGATTTTCGAACGGCTCGACGGTGACGGCAAAGCCGCCCGCGACGAGCCGCGAACGCACCGGCTCCAGCGCGTTTTCGCCTTGTCTCGCTTTCGCATTGTGGAGCAACAGGGCGCGCTTGGCGGTATTGGGGGTCATGGCTTACTCTTGCGAGGATATCGTCGCGCGCGATGGCCGCTTGCCGCGATCTCTATCCGAAACCGGGCGGTCCGCAACCAGCCAAATCCGGCCGCCGTCACTTCAGGCGCATGGGAAGGCCGGCGAAGAGAATCTGGACTTCGGCGGCGGCCGCCGCGACCATCTGGTTGACGCGCCCGGCCTCGTCGCGGAAGCGGCGGGCGAGGGCGTTCTCGGGCACGATCCCCAGGCCGGTCTCGTTCGCCACCAGGATCAGATGGCCGTTGAACCGCGGGATGACCGCAGCGAGCGCTTGCGCTGCCTGCCCGATGTCACGCTCCGCCAGCAGAAGGTTGGACGTCCAGAGCGTCAGGCAGTCCACCAGCACGACGGCGTCGGGCGCGTCGAGCGCGCCGAGCGTCTCCACAAGGTCGAGCGGCGCTTCGACCGTTTGCCAGCGGGCGTCGCGATCGTCGCGGTGTTGCGCGATGCGGACGCGCATTTCATCGTCGAAGGCTTGGGCGGTGGCGATGTAGGAATGGCGGCCCGCCAGCGCCTCGGCGCGGGCCTGGGCATAGCGGCTTTTCCCTGATCGCGCGCCGCCGAGCACGAACAGGCTGCGCCCGGTCATCGCGCGAACGCCAGGTCGAGCAGCGCATCGGCGTCGACATGCATCGCCAGCTCGGCCGCGATCGCGTCGAGCGCGCCGTCGACGCTCGCGCCATAGTCCTGTCCGCCGGCAGCGACACCGATGCGCGCCAGAAAGGCTTCGCGCAATTCGCTCGAGGCGAACAGGCCGTGCAGATAGCTGCCCATGACCGTGCCGTTCGCGGCGATCGCCCCGTCGGCGCGGCCGTCTTCGAGGCGCGCGAAAGGGGCGACGTCGCCGCGGACGGTGTCGCCCATATGCATCTCATAACCCTCGGTTGCGGCGCCGAGTGCGGTCCCGCGAACGCGGCGCAAAATCTTGGCGGGCGCCATCATCGTTTCGACGTCGAGCAGGCCGAGCCCGGCAACATCGGCCGGTGCGCCCTCGAGCCCCAGCGGGTCGGCGATGCGGCGCCCGAGCATCTGATATCCGCCGCACAGCCCCAGGATCAGTCCGCCGCGCCGATGGTGCGCGATCAGGTCGATGTCCCAGCCCTCGGCGCGAAGCGCGGCGAGGTCGGCGATCGTCGCCTTCGACCCCGGCAGGATGACGGCGGCGGCATCGGCGGGGATCGGGCTGCCCGGGGGCACCATGACCAGATCGACCCCGGGTTCGAGCTTCAGCGGATCGAGATCGTCGAAGTTCGAAATCCGCGGCAGGATGGGACAGGCGATGACCTTGCGTCCCTCGGCCGGCGCGGCGCGCTTTTCGAGGACGACCGCATCCTCGCTGGGCAGCCGCGCGGCGGCGGCGAGCCAGGGGATAACGCCATAGCCGCGCCAGCCGCTCCGCGTCTCGATCGCGCGATAGCCGTCCTCGAACAGCGCCGGGTCGCCGCGAAACTTGTTGATCAGGAAACCGCGGATCATCGCAGTATCCTCGGCATCGATCACCGCGCGCGTACCGACGATCGAGGCGATCACGCCGCCGCGGTCGATGTCGCCGACCAGCACCACCGGAACGTCGGCGGCGCGCGCGAAGCCCATATTGGCGATGTCGCCCGTGCGCAGGTTGATCTCCGCCGGCGACCCGGCACCCTCGACGATGACGAGGTCGCAGCCGGCGCGCAGCCGTTCATAGCTTTCCATGACCTCGGCCAGCAGCGCGCCGCGCGCCGCGCGGAAATTGCCGCTGCCCAGCGTGCCGCGAACGCGGCCATGGACGATCAACTGCGACGTCCGGTCTGCCTGCGGCTTGAGCAGAACGGGGTTCATGTCGCTGTGCGGCTCGACGCGGCAGGCGAGCGCCTGCAACGCCTGCGCACGGCCGATCTCGCCGCCGTCGATCGTGACGGCCGCGTTATTCGACATATTCTGCGGCTTGAACGGGCGCACGGCGAGGCCGCGATTGGCGAACAGGCGGCACAGCCCCGCGACGAGTACCGACTTGCCGACGTCCGACCCGGTACCCTGCAGCATCAGAGCGCCCATTGTACGCCCCCCGCGACCAGCCACAGCAGCGCGCAGGCGCCCATGTAGATGCGCAGCGCGTGATCGATGTCGAAAGCCGACGCCGTCATGCTGCCGTCGCCGATCCAGGGTTTGTCGTGCATCACGCCGTCATAGGCGATCGGCCCCGCAAGGCGAAGGCCCAGGGCGCCCGCCATCGCCGCCTCGGGCCAGCCCGCGTTGGGAGAGGCGTGCTTGCCCGCATCGCGCCATAGGGTTGCCCAGCCGCCCGCCCCGGCGAGGCAGAGTAGCGCGCCCGCGATCCGCGCAGGCACATAGTTCAGGACATCGTCGGTCCGCGCGGCGGCGCAGCCGAAGGCGCGCCAGCGCGCCTCGCGGTGGCCGATCAGGCTGTCGGCGGTGTTGACCGCCTTGTAGATCCAGATCCCCGGCAGGCCGAAAAGCAGCAGCCAGAACAATGGTGCGGCGATGCCGTCGCAGAAGCTTTCGGCAAGGCTTTCGATCGCGGCGCGCGCGATGCCGCTTTCGTCGAGCGACGCGGTGTCGCGGCCGACGATGGCGCCGACGGCGGTCCGTGCGGCCGGCAGGTTCCCGCGTTCGAGTGCGTCGGCCACGGCGCGGACATGGTCGAACAGGCTGCGCTGGGCGAGGGCCGGCCAAGCCATGAGCGCGACCGCGATCCATCCCCATCGGCCGAGATGCGTGAGGGCCAGATGCTGCGCGGTCCATGCCGGCCCGCCCGCGACGAGGACCAACAGGCAGAGCGTTGCGATGCCGAGCCATCGGCGCTTGCTCGGCGCGCGGTCGGGACGGTTCCAATGGACCTCGCACGTCTCGATCAGGCGCGCGAACAGGCCGACGGGGTGACCGATGCGCCGATAAAGCGCATGCGGCCAGCCGAAGGCCGCATCGGCTGCGAGCGCGGCGAGGGCGACGGGGTCAGCCACCGGCGAGCGCGGCGTCGAGGCGGGCAAGCGCCGCGGCATCGGCGGGCAGGCCGAAGCGCAGCCATTGCGGCTGGTCGGCGAAGGGCCGGGTCAGGATCGCGGCGCGCGCCAGCCGTTCGAACAGCGCGCGTGCATGGGGCGTCTCGACGAGGCGGAACAGCGGGCAGTCGCCGGTCGGCGTGAGGTCGTGTCGCCGCAGCAGGTCGTCGAGCACGGCAGCCGAGACCGGCAGCCTGACGCGTGCCGCGGCGGCCCATTCATGGTCGCGATAGGCCGCGGTGCCGATCGCGAGTGCGGCGGCGGATAGCGGCCAGGCGCCGAGCCACGCGCGCAGGTCGGTCAGAAGGTGCTGCGGCGCGATCACGAAGCCTAGGCGCACGCCGGCAAGCCCGAAGAATTTGCCGAAGGAGCGGAAGACGATCAGCCGACCGTTATCGGACACGTCGGGAGCGACGCTGATCGCGGGCTGCGCGTCGGCGAAGGCTTCGTCGACGAGCAGCCAGTCGTGCGGGGGCCGTGCGGCGCGTAAGGCGCGCAGATCGAGGATGTGGCCGTCGGGATTATTGGGGTTGGCGACGACCAGCGCACCGCCGCGATCCGCCGCCGCGTCGCGCGCGATCGCCGCGCTGCCCGCGAACATGGCGCCATGGGTGCGATAGCCTGGCGCGACATGCGACGCGACGCCGCCGATCAGCCGCCCGACGAGGCGCAGCCCGATTTCGGTCCCCGGCACGGCGCAGACATGCCGCGCCGCGACCCCGAAGAAGGCGGCGGCCGCCGCTTCGAGGTCTGCCAAGGCGCCCGGTTCGGGGAGGCGGTGCCAGTCGATCGGCATCGTCTCGGCCCCCGGCCAGCGCATGGGGTTGATCCCCGTCGACAGGTCGATCCACGCGGCGTCGCTTACGCCGAAATGCCGTTTCGCCGCGTCGAGCGCGCCGCCGTGCCAGGTCCACAGGTCGTTCATGGCAGATGGATCCACATGAGTGCCGCGAACAGGAGCAGGCTCTCGGTCACTTCGATGCCCGCGCCATGCCCGTCGCCCGAAATCCCGCCGACCGCACGGCGAAGCCACAGGCCCCACAGGATGAGCGTGAAAGGTGCGATCAGCAGCGAGCGCGACGCCAGCGCCGCCGCGCCGAGCAGCAGCGCCCACAGCAGCAGGTCAATCGGCCGAACGACGTCTCGGAATTTCGATCCGAGCCCCGAATGCAGGTCGGCAAGCCAGCGCGACCAGAGCAACGGCCCGATGCGCGCGGCAAAGGCGGTGAGCGCGATCGCGATAAAGCCATCGGCGGCGATCAGCCCGTGGAGCAGGACGAGCTTGGCGAGCAGTTGCAGCGCGATGGTCACGACCGCGAAGCTGCCGACATGCGGGTCCGCCAGAACGGCGAGGAGGCGCTCGCGATCCTTGTGCGCAGCCCCGCGCGCATCGGCGATGTCGCCAAGTCCGTCGAGGTGCAGCGCGCCGGTGACGGCGACCCACAGCAGCAGCGCGGCGAACGCGCCGGTCCAGTCGTCGATCCGCGCCCCCGCCCAGCCGCCGGCCGCGACGATGGCGCCGACGATCAGGCCGACGGCGGGAAACCAGCGCATCGATGCCGCAAATTCCGCGCCCGACACCGCAATGCGCGGCGTCGGCAGCCGCGTCAGGAACTGGATCGCGACGATCAGCCCCTTCATGCGCGCAGCCCGGTGATATGCGCGCTCGGCTTCGCGCCGGGCCAGACGTGCAGCGACAGCAGCGCCGCATAAGGCAGGTCGAACGACCAGAGCTGTGCCCGGTCGAAACCGCACAGTCGGTGCAGCGCCGCGCGGATCGCGCCGCCGTGGGTGACGACCAGCGTCGGCCGCGGTTCGAGGTCGTCGATCGCCACCGCGATGCGCCCGGCCAGCCCCGACCAGCGCTCTCCGCCGGGGGGCGGGCAGGCATCGGGATCGTTCCAGAAGCGTCCCAGCGCATCGGCATCGAGCGTGGCTGGCGCCTTGCCGTCCCACGCCCCGAAATCGAGCTCGCGCCAGCGCGCGTCGATCACGGGGGACAGGCGGTGCTGTTCGCCGATCGCGGCTGCGGCGCCGGCGCAGCGGCGCAGGTCGGAGGTCACCAGCCGCTCGGCGACAAGTCCTGCGGCTTGCGCGATACAGGCGGCGATTCCGCCTGCGGTCGGTGCCCCGTCGGTGCGCCCCATCAGCAGTCCGGGCGTCTCGGGCGAGCCGTGGCGGAGCAGATGGAGCGCGAAGCCGGTCACAGCGATGCCGACACGGCTGCTTCGGCAAAGGTCGCCATCTCCGCATGCGCGGTGAGCGCGGCGCGAACCACCCCGGCGGCGACCGCCGCGCCGCTGCCTTCGCCGAGCCGCATGTCGAGCGCGAGCAACGGCGAAAGGCCGAGTTTGGCGAGCAGCGCGGCATGGCCCGGCTCGGCCGAGCAATGGCCCGCGAGGCAATGCGCGGTGATATCGGGATTGTCGGCGGCGAGCGGCGCGAGCGCGGCGCAGCTGATGAAGCCGTCGAGCAGCACCGGGATGCCGAGCTGGCGCGCACGCAGCGCCGCCCCCGCCATCGCGGCAATCTCGCGCCCGCCGACGCGGCGCAGTGTCTCGAACGCCGAATGCGCGGCATAGGCGTGGACCGCGAGCGCGCGTTCGACCACGGCGATCTTGCGCGCGATGCCCAGGTCGTCGATCCCGGTGCCCGGCCCCACCCAGCGCGTCACTCCGCCGTTGAAGGCGCGCGCGCACAGCGCGGCGGCGGCGGTCGTGTTGCCGATCCCCATCTCGCCGAGCAGGATCAGGTCGAGCGCCGGTTCGACGGCGGCCGCGCCGGCATTGAGCGCGTCGAGACATTCGGTCGCGGTCATTGCGGGGGCGAGCGTGAAATCGGCGGTCGGGCGATCGAGATCGAGTGCAACGACGGTCAGCTCGAGACCGGCAGCGCTGGACAGCGCGTTGATCGCCGCGCCCCCGGCCTGAAAATTGGCAACCATCTGCGCGGTGACGCTCGGCGGGAAGGCGCTGATCCCGTGCGCGACGATGCCATGATTGCCGGCAAAGATGGCGGCGCGGCCGCGGTCGATCCGTGGGCGTTCGCGCCGCTGCCAGCCCGCGAAGAAGATCGCGATCTCCTCCAGCCGTCCGAGCGATCCGGCGGGCTTGGTCAGCTCGCCCTGCCGCGCGGCTGCGGCGGCGCGCGCGGCGGCATCGGGCTGGCGCAGCTCGGCGAGCGCGGCTTCGAAATCGGCGATCGAAACGAAGGCGGTCATTCGGCGATGAACCCGGGCGGCGGCACGCGGACGATGAAATGGCCCTTCACCCCGTCGGGCCAGTCGGCATAGGCGACCCGCCCCTCGGCGCTCGCGGCATGGCGCGCCGCATAATCGAGAATCGCGCGCGCCGCGTCGGCATCGGGGGCGAAGCGGCCGAGGATATAGCCGACCTTGCCGGGTGCGCGGATATGGACGGTGCAATGATCCTTGCACGCGAACAGGCAGGACATTTCCTCGACCGCGATGCCGTCATAGGCGCGGTCGTTCGTCGCAAGGTCGCGCAGCAGCGCGAACAGCCGCGCCCCGCCGCGGACCCCGGCTACATCCTCGCGCGCATCGCCGCTGTGGCGGCAGGTGCTGCACGCGAT
>NZ_LYVN01000026.1 GCF_001990265.1 Sphingopyxis sp. KK2
AGGTCAGCCACGTCGGCGCTGCCGATCACGACATCGTCACCGCCGCGGTTGCCGCAGCCGAGGCGCATACGAGCGGCGAGATCGTCACCGTCATCGCGGCGCAGTCGAACGATTATGACGATGTCGCGCTCGTCTGGGCCAGCGTCATCGCCTTTATCGCGATGTCGGTGATCGCGCTCTTCCCCGATTTCTATCGCGGCCTGTACGACCGGCTGACCGGCGGCTGGGGCTATGACCTCACCGCGAACGAATGGCTCGGTACGGTGATCGCGATCGGCGTGCTCAAATGGATCGGCATGTGGCTGATCCTGCTGTGGCGACCGCTGCGCCTGTGGCTCACGCCGCGCGCGATATTGGCGGGCCGCGTCCGTGCGCGCGCCGTCGACCTGTTCAAGGTCGGGACCGAGGCCAAGACGCTCGGCCGCACCGGCATATTGCTCTACGTCAGCCTGAAGGAGCATCGCGCCGACATCGTCGCCGACGAGGCGATCGCGGCGAAGGTCTCGCCCGACGTCTGGGGTGACGCCATGGCGGCACTGATCGACCATGTCCGCGCGGGCCGCCCCGGCGAAGGCATGGCCGAGGCGGTGCGCCAGATGGGCATCGTCCTCGCCGAACATTTCCCCAAGGGCGACGACAATGCCAATGAACTGCCCGACCGCCTGATCGAGATTTAAGACCGCCATACGCCCGCAAACGCGGGCCAATTGACCTCGCACAAAGCCACGAAGCCACAAAGCGGCGCTGCTCGTTGCCGAAGGCTCCTTACCCATAGCCTTGCAATTTCGGCCGCATTTCATGCGTAGCCTCAGGTTGCGCCCGATCCCCCTTTGTGGCTTCGTGGCTTTGTGCGAAACAATATCGCGACGCCCGAAATCGAAAACCGCCCAAGGAGATGATATGTCCCGTCCTGCCCCCGACACCCCTGTCGAGACCAAATGGGAAGGCCGCTTCGTCACCGTCAAGCAACAGGGGACATGGGAATATGTCTCGCGCTCGCGCGGCATCCATGCCGCGGTGATCCTGGCGATCGACGATGCCCCCGACGGCCGCCATGTCATCCTGGTCGAGCAATATCGTGTGCCGATGGGCAAGAACTGCCTCGAACTGCCCGCCGGGCTGGTCGGTGACGACACCGCAGGCGAAGCTGCCGAAATCGCCGCTGCGCGCGAACTCGACGAGGAAACGGGCTATGCCGCCGCGCACTGGCGCAATGTCGGCGAATATTATTCCTCGCCCGGCATGGTCAGCGAAAGCTTCACCCTGCTCGTCGCGACGGGGCTGACCAAGGTCGGCGAAGGCGGCGGGGTCGACAGCGAGGATATCATCGTCCACCGCGTCCCGCTGGCGGGAATCGAAGATTTCGTCGCGGCGAAGCGCGCGGAGGGCTGCGGCATCGACGTGCGCGTCGCGATGCTGCTGGTGGGCGGGCTGCTAGGAGCCGCCTAACGCCCCTTGAAGCGCCAGCGCAGCAGCGGGCGCGCGAGCAAAAGGCCGGCGAGGAAGCCGCCGACATGCGCCCAGATCGCGACATTGCCGAACCCGGCGCCGCCCGCGATCCCGATCAGCAATTGCAGCCCGATCCATGCCGCGGCGAGCCACAGCGCGCGCACCCAATGGCCCGGAATCGGCCCGATCGCCGCAGTGCGCGTGCGGCTGAAAATCAGTGCATAGACCGCGACCAGCGCCGATATCGCCCCGCTCGCGCCGATCACGATCGTCAGCGACGCGGGATCGGCGATCCATTGCGCAAGCGCGCCGGCATAGGCCCCAGCAACGAGCAGGAAAGCGGTCGCCGAAGACCCCAAGGGCGCTTCGAGCTGGCGGCCGATGAACAACAGCATGATCATGTTGAAGACGAGGTGCAGCACCCCGGCGTGCAGGAAGGCCGACGACAGCGGCGTCAGCACGAAGGGCAGCATCGTGCCCGGCGGCGCGATCAGCTCGCTGCCGAAGCGTCCGGGGATGAAACCGGCGCCGATGAAGGCCTGATGCTCATAACCCGTGATCGCCAGAAATATGAAGATGACGACGCACGCCATCGCATAACCGTTGATCACGGGGGTATGGCCGGCGTTCATCGACGCGGCGCCGGTCAGACGAATTCGATCTTCGTCACCACATAATATTTGTCGCCGGCGGGCACGGTGACTTCGATCTCGTCGTCGACGCGGCGACCGATCAGCGCACGGCCGAGCGGGCTGTTATAGCTGATCTTGCCGTCCTTGGCGTCCGCCTCGGCCTGGCCGACGATCTGGTATTTGAGCGGCTTGTCGTCTTCGTCGGCGAGCGTGACGGTCGCGCCGAACACGATGCGGTCGCCCGACAGCGTCGTCGGATCGATCACCTGCGCGCGCGAAAGCTTGTCCTCGAGGTCGCCGATCGTCGCTTCGACCTGGCCCTGGCGTTCCTTGGCGGCGTGATATTCGGCATTTTCGCTAAGGTCGCCATGCGCGCGCGCTTCCTCGATCGCGTCGACGATCAGCGGTCGCTCGGCCTTGAGCGCGGTGAGCTGCGAGCTCAGCTTCTCATAGCCTTCTGCCAGCATCGGCACCTTTTCAACGCTTGCCATTATCCTGTTGTCCTTCGTCAATAATTCCGCCTCGGCGGGAGAGCGCCGGGCGGCAGAGCCGCTGTAGCCTTCGATGTCGGGGGGTGAAGCGGTCCCTCAGTAATAGTCCTGAAGCGGCTTTACTTCAAGACTGTGCGCACGGAGAGCACCGATCGCATGGGTCGCGGCCTCGCTGCCCGCAGCGGTCGTGTAATATGCGACATCGGCCGCCAGCGCCGACGCGCGGATCGATTGCGAGTCCTGCAGCGACTGCCAACCCTCGGTGGTGTTGAAGATCAGCTGCACATCGCCGTCCTTGATCCGGTCGACGATATGCGGGCGCCCTTCGGCGACCTTGTTGACGCGCTCGACCGCGACGCCCTGCGCATCGAGATAGTCGGCGGTGCCGCCCGTCGCGATGACGCGCCAGCCCCAGGCGCGCAGCTGCCGCACCGCATCGATGATGCGCGGCTTGTCGCTGTCCTTGACCGACACGAACAGCCGGCCGTCGGTCGGCAGGCGGTCGCCGGCGCCGAGCTGGGCCTTGGCAAAGGCGAGGTTGAAATTGCTGTCGATTCCCATGACTTCGCCGGTGGACTTCATTTCGGGCGACAGCACCGGGTCGGTGCCGGGGAAACGCGCGAAGGGGAAGACCGCCTCCTTCACCGCGACATGCGAAATGTCGCGGTTGATCTTCGGCAGGTCGGCCAGCTTCTCGCCCGCCATTACGCGCGCGGCGATCTTGGCGATCGGCGAGCCGACGGCTTTCGCGACGAAAGGCACGGTGCGGCTCGCGCGCGGGTTAACCTCGATCAGATAGACCTCGTCGCCCTTGACCGCGAACTGGATGTTCATCAGCCCGCGCACTTCGAGCGCGCGCGCCAGCGCATCGGCCTGACGCTCGATCTCGGCGACGATCTCCGCCGACAGGCTGTATGGCGGGATCGAGCAGGCGCTGTCGCCCGAATGGACGCCGGCTTCTTCGATATGCTGGAGCACGCCCGCGACGACCACATCGGTCCCGTCGCACAGCGCGTCGACGTCGACCTCGATCGCGTCGCGCAGATAGCGATCGATCAGCACCGGCGAATCGCCCGACACCTGCACCGCGGTCTCGATATAATTTTCGAGCTGCGCCTGATCGTCGACGATCTCCATCGCGCGGCCGCCGAGCACATAGGAGGGGCGCGTCAGCACCGGGTAACCGATGCGTGCCGCGACCGCGACGGCTTCCTCGCGGCTGCGCGCGATGCCGTTCTCGGGCTGCTTGAGGCCAAGCTTGTTGACCAGCGCCGCGAAGCGCTCGCGGTCTTCGGCGAGGTCGATCGCGTCTGGCGAGGTGCCGAGGATCGGGATGCCCGCTTCGGCCAAGGCTTGCGCGAGTTTCAGCGGCGTCTGGCCGCCGAACTGGACGATCACCCCGACGAGCGTGCCCTTCGACTGCTCGACGGCAAGGATTTCGAGCACATCCTCGGCGGTCAGCGGTTCGAAATAGAGGCGGTCGGAGGTGTCATAATCGGTGCTCACCGTCTCCGGATTGCAGTTGATCATGATCGTCTCGTAGCCCGCATCCTCGAGCGCGAAGCACGCGTGGCAGCAGCAATAGTCGAACTCGATCCCCTGCCCGATGCGGTTGGGACCGCCACCGAGGATGACGATCTTCTGCCGCTCGGACGGGTTTGCCTCACACTCGGGGGTGCCGAAGGTCGGCGCCTCATAGGTCGAATAGAGATAGGGGGTCTGCGCCTGGAACTCGGCCGCGCAGGTGTCGATCGTCTTGAACACCGGGCGCACGCCGAGCTTGTGGCGCAGCGCGCGCACTTCGGCCTCGGTCACGCCGCCGGTCATCGCCTTCACCGCCTCGTGGATCAGACCCGAACCGCGCGCGGTCGCGCGCGCGGCGCCGGGGCGCAGATGCGCCGACTTGAGTGCGAGATAGGCGAGGCGCTTGTCGCTGAACCCCATCGCCTTCAACGCGCGCAGCCCCTCGGCGTCGCGCGGCAGGCCGTTTTCCATCACGCCATTTTCGGCGGCGACGATCTCGGCGATGCGTTCGAGGAACCACATGTCGTAACCCGCGACGCGGTTGATCTCGGCGAGCGGCAGCCCTTCGCGGATCGCCTGCGCGGCGTTGAGCAGCCGGTCGGGGGTGCGGTTCGCGAGTTCGCTGCGCAACTGGTCGTGGCTCGCGCCGACGAGGCGGTCGACGAAGTTGAAGCCCGACAGGCCGGTCTCCAGCCCGCGCAGCGCCTTTTGCATGCTTTCATGGATCGTGCGGCCGATCGCCATCACCTCGCCGACCGACTTCATCGCGGTCGACAGCGTCGCCTCGGCGCCCTTGAACTTCTCGAACGCGAAGCGCGGGATCTTGGTGACGACATAGTCGATCGTCGGTTCGAACGACGCCGGGGTCACCCCGGTGATGTCGTTCATGATCTCGTCGAGCGTATAGCCGACCGCGAGTTTCGCCGCGACCTTGGCGATCGGGAAGCCCGTCGCCTTCGACGCCAGCGCCGACGAGCGCGACACGCGCGGGTTCATCTCGATCACGATCAGGCGGCCGTCGGCGGGGTTCACCGCGAACTGGACGTTCGACCCGCCGGTCTCGACCCCGATCTCGCGCAGGCACGCGATGCTCGCGTTGCGCATGATCTGATATTCCTTGTCGGTCAGCGTCAGCGCCGGCGCGACGGTGATGCTGTCGCCGGTATGCACGCCCATCGGATCGACATTCTCGATCGAGCAGATGATGATGCAATTGTCCTTGCGGTCGCGCACCACCTCCATCTCATATTCTTTCCAGCCGAGGAGCGATTCCTCGATCAGGACCTCGGTGGTCGGCGAGGCGATCAGGCCGCCGCGGACGATATGCTCGAATTCCTCGCGGTTATAGGCGATGCCGCCGCCGGTGCCGCCCAAGGTGAACGACGGACGAATGATCGAGGGCAGCCCGGTGCGTTCGAGCACCGCGAACGCCTCGTCGAGCGTGTGCGCGACGCCGCTGCGCGCGCTCTCGAGCCCGATCTTGTCCATCGCGTCGCGAAACTTCTGCCGGTCCTCGGCCTTGTCGATCGCCTCGGCGTCGGCGCCGATCATCTCGACGCCATATTTCGTCAGCGTGCCGTCGTTGAACAGCGCCAGCGCGGTGTTGAGCGCGGTCTGCCCGCCCATCGTCGGCAGCACCGCATCGGGGCGCTCCTTCGCGATGATCTTCGCGACGATCTCGGGCGTGATCGGCTCGACATATGTGGCGTCGGCGAGGTCGGGATCGGTCATGATCGTCGCCGGGTTGGAGTTGACGAGGACGATGCGATAGCCCTCCTCCTTCAACGCCTTGATCGCCTGCGTTCCCGAATAGTCGAACTCGCACGCCTGGCCGATAACGATTGGGCCGGCGCCGATGACGAGGATGGATTTTATGTCGGTTCTTTTGGGCATGGTTCAGTTTTTCTTGGCGCCAAATAGTTTGTTGAGGAAGGAAGGCGGCTTGGCTGGTGGTTCGCGACGAGGGCTGTTGTTGCCGGGTGTGGCCGCGAAAGTTTCCCAACCATCATACTCGACGCCACTCTCCTGAGCTAAGTCGAGTAATTGAGGGGTAAGCTCGTAAAATGCGGCGATCTGAATTGCCATCAAACGGTTCAAGACCACCCCACTAGGATCGTTTAGCCAATGATCGACCTCAAAACCCAGTTTTGCGAGCTTCGCAACCAACAGCTGAAGTTTGAGCCGGTCGCCGTAAAACCAAAAATCAACCTTTCTAGGTACGTCCGGCTGATCGCCATTCTCTTCCAGAGCGCTGACAACCTGTCGGTCCCCGTCTAGCTGCGTATCCAGTGGTGTGGGGGTGATGAACTCACGGTAGGTTGAAAGAGCAAAATCCGAAGTGACTTCGATGCCGACAATGTCCGTATCGATATCGTCGATCAGCTCGGAGATTGGCGCCCCTCGCCCATGCGCAAAGTACAGAACACGTCGCCCGTCCCCTGTTACGCTGGCCGTGTGAAAGCAACGACCTTGGAGAGAAGAGAGCGACGAAATCAGCAGGTCTTCAAGGTTTTGCAGGCCTGTCAGGGCAGGAGACGTTGGCATGCCATTGTCTTGGATCTGGTCGGGGTTCAAATCGCAAATCACCGCCGACACAGCATTGGTCGTCTCAAAGTCGATGATGAAGTCGTTGTTGACTCGCGCACGCACGATCAGCGGGTAACCGTCGGCCGATTCCCGGCTCATGAGCATCCAGCGATCGGTGTCACCCCCAATGGTCAAGTCGCTCACTGCACATTCCGATCGACGCCGATCTGCGGGTCGGTCCCGCCGACCTCGGCGATGAAGTCGAGCACTGGGCGCGCGGTCGCTGCGACCCATACCGCGTCGGGCACGACATCCTCATATTCGAAGATCAGATGATGCCGCCCGACCCCGCGCGCTTCGGCAAAGCCGCGCGCGCCGGCAAGTTGCACCGCCTCATAGGGCAGCCGCCGCGCGCAGGTGATGTTGAGCCGCACGCCGTTGCCCCAGCGCTCGGGATGCGCCGCGGCATCGGCGGCCAGCGCGTCGAGCTGGTCGGTAACAGGCGCACCGCCTAACATGTCTCGCCGCCCAGCTCGACGATGGATTCCGGCGGCGAGTCGTCCATCGCATCCTGCTGCTCATCGATCGTCGAGTAGCGATCTTCCAGCGGGATATATCCGATCCGCATGCCGTTCGTATTTTTGAGCTGCTTGATCGACCGCAGCAGACCCGACATGTCGCGCACATCGACCGCGCGGATGTAGAAGGCATTGGTGTCGCCATCGCCGTTCATCAGCGCGCCGGGAAGGCCATAGGTCGCCGCGGCCGCCCTGCCCGCCTGCAAGACGTCCGGGTCGCTGTAACCCCGGAACCAGATGATGGTCAGATATTTCTGCTTGCAGTCGAACGACGTGGTCACGGTCGTGGCGCTGTCGGGAACGAAGCTCTTGAGCTTGTCCTGCGCAGCGGCCGGGGCAGCCAAGGCGATCGCCGGCGCCAGCAATGCGAGCGCGACCTTGCGCATCATGCGCCTTCCCCCCGCGAGATACCGCCCACGAACTTCTCGAACAGATAAAAGCTGTCCTGCGGCCCCGGGCTCGCCTCGGGGTGATATTGCACGCTGAAGGCGTTCTTGCCGGTGATCGCGATGCCGCAGTTCGATCCGTCGAACAGGCTGCGGTGCGTCTCGACCACGCCCTTGGGCAGCGACGCGGTGTCGACCGCGAAGCCGTGGTTCATGCTCGTGATCTCGACCACGCCGTCGTCGAAGTCACCGCCGACGCGCTGCACCGGATGGTTCGCGCCGCGATGGCCCTGATGCATCTTCACCGTCTTCGCGCCCGCCGCGATCCCGAGCAACTGGTGGCCGAGGCAGATGCCGAAGATCGGGACCTTGCGTTCGAGCAACCCCTTGATCACCGGCACGGCATATTCGCCCGTCGCCGCGGGGTCGCCCGGGCCGTTCGACAGGAAGACACCCGCGGGGCGCAGCGCCATGATGTCGTCGAGGCTGGTCTTCGCAGGCACCACCGTCACGCGCGCCCCGGCCTTCACCAGGTTGCGGAAGATATTATCCTTCGCGCCATAATCGACCGCGACGACATGCGGCGCCGGATCGCCCTCGCGCTTGTGCGCCGACGCCTCATAACCCGAGCCCAGGTGCCACACGCCCGCGTCCCAGCTGCCCTGCCGTTCGCGCGTCACCGTCTTGGCGAGGTCCATGCCCTCGAGCCCCGGCCAGCCCTGCGCCAGCAGCAGCAGCCGGTCGATGTCGAACTGGCCGTCGGGGGCATGCGCGACGACCCCGGTCGGCGCGCCCGCGTCGCGGATGCGGCGGGTCAGCGCGCGCGTGTCGATCCCTGCGAGCCCGATCAGCCCCTGCGCCTTCATCCAGTCGGGCAGCGTCTGCACGCTGCGGAAACTGCTTGGGCTCGTCGGCAGTTCGCGCGTGATGCAGCCGATCGCGGCGCGCTTCTCGCGCTCCATATCCTCGGGGTTCGCACCGACATTGCCGATGTGCGGGAAGGTGAAGGTGATGATCTGCCCGGCATAGCTGGGGTCGGTCAGGATTTCCTGATAGCCGGTCATCGCGGTGTTGAAACAAATCTCGCCCACACCCGCACCCGCGGCGCCATAGCCCAGCCCCCACAGGATCGTCCCGTCGGCAAGGACGAGGACGCCGGTGGCGCCGGCAGGAGGCGTTTTGGACGCGACTTTAGGCGCCTCTGGGGGGGTGGCTGGTGCCATTCAACATGCTCCGGACGGGGGGCTAAACGGCCGACCAAGTAGGAGGCAAAAAAGTGATTCACAAGCTATCGGATTCGGAAACTTGCCGCTAGAGAGGGCCTTTCCGAAATTTGCAGCGCATGGGGACACGCATGATTCGTGACGACATCAAGGCTGCGCAGGTCGCCGCGATGAAAGCCGGCGACAAGGCGCGGCTCGGCACCATCCGGCTGATGCTGGCCAAGATCAAGGACAAGGACATTGAACTGCGCACCGGCACCGCGCCGGCCGACGACAATGTGCTGGTCACCGACGTGCTGCAGAAGATGGTCAAGCAGCGCCGCGAGTCGATCGCCATGTACGAACAGGGCGGCCGCCAGGAACTCGCCGACATCGAGGCGGCCGAGGTCGTGGTGATCGAGGATTTCCTGCCCGCGCAGCTTTCGGACGACGAAGCGCAGGCGGCGATCAAGGCGATCGCGGCCGAACTCGGCGCGTCGAGCCTGAAGGATATGGGCAAGGTCATGGCCGCAGTGAAGGACCGCCACGGATCGGAACTCGACATGAGCAAGGCGAGCGGCTGGGTTAAGGCGGCCTTGAGCTAAATCCCGTCGCCTCGCCCGCTTGCGGGCGGGCGCAGGGGTAGGCATATCCGGACTATGGCGCTTACCCCGCAATGGCTGGACGAACTGCGCGCGCGCATCACGCTGTCGACCCTGATCGGTCGCACGGTGAAGGTGACGCGTGCCGGCCGCGAATATAAGGCGTGCTGCCCCTTCCATAACGAAAAGACGCCCAGCTTCACGATCAACGACGAAAAGGGCTTTTACCACTGCTTGGCAGCGGACACCTTGGTCATGACCGAAAATGGCCGGTTACCCATCGCGAAGCTCGTCGACAGAACCGTTCGCGTCCTGTCGCGCGGTGGAGAATGGATTGCCGCTCCTTTTAGATCCTATGGCGAACAGCAGCTTTGGAAAATCGAACTCTCGCGTAACGGCGTTCGCAAAGAAGTTTACGCCACGTCGGGCCACCGCTGGTTCGTTAACAGCCGGACCCGTTCCTATACGACCGAGGAACTACGCGCCGGATACGCGCTTGAATCGGCCCTTCCAGAAAAACGGTCTGATTGGACACTCGATCCGGAAGGGGTGCGGCACGGAATAGTTTTCGGCGATGGCACCATGGACAGGGGCGTTTACGGCACCTTGAACCTTCATGGCGAGAAGGATGCCCAATTACGCCGCTGGTTTCCCGGCCAGGAACACCATGTTCGCCAGCGCAAGGGTGGCGCGCTTTACCTGCGCATCTATGGCGGGCGCGCGTTTTCCCACATGAAAATGCTCCCCGGCGCCGACCGATCGCCGGCCTATCTCCTAGGCTTTCTGGCGGGGTATCTGGCTGCGGATGGACATGTGGCGAAAGACGGCACGGTCATCCTCAATTCGTCATCTGCCGGCCATCTAGAGGCCGTCCGCGATATCGCGACGGCGCTCGGCATAACCACCTATGGTCGCACGACCCTTATGCGCAAAGGCTATGGATCCGCGCCAAGCCCGCTACACCGCATCCATTTCGTTACCTCGACCTTGTCGGACGAGCTGTTCCTGCTCGATACTGCACGGCAGAGGTTTACGGCCCGCACGAAGAAGTTTGACCGCCTGCGTTGGGTCGTGCGCTCAGTCGAGCCCACCGATCGCATCGAAACGGTATATTGCGCCGAGGTGCCACGCCATCATGCCTTCGCGCTCGACGACAATATTCTGACCGGCAATTGCTTCGGCTGCAGCGCGCATGGCGATGCGATCCGCTGGATGACCGACCAGCGCGGCCTGTCGTTCATGGATGCGGTGAAGGAGCTCGCCGGCGAAGCGGGCATGGAGGTTCCCGCCGCCGACCCGCGCGCCGCGAAAAAGGCCGAGGAGCAGGCGAGCCTGCGCGACGTGACGCAGGCGGCCGCCGACTGGTTCACCCAGCAACTCGGCAGCAGCAACGGCGCCCCCGCGCGCGCCTATCTGGAAAAGCGCGGCATCTCCGAAGCGACGCGCAAGGCCTTCGGTTTCGGCCTCGCCCCCGAAAGCCGAAGCGCGCTGAAGGAAGCGCTCAAGAAATTCCCGACCGCGATGCTCGTCGAATCGGGCATGCTCATCGCGGTCGACGACAAGGAACCCTACGACCGCTTTCGTGGACGCCTGATGATCCCGATCCGCGACGCGCGCGGTCGGGTGATCGCGTTCGGCGGCCGCATCCTCGGCGACGGCGAGCCCAAATATCTGAACTCGCCCGACACCCCGCTCTTCGACAAGGGGCGCACGCTCTACAATCTCGACAAGGCGTCGCCCGCCTCGCGCCAGACGAACCGGATCATCGTCGTCGAGGGCTATATGGACGTCATCGCGCTCGCCGAGGCGGGAATCGCCGACGCGGTTGCGCCGCTCGGCACCGCACTGACCGAGAACCAGCTCGGCATGATCTGGCGCATGGTCTCCGTTCCCGTCCTCTGCTTCGACGGCGACGCCGCAGGGCAGAAGGCCGCGATGCGCGCCGCGAGCCGCGCGCTACCCCTGCTCCGCCCCGGCTTCAGCCTCGCCTTCGCGACGCTGCCTGCGGGTCAGGACCCCGACGATCTGGTTCGCGCGCGCGGCGCTGCGGGCTTCGTCGAAGTCCTCGAAGCGGCCGAGCCGCTCGTCGAACGCCTGTGGGCGCATGAGGTCGCCGCCGGCCCGCTCGCCACGCCCGAGGAGCGCGCCGCGCTCAAGACGCGGCTGCTCGCCCACGCCGATGCGATCGAGGATGCCGACGTCCGCCACCATTATCGCGAAGCGTTTCGCGAGCGGCTCGACGGCCTGTTCGCGCGCAAACAGCCCGAGCGCGGGCCGCGCGTTCCCTGGGCGCCGCAGGGCCCGCGCGGCGCGGGCCGCCGCTTCGCGCCCGACCCGCGGCTGCAACCGCCCGTCGACGAAGCGCGCAGCATTGGCCAGATCGGCATCGGTGGGCATTTTGCCGGCGCGCTGATCGGCGGACTGCTACGTTATCCCGTCGCGCTCCGCCGTCACGAGGAGGCGCTGTGCCGGCTCGCGGTCGCCGATCCGGGCGACGCCGAACTGCTCGGCGTAATGCTTGACACGGCAATGCGGCAAGAAGGGCTTGATACTGAGGGCTTGCTTGCCATATTGGAGCCAATGAAAGTGTATAATAGGGCGACGACATTGCTCAGAGCCGATGGAATGCACTTCTCGTTCAATCGCAGGCTGGACAGCAAGGATGGGGCCGATGCGGCGCGGGAAACCGCGCTTCGCGACCTTGATGAATATATCGGCGTGCTCGTGACGCAGCCCGAAATCCGCGCCCGGCTTGCCGAGGCGACTGCGGATTTCCAGCGCACGATGGACGACGAAGGTCTGGCACGGCAGCAGAAACTGCGTGCGATGGACGAGGATTTGACCCGCCGCCTGGCCGCGCTGTCCGAAGACAGCCCCAGGTTCGAATGATTTAGACGCCCTAGGCAGGAACCCAAATGGCCACCAAGAATAGCGAAACCGACGCCGACATCGACGGCCCGCTGATCGACCTCAACGAGGCCGACGTCAAAAAGCTGATCGCGCGCGGCAAGAAGCGCGGTTACCTGACCGTCGACGAGCTCAACGCGGCGCTGCCGCAGGACGAGATGTCGTCGGAGCAGATCGAGGACATCATGTCGGCGATCTCCGACATGGGCATCAACATCGTCGAAAGCGACGAGGACGTCCAGGAAGAAGCCGAGCAGGAAAGCGACGACGAGGTCGATGTCAGCGCCGGCACCGGGTCGCTGTCGAACCCCGCGATCGAAAAGAAGAAGGAAACGGTCGATCGCACCGACGATCCCGTTCGCATGTACCTGCGCGAAATGGGCGCGGTCGAACTGCTCAGCCGCGAAGGCGAAATCGCGATCGCGAAGCGCATCGAGGCGGGCCGCGACACGATGATCCTCGGGCTGTGCGAAAGCCCGCTGACCTTCAACGCGATCATCGAATGGTCGAACGCGCTCAACAATGGCGACATGCAGCTGCGCGAGATCGTCGATCTCGAAGCGATGCTGTCGAAGGACCCCGCGCCCGAGAATATGGACGAGGAAGGCGCCGAGGACGACGGCGAGATCAGCGAAAAGACCGCCGGCGTCTCGTTCAAGGACGAGGACGAGGTCGAGGAAGAACCCTCGGCCGACGGCGACGACGAGGATGGCGAAGGCTCGTCGGGCAAGCGCGAGAGCTTCGAAGAGGATGAGGAAGACAACACCCTCAGCCTCGCGGCGATGGAAGAATTGCTCAAGCCCGACGCGCTTGAGAAATTCGCCAACATCACCAAGAGCTTCAAGGCCTTTTCGAAGCTGCAGGAAACCCGTCTCGAAGCGCTGTCGTCGGGCGATGATTTCCCCGCGGCTTCGGAAAAGAAATATCACAAGCTGCGCGAAGAACTCACCGCACAGGTCGAAAGCGTGCAGTTCCACGGCACCAAGATCGAATATCTGGTCGACCAGCTCTACAGCTACAACCGCCGCCTGACCGCGCTCGGCGGCCAGATGCTGCGCCTTGCCGAGCGCCACAAGGTGCCGCGCAAGTCGTTCCTCGACAATTATGTCGGGCGCGAGCTCGAGGAAACCTGGCTCGACGCGGTCGCTTCGATCGACAAGAAATGGGCCGCTTTCGCCGAGAATGAGGCCGGCGCGGTCGACCGCATCCGCATCGAGATCAGCGAAATCGCGCAGGCGGCAGGCATGAGCCTGACCGAATTCCGCCGCGTCGTGAACATGGTCCAGAAGGGCGAGCGCGAGGCGCGCATCGCCAAGAAGGAAATGGTCGAGGCGAACCTGCGCCTCGTGATCTCGATCGCCAAGAAATACACGAACCGCGGCCTGCAGTTCCTCGACCTCATTCAGGAAGGCAATATCGGCCTGATGAAGGCCGTCGACAAATTCGAGTATCGCCGCGGCTACAAGTTCAGCACCTATGCCACCTGGTGGATTCGCCAGGCGATCACCCGCTCGATCGCCGACCAGGCGCGCACGATCCGCATCCCGGTCCATATGATCGAGACGATCAACAAGCTGGTCCGTTGCAGCCGCCAGTTCCTCCACGAAAGCGGCCGCGAGCCGACGCCCGAGGAAATGGCCGAGCGTCTGTCGATGCCGCTCGAAAAGGTCCGCAAGGTGATGAAGATCGCCAAGGAGCCGATCTCCCTCGAAACGCCGATCGGCGACGAGGAAGACAGCCACCTCGGCGATTTCATCGAGGACAAGAACGCGGTCATCCCGGTCGACGCCGCGGTGCAGTCGAACCTCAAGGAAACGGTCACCCGTGTCCTCGCGTCGCTGACTCCGCGCGAGGAACGCGTGCTGCGCATGCGCTTCGGCATCGGCATGAACACCGACCACACGCTCGAGGAAGTCGGCCAGCAGTTCAGCGTGACTCGCGAACGTATCCGCCAGATCGAGGCCAAGGCGCTGCGCAAGCTCAAGCACCCGAGCCGGTCGCGCAAGATGCGGTCGTTCCTCGATCAGTGAGGCAGATCGCGACCGGCATCGTCGGCCTGTCGTTGCTGGCTTCGCCCGCAGCGACATCGGCCTTCGATGTCGAAAGCGAAGCCCGCGCGGAGATCGTGCGGCTCGGCCTGATCGTGATGAAAGCCGATGAGCCGACCGAGGATTTTATCCTCTCCCGCGACGTGGCGCGGCGCGCAGTCGAGCGCGGCGTGCTGAGCGGGATGCTCGAAGGCTGTAACGCCGAGTGGGAGAATGGCAGCTACCTGCACTTCATGGCCGGCGTTCGCCGAAGCAAGAGATTCGATCAGGACCAACTGGCCGCGATCGGATTTTTCCATGGTTTTTCCATGCAGCGATCGCAGGACGAACTTGGCGCGGGCAAGAGCATATGGTGCTCGCCCGAACGGCTCGAGACCCTGCAGTCGATGGCGCTCCGGCAAGACCCCTGGTGAGCGCGGCATAGCGGCGCCACCGACGCCAAGGTCGGCCCGTAGTTGCGCACATTCGCGCCAGGCCGCGACAAAGTCTTTGTGCGGCGCCCACGGATTTGCCATTGCCAATGACGATGCCCTCCGCGCCGACCTTTGCCGAAACCGCCGCCGAAGCCTGGGCGCCCCTCACCGGCTGGCGTGCCAGAGCGCGCAGCGCCGCGCGCGCGGCGCGGATTCGCCTGGCGGCGATGCAGCAGGGACCGCAAACCGCCCCCTTCGTCCGCTGCCTCTACTCTCACGCGGTCTTTTCCGACACGGTGCCGACCTTCCGTGCCTTTCTGAAGGCCGCAAAGCAGGAGGGCGAGTTCGTCGACACCCCGACGCTCCGCGCAATCATCGCCGACGGCAAAGCCTCCGACGGGCGCTTCTTTCACCTGAGCTTCGACGACGGCTTCGCCAGCGTTTATGAGGATGGCGGCCCGGTGATGGAGGAGGAGCGCGTCCCCTACACCATGTTCGTCGCGACCGACCTGATCGACGCCGATCCCGAGACGCTGAACAGCTATTTCGCGCATATGCCCGCCTATCGCGCGCGGGTTCGCACGCTCGACTGGCCGCAGGCGAAGGCCGCCGCCGCCGGCATCGGCGAAATCGGCTGCCACACGCGCACCCACGCGCGCCTCTCGAAAATCTCGGGCGATCCCGTGCGCCTCGCCGACGAAGTCGCGGGTGCCAGGGCGATCATCGAGCGCCACGTCGGCCAGCCCTGCGACAGCTTCGCCTGGCCCTATGGCACCGCGACCGACATCGACGATGCCGGCCGCGCCGCGATTGCCGACGCGGGCTTCACCAGCAATTTCAGCGCGGTGCGCGGCGCCGTCCGCCCCGGTGCGACCGACGTGATGGACATCCCGCGCCACCAGCTCGAATTCCACTGGCCGCTCCACGAACTGATGGTGTGGGCGCGGGGGTTCCGCGAGGCATGACCTTGCGCGTCGCCCTGATGACCAGCGGCCCGGTCGGCGGCGCGGGCGTGGTGCTCGACCGACTGACCCGCGTGCCGCAGGTCGAGATCGCCTGCCTGATCGTCTCCGAGAGCGTAGTCGCCAAACGCAGCCGCAAGAAGATGCTGCAGAAGATCTGGAAAATCGGCCTGCTCGGCGCGCTCAACGGTATCCGGATGCGCAAATGGTTCGGCCATGACATGCGCACCGACGCGCGCGAGGTCGCCAAGGCGCATGACATCCCGATCGTCACCGTGCCGCGCGTCAATTGCGACGAAACCGTCGCGGCGCTCCAGCACTACGCCCCCGACATCGGCATCTCGACGGGCAACAGCTATATCGCCTCGCGCGTTTTCACGGTGCCGAAACAGGGCTTCATCAATTTTCATGGCGAGCTGCTGCCCGAATATCCGGGCGCGCAGAGCGTGATCTGGCCGATCTATTTCGGCCGCAAGCAGACCGGCTATACGATCCACCGCATCGACAAGGGCATCGACACCGGCGCCGTCCTTTACAAGCGCGCGGTCGACATCGACTTCCAGCCCAAACTCGCCGACACGATCCGCCGCACCAACGACAGGGTGCGCGAAGAATTGCCCGAGGCCTTTGCGGCGCTGCTCGCCGACTGGGACGCGCATGCCGCCGCCGCGACGGCGCAGAGGGCCGAGCGCCATTTCACCACCCCGACCTTTTGGGAATATCTGCGCATCGAGCGCAACCACAAGCGGTTGTGGCGCGAAAGCCTGCGCAAAGCCTGATTGCTGCGCTGCACAATTATTTTCGCCATCCTCTTAAAATCTTCATCTTCTGCCGCCAGATAGCGTCCGCACGGCAGGCAGCGGCCTTCAGCCGCCGTTCAGCCGGATACCGTCAAATGGCGGATATTCCCAACTGATGGGAATGGATTCGAACGAACATGGTGAGGACATCGGGCACCCTATCCCGAAACCCAAGCAAAACAAGCAAAGACAGGAATTGGCACGCCCGTTGCTAAGCAATGGACATGAACGCGGAACGGACCCCGCGGACCACCAGGAAAGACGCAGAAAATGGACAGTGAAACCACCAATCTCTTCCGCCGCCGCGACACCATGTTCGGGATTTGCGAGGCCGTGGGTCAGGATTTCGGGATCAACCCGACGTGGCTGCGTATCGCCTTCATCGCCCCGCTCTTCTTCTTCCCCTTCCAGACCTTTGCGGTCTACTTCGGTCTCGGCGCGGTCGTGTTCGCCTCGCGCCTGATCTTCCCCGCGAAGAAGGCCGCTGCCCAGCCTGCCGCGATCGCCCCCGCCGTCGCGACCGCCCAGCCGGCAAAGGAAGAAAGCAAGGAATTCGCGCTCGCCGCTTGATCGGCGCCAGGGCGGACACTCCCTCTCCCCCGCGCCCGCCCGCGCATCGATCCGCACGGCCCCGGCCCCACGGGCCGACCGTGCCGCAACAGGGACCGGCAAGCATCCCCCGCTTGCCGGTCTCTTTTTGTCGCTGCCTGCCACTTTTGTCCCTGCCTGAGACAGGCTGCGATCACTTGGTCGTCCGCTTATAAACGGGGTGTTTACGACGTTGCGCTATGACTCGCGGATGAGCTTCGGCAGCCCCTTGTTGCCGGCCCGCAAGGATGCAGCGTTGAGCCAATCGCCCCAGTTCCAGACGCAGACGCGCAGCGTCGCCGAGATGCTCGACGCGCTGGTCGCCAGCGACGGCACCGGCGCGCATCGCCATGTGCGCAGCGGCGGGCTGTCGAACGGCCCCGACGCGATGCGCAACCTCGCCGACGCGGTCCACTTCCTCTGCCTGCTCCACGGCCGCCACCCGGGCGTGATCGACCTTGCCGCGCGCAAGGCCGTCGATCCCGTGTCGCGCGGCTGGATGGAAGAAGCCGCCGAGGCCTTCGTCGAGGAACGCGCCTTCCTGTCGAAGGTCGCCGCCGCGGTCGGCCCGGTGCCGAGCACCCAGGGCCAGGACCAGTGCGAGGCCGCCGTCGCCGCGCAGCGCAAGGCGCTCGACATGCTCGCCGAATCGGACCGCCACGGCTGCGCCGTCGGCGCCGCCATCGCACTGACGCTCGACTGGCGCACGATCCGCGTGCTGCTCGACATCAGCGCGCAGCGGCTCGACATGACGCCGCCGCGCTGCACCCTGCCCGACCTGCGCGAAACCGCCCGCCTTGCCGGCGCCGTCGCCGACACGCCCGCCGCCGAACGCGCGCTCGTGTTCGGCGCGCAGCAGCTCATCGCGCAGCACAGCGGCCTCTGGGACCTGCTCGAAGCCCGCGCGGCCAGCCGCGCCATTTAACTGACGCCTCGTCAGGCGCGCTTGCGCCCTCCCCCTGCCCTCGCTATGCCCGCTTGACGTTCACGTTAAGGGAAAGGCGAGCCGCCATGCGCTTCGAAGGAACCAGCGCCTATATCGCAACCGACGACCTCAAGGTCGCGGTCAACGCCGCGACGCTGCTGCGGCGTCCGCTGCTCGTGAAGGGCGAACCCGGCACCGGCAAGACCGTGCTCGCCGAACAGATCGCCCAGGCCTTCGACGCGCCGCTGATCACCTGGAACATCAAGTCGACCACCAAGGCGCAGCAGGGCCTTTATGAATATGACGCGGTCGCGCGCCTGCGCGACGGCCAGCTCGGCGAAGAGCGCGTCCACGACATCCGCAATTACATCCGCAAGGGCAAATTGTGGGAGGCCTTCACCTCGCCCAAGCTGCCCGTGCTGCTGATCGACGAGATCGACAAGGCCGACATCGAATTTCCGAACGACCTGCTCCAGGAACTCGATCGCATGGCGTTCCATGTGTACGAGACCGACGAGACGATCACCGCGAAGGAGCGCCCGATCGTCGTCATCACCTCGAACAATGAAAAGGAACTGCCCGACGCCTTCCTGCGCCGCTGTTTCTTCCACTATATCAAATTCCCCGACCGCGACACCATGGCGTCGATCGTCGAGGTCCACTTCCCCGGCATCCAGAAGACGCTGGTCAGCCGCGCGATGGATATCTTCTATGAAGTCCGCGACGTGCCGGGGCTCAAGAAAAAGCCCTCGACCAGCGAGCTGATCGACTGGCTCAAGCTGCTGCTCGCCGAAGACATGCCGCTCGAAGTGCTGCAGAACCGCGACGTCGGCAAGGCGATCCCGCCGCTCCACGGCGCGCTGCTCAAGAATGAGCAGGACGTGATGCTGTTCGAAAAGCTGGCGTTTATGGCGCGGCGTCAGGGCAGCTGAGTCAAAAGATCCTCCCTGTGGCGAAGCCATGGGGAGGAGGACCGCTCGCGAAGCGAGTGGTGGAGGGGCCGCGACGGTAGCTCCATCGCCCCTCCGTCAGCGGCTCCGCCGCTGCCACCTCCCCATCGCTTCGCGACAAGGAGGATCAAAATCAGAGCTGGTACGCGACCTCGACGTCGCCCCAGCGGCGACCGTTGATCACCACCGGCATATAGACGTTGCGCACCGTGACATAATTGGTGCCGTCGCCTTCCTGGCGATAAACCGCCATGAAGAAGGGCGCCTTGCTCTTCTTCGCCGCCTTGTCGGTGTCGTCGAACAGGATGCGACCGTTGCGGCAATGCGCGGTGTCATGGACGACATCGCCCGTCGGCGCGCGCGAGCAGTCGGTGATATGCGTCGGCAAAAAGCCGTTCATGTCGCCCGCCGAGGACATTTTTACCTCGGGATGGTTGCTCACGATATGGTCGAACAGCGGCCGCCAATTCCTGTCGGCCCAGTCGCACAGGCTGGTGCGGAAGCGTTCGGGGTTCGACCTCGGAACACGCACATAATCGGTGTCGAACAATTGCTCCATCGACAGCTCGCCCTTGGCGACCGCCAGCTCGGCGATCGCGACAAACTGGTCGCGCACGCGCGACGCGAGTTCGACCACGGCCGAATCCTTCGGCGACACGCCGGCAGAGATCACCGCGTTGAACATGCGGTTCGACACATTTTCCATCTTCAGGATCGAATCGCGCGTGCCGTCCAACGTCGCGCTATTGTCGCGGACCGAGGCGACGACGCGGTCGACCGCGTCGCGAACCTTGGCGCCATTGGCATGGACCATCGCGCTCGACTGCGCGATGCGGTCGCTCTGGTCGTCGAGCAGCGCGACAAGATGCGTCGCGTCATGCAGCGCATCGGTGATCGTCTCGAACTGCGCCTCGGCGCGGCTCGACTGTTCGACCCCCGACTGGATTTCGGTGACCAGCCCGCCCGCCTCGGCGGCGAGGCTGCCGATGCTGCGGCGGATTTCGTCGGTGGCGCTGCGCGTGTTCTGCGCCAGCTTCTTCACCTCGGCGGCGACGACGGCAAAGGTGCGCCCGGCATCGCCGGCGCGTTCGGCCTCGATCGCGGCGTTGAGCGCCAGCATGTTGGTGGTCTTGGCGATCTGTTCGATCGACTGGCTGACCTGCTGCACCTGCGCCATTACCGCGGCGAAATTGGTGACATGCGTGCCCAGCCGCGCGACGAGGTCGATGACCGAGCGGAATTCGGTGACCGCCGCATTGACGCGCTCGGCGCCGCTGTCGAGCTGTTCGCACGCACGCGCCGACAGGATTTTCGCTTCGTCGGTCGAATCGGCGATCTGGCGCTGGTCGGCCTCGAGGCTGACGACGAACTCCTCGAGCCGTCCGAGTTCGGCGATCTGCCGGTCCATCTGGTCGGTCGAGCGCTTGATCCGCCCCGCGGCCTCGCTGCACCCGACGGCAAGCTCGCCGCAGTCCCCCGCGACCGATTGGTCGAGGATCGGAGCCGCCGGATTTATGGACTCGAATTTCATTGCGCCACCCACGTTCGGAATAATCCGCAGGTGATGACCGATAATGGTTAACGCGGGGTCAATGGGAAGCGGGGAGAAGGTCGGCTTTGGGGTGGAAAGCGGACGTCAGTTCTTGGGTGTAGCTCGATCGTTCATTAGCCGCGTTACCTCCGTCACCCGTCCTTCGAGGCCATCGAGAAACGGCTGGCCGTGCTGCTCCATCCGGTCTGGAGGGTAGTTGCGGATTGCGACGCGATACCGCTCCACTTGGTCCTTCAATTCCGACAGCAGTCTCTCCAATTGAGCGTCCGAAAGGCTTTCACGTCGATTGTATGCTTTCAACCAGAACATGCTTCACAGTCGCCGAAGTCTGCAGTGCGGTCAATGTCCGCTACTCGGTCGTTAGCGGCCATTTGCGCCAACCCCCATAAAAAACCGCTTTCCTAATAAATCCCGCCATGATCTACCCTGTCGAATGACCCGGCCTCGCAACCCGCCTCCCATTTCCCAAACCTCCCGACACCCCCGCCTTAACGCGACAAAGGAGACATTCCGAACTCGCACGTCCGTATCCTTTGTCTCCTTAGGGCCACAAAGGCCTCACTTTCGGCGCGTTCATGCGGGGCTTTTGTGGCTTTATGCCAGCGACCAATCCGTCGCGCTGACGCCATTCGAGAGTGAAGTTGCGCAGTTTTCCGCCATTTCCCTTTCCCGACGCCGCACGCTTTCCGTTTACGTAAAGCAGTTGCGCCCGCCTTCACGACGCGATAGGCCATAGCCATGCTGTTCGGCTTCCTCGAAGAACTCCGCTCGGCGGGCATCCCCGTGAGCATGAAAGAGCATCTGCTCCTCCTGGAGGCGCTCGACCGCGAGGCGATCGATCGCAGCCCCGAGCAATTCTATTATCTGTCTCGCGCGATTTACGTGAAGGACGAAGGCCTGCTCGACCGTTTCGACCAGGTGTTCAACAAGGTCTTCAAGGGCCTGCTCACCGACTATGGCCAGAACCCGGTCGACGTCCCCGCCGACTGGCTGCGCGCGGTCGCCGAAAAATTCCTGACCCCCGAGGAAATGGCCGCGATCGAATCGCTCGGCGACTGGGACAAGATCATGGAGACTCTGAAAGAGCGGCTCGAGGAACAGCAGAAGCGCCACGAGGGCGGCAACAAGTGGATCGGCACCGGCGGCACCTCGCCCTTCGGCAATTCGGGCTATAATCCCGAGGGCGTGCGGATCGGCGGCGAAAGCAAGCACAAGCGCGCGCTGAAGGTCTGGGAAAAGCGCGAGTTCGCCAATCTCGACAACACCAAGGAACTCGGCACCCGCAACATCAAGATCGCGCTGCGCCGCCTCAGGAAATTCGCGCGCGAGGGTGCGGCCGACGAACTCGATATCCCCGGCACGATCGACGGCACCGCACGCCAGGGTTGGCTCGACATCCAGATGCGTCCCGAGCGGCGCAACGCGGTCAAATTGCTGCTGTTCCTCGACGTCGGTGGCTCGATGGATCCGTTCATCAAGCTGTGCGAGGAACTGTTCAGCGCCGCGACGACCGAATTCAAGAATCTCGAATTTTTCTACTTCCACAATTGCCCCTATGAAGGGGTGTGGAAAGACAATAAGCGCCGCTGGTCCGAACGCCACCAGATGTGGGACATCCTCCACAAATATGGCCATGATTACAAAGTGATCTTCGTCGGCGACGCGTCGATGAGCGCCTATGAAATCACCCATCCGGGCGGCAGCGTCGAACATTTCAACGAGGAATCGGGCGCGGTCTGGCTCCAGCGCATCACCCATGTCTATCCCGCCGCGGTGTGGCTGAACCCGGTACCCGAGGCGCATTGGGGCTACACCCAGTCGGTGAAGCTGATCAAACAGCTGATGAACGACCGCATGTACCCGCTGACACTCGAAGGCCTCGACAAGGCGACGCGCGAGCTGACGCGAAAGCATTGACGTAGCATTTGCTTGGAATAGGGGCGCCCCCATGTTCGACCTCCCCCTGCTCACGATCCTCCTGCTGACCGGCTTCATTAACCTGATCGGTGCGCTCGCCTATGCCGCGCGCATTGCCGGGGTGCGGACGCGGCGGATCGCGATGTCCTTCGCGCTGTTCAACATCCTCGTGCTTTTCTCACGCACCTCGAACAGCTTCCTCGGCCCCTTCCTCGCCAAGCGCATCGAAACGCGGATCCATGACGGCAGCGGCGCCTCGCTGTTCATCGACATGCAGTTCGTGCTCGCCGCCGCCAGCGTCGCGACCTTGGTCGGCATCCTGCTCGTCCCCACTGGCCAGCGCATGTTCGCCGCCGCGATCGGCTGGTACCAGAACAACCGCTCGACGACGAAGCTCGCGATCAAGGCGGTCAGCCCCAGCGGGCTGCGCACGCTGCGCCAATCGCTCACCCTCCCCAGCCTGTCGCATCTCAAGGCATGGAAAATGCCCAAGGGCATCGGCTGGGGTGTACTCATCGCGAACTGCCTCGCGCAATCGCTGCTGGCGGTCGGCGTCGTCGCCTCGCTCTACGCCGGCTATCTCGCCCCGGAATTCCGCGTCACCGCGTCGCAGCTGTCGGCGCTGATCAACGGTTTCGCGACGATCCTCCTGTTTGCCTTCATCGACCCGCAGCTCTCGGTGATGACCGACGACGCGGTCGAGGGGAAGGTCGACGAGGCCGATTTCCGCCGCGCGATCACCTTCATCTCGTTGAGCCGCTTGGCCGGCACGGTGTTGGCGCAGGCATTGCTGCTCCCCGCCGCGATGCTGATCGCCTGGGTCGCGGTGCATGTCTGAAGGCGAAGACGGTTTGGGGCGGGCGAACAGCCGCTTCCATACGGTCCGCGCCCGCCTCGAGGCGATGGCCGTCGAACCGGGGCCGCGTGGCTGGTTCCTCGAATTCCTCGTCTTCGGCTTCAAGCAGGGCTGGGCCTGCCTGTTCGGCGGACTGATGCTCGCATTGCTGCTCGGAACGCATCTTTTCTGGCCCGATGGCGCACCGCTCCACCGCTATGACGCGATCACCATCGGCGCGGTACTGATCCAGCTCGGCATGCTCGCCTTCCGGCTCGAAACGCCAAGGGAAGCGCTGGTCATCCTGATCTTCCACATCGTCGGCACGGTGATGGAATTGTTCAAGACCGCCGCCGGATCGTGGCAATATCCCGAGGCGAGCCTGCTCCATATCGGTGCGGTACCGCTCTTCTCGGGCTTCATGTACGCCGCGGTCGGCAGCTATATCGCCCGCGTCTGGCGCATCTTCGACTTCCGCTATACGGGCTACCCGCCAATCTGGGCGACCTATGCGCTCGCCGCTGCGATCTACGTCAATTTCTTCGCGCACCACTGGCTGTACGACATCCGCTGGTTCCTGTTCGCGGCGACGGCCCTGCTCTTCTGGCGCTGCCAGGTGTGGTTCCGCCCGCTGCACGTCCACCGCCGCATGCCGCTGCTGCTCGGCTGGGCCCTCGTCGCGCTGTTCATCTGGTTCGCCGAGAATATCGGCACCTTCGCGCGGGCCTGGACCTATCCCAGCCAGGATGACGGCTGGCACATGGTCGGCCTCGAGAAACTCGGCAGCTGGTATCTGCTGATGATCATTTCGTTCGTGCTCGTCAGCCTGGTGCAGCGGCCGAAGGCGCCCGACTAGTCGAACGGCCGGTCGATCGACGGCGGCGGTTCGCTGAACCATTTGGGACCGGTGTCGGTCATGTAAAAACAATCCTCGAGCCGAATCCCGAACTCGCCCGGAATATAGATGCCCGGCTCGTTCGAGAAACACATGCCGGGTGCCAGCTTCGTCGTCTCGCCGCGCACCAGATTGACCGGCTCGTGCCCGTCAAGCCCGATGCCATGCCCGGTGCGGTGCGATGTGCCCGGCAACTTGTAATCGGGGCCCCAGCCGAGGCCGGCGTAGTAGGCGCGCACCGCATCGTCGACCGCCCCCGCCGGCGTGCCGAGCTTCGCCGCGGCGAAAGCGACGTCCTGCCCCTTGCGCATCTGGTCCCACACCTGCCGCTGCCGCACGCTCGCCTTGCCGTAAACGAAGCTGCGCGAAATGTCGGACTGATAGCCGTGGACGGTCGCGCCGCAGTCCATCAGCACGACTTCGCCCTCGCGCACCGCCTGCGGCTTGCCCGACCCGTGCGGATAGGCGCTCGCTTCGCCGAGCAGGATCAGTTCGAATTCGCTCCGCCCACCCAGCGCGACCGTCGCGGCGCGCATGATCGCGCCGATGTCGGCGGGGGCCATCCCGGCCTCGATGCGCGGCGCGGTGTGGCGATAGGCAGCGACGGTGATGTCGTTGGCGATCTGCATCAGCGCGATTTCGGCAGCTGACTTGTGCATCCGGCACCCGCGCACGACGGGTGCACCATTGACGATCTGCGCCCCGGGCATCGCCTGTTTAAGGCCGTCGACCGCGAAATAGCGCACCGTCTCCTCGACCGCGATCCGCCCCTTGGCGAATTGCCGCTTCGTCAACCAGGCCGCAACGGCAGCGAGGGGATTCTCGTCCTCGTTCCAGGTCAGGATTTCGGCGTCGACCGACAGGCTCTCGCGCACCGACGGTTCCTCGAAGAAGGGCGTAACGACCGCGATCTCGCCGTCCCGCGTCAGCACCGCGGCAGTCAGCCGCTCGCTGCGCCACCACTCGACCCCGGTGAAATACACGAGGCTCGATCCCGGTTCGATCAGCAGTGCCCGGATATTCTGCGCGCGCATCAGCTCGGCCGCCTTGGCGATCCGCGCCTTGCGCTCGTTCTTGCTGATCGGCACCGCCTTCGCCGCCAGATCGGGGAGCTTGGCCGTGTCCGCTGCGAACGCCGTCAGCGGCAAGCCCGCCGCCAGCCCGCCGAGCACCGCCGTTCCCAGAAAATGCCGCCGCTGCATCGTCGTCCCCCTCATCGATAGATCAGCAGGTCGGCGATCCCGTCGCGCCACGCCGCCTCGTCGGGTCCGGCAAGCGCATCGAGATCGCCCGCTGCGGCGCCCGCATCGTCGACCCATTCGCGCAAGCCAGTGCCGCCGTTGATCACGTCGATCGCGAGCACATCGTCGGTGTACTCGTACTTGAAATCCGTACCGCGCCAGATCGGATAATCGGGATACAGCGAACGGATAGCCTTGAACCCCAGCGCCTGCACGCGCCACGGCCGGAACACCGAATGGTCGTACCAGCCGCCCTCGGCATGGATGAACACGCCGTTGTTGAGCGTCTTCATATGCTTGTGAAATGTCGGCTCGAACCAGATGTCGCGCAGCTTGCATCCTGCCAGCCATTCGGGCGCGAGCCGCTGCATTTCGGCGATCACCGCCTTGGCGTCGATGTCGGGCGCGCCGAAGAGTTCGAGCGGCCGGGTCGTACCGCGCCCCTCGCTCAAGGTCGCGCCCTCGACCATCACCGTCCCCGCATAAGCCCGCGCCATGTTGAGGTTCGCGGCATTGGGGCTGGGGTTGATCCAGACGCGCTCGCCGGGCCAGCCGAAGCCGGGGCCGTCGGGTTGCCAGCCGTCCATTTCGATCACGCGGTAATTGACGTCGAGGTTGAAGTGGCGGATGAACCAGCGCCCCATCTCGCCCATCGTCAGCCCGTGGCGCATCACCATCGGGCCCGCACCGACGAAGCTTTCCCATCCCGCTTGCAGCAAGGTCCCCTCGACCGGACGTCCTGCGGGATTGGGCCGGTCGAGCACCCAAACCGCCTTGCCATGTTCGGCGGCGGCTTCGAGGATGTAGAGCAGGGTCGTCACATAGGTGTAGATGCGGCAACCGAGGTCCTGAAGGTCGACCAGCATCACGTCGAAGGTGTGCATCGACTGGCCGCTCGGCCGCCGCACCTCGCCATAGAGGCTGAACACCGGCATGCCGTAGGTCGGATCGGTGAAGTCGGGTGACTCCATCATATTGTCCTGCAAGTCGCCGCGCACGCCATGCTGTGGCCCGAACACCGCAGTGACATTGATCCCGGCGGCGACCAGCGCGTCGAGGCTGTGGTCGAGGTCGGCGGTCACCGAGGCGGGGTGCGCGAGCAGCGCAACGCGCTGGCCCTCGAGCGGTTTGCGAAGCGCGGGGTCGGCGAGCAGGCGGTCGATGCCGAAGTGGACTGTCATGCCGCGGGGGGTGCCCCAAGCGTCAGCGCAAAGCAATCGGGATGATGGAAGTCGGGCTTGCCGGGCGGGTGGGTGAGCGCCCAATAGGATTTGGTACCGTTGGTTTCCTCGATCACGACCGACAGGCCAAGCTGCCAGTCGGCCTCCTGCAGGTCGGGCTCGCCCGAAAAGTCGAACAGCGCCTGAACGATACCGCCGACACGATCGAAATTGGGCACAACATCCGCCACGCGCATCCCGGTGCGATAATCGTCGAAATGATACGACGCCCAGGCAGTCGAGGGCGACAGGTTGAATTCCAGATAGTCGGGGCGCCCCGCTGGCTTAAGGAAAGCCTCGCAGCAGGTCGTCTGCCACAGCCCGTCGGTTCGCCCGAGCGTGCGGCGCGGCGGCGGCAGGACGATCTTGTCCATCTCGCCATCGATGATGAAGCGCAGGTACAGCGATCCCGGCTGGCTGCGGACCGCGTCGACCGAAATGAGCAAGTCAGCAGAACAGGGCGTATCGGGGTGGCAAGTGAGCAGCATTTGCTTGTTCCTACGTCAATCGCGCGAACGCGGGAATGACGGGTTTGAGGAATTTCGCGGTCATGCTAAGCGCCCGCGCGCTATGACCTACAAATCCGATCTCCTGCGCGTGCTCGACGAGCGCGGCTATATCCATCAGACGACCGATGCCGAGGGACTCGACGCCCTCGCCGCGCAGCAGATCATTCCCGCCTATATCGGTTTCGACGCCACCGCGCCGAGCCTGCATGTCGGCAGCCTCGTCCAGATCATGATGCTGCGCCGCCTGCAGCAGACGGGGCACAAGCCGATCGTGCTGATGGGCGGCGGCACCACGCGCATCGGCGACCCGACCGGGCGCGACGAGAGCCGCAAGATGCTGTCGGACGAGACGATCGCGAGCAACATCGCGTCGATCTTCAGCATCTTCGAGCAGTTCCTGCACTTCGGCGACGGGCCGACCGATGCGGTGATGGTCGACAATCAGGACTGGCTCGGCAAGCTCGGTTACATCGAGCTGCTGCAGGAAGTCGGCACCCACTTCACGATCAACCGCATGATGACCTTCGATTCGGTCAAGCTGCGGCTCGAGCGCGAGCAGCCGATGACCTTCCTCGAATTCAACTACATGATCCTGCAGGGCTATGATTTCCGCCACCTGTCGAAGCAAATGGGCGTGCGGTTGCAGATGGGCGGATCGGACCAGTGGGGCAATATCGTCAACGGCATGGAGCTTGGTCGCCGCATGGACGGCGCCGATCTGTTCGGGCTGACGACCCCGCTGCTGACCACCGCCGCGGGCACCAAAATGGGCAAGACCGCCGCCGGGGCGGTCTGGCTTAATCCCGCTCAACTGTCCCATTTTGATTACTGGCAGTTCTGGCGCAACAGCGACGACCGCGACGTCGGGCGGTTCCTGAAGCTGTTCACCGACCTGCCGCTCGCCGAGATCGAACGCCTCGAAAAGCTCGAAGGCGCCGAGATCAACGAAGCGAAGAAGATCCTCGCCGATGCCGCGACCGCGCTGTGCCGCGGCGAGGAAGCCGCGCGGACGGCGGCTGAAACTGCCGCACAAACCTTTGAAAAGGGCCAGATCGGTGGTGATTTGCCGCAGGTTGCGGCGCCCGCCGAAGGCCTGCGCATCCTCGACGCGCTGCGCGAACTCGGTTTCGCGGCGTCGAACAAGGAAGCGCGGCGCAAGCTCGAAGAGGGTGCGGTCAAGGTCGACGGCGCGGTGATCCGCGACCCGAACCATGTCATTTCGCCCACCGGCGAGCCCGTTCCGGTCAGCCTCGGCGCCAAGAAGCATGGGCTCGTGACCGGCTGACCCCTTGCCGCAGCGTTTACCTCTTCTTAGCGGAATCTGTCTGATGCTCCCGGCCTGACCAGCAAAGGCATTGCTATGCGTAAGATCGACACCAACAAGGCCCATTATGTCGGGCTCGACCAGCGCCTCGCGGCGCGCAGCGACGTCTATTGCCGGCTGCCGATCATCCTGCCCGACGGCGGCCAGGAAATGTGCACCTGCGTCAACATCAGCGCCGACGGCTTGCTGATGCGGTACGAGCGCGGGCTCGAGGTCGGCGACCTCGTTGTGTTCCGCATGCCGATCATCGGCCGCATCGCGGCGAGCGTGATCTGGTCGCTTGGCGGCAAGACCGGGGTGCAGTTCGAAAAGATGATCGCGGTCGAAGATTACCTCCCGATGATCCGTGCCATGGGTGCCAGAGGCGACGCCTAACCGCTAGCCGCTTCGCAGCAGCGGCACCGCCGCGTCGCGTTCGAACAGATAGAGACACAGCCGCACCGCCTCGCCGCGTATGCCCTCGATCCCGCCGTCGCGCTCGACGAACATGCGCGCGTCGTCATGCGCGATCGGCAGCAGGCGCACGAGCTGTTCGGGGCTGGCTACGCGATAGTCGGCGTCGCCCGACTGCTTGAGCCCGAGCAATTCGCCGCCGCCGCGCAGTTCGAGATCCTTCTCCGCGATGACGAAGCCGTCGTTGGTGTCGCGCATCAGCGCCAGCCGCTCGCGCGCGGTCTCCGACAGCGTCTGCGAGCGCAGCAGCAGGCAAACCGATTTCGCCGCGCCGCGCCCGACGCGGCCGCGCAGCTGGTGGAGCTGCGCGAGACCGAAATTCTCGGCATGTTCGATCACCATCAGGCTCGCCGCCGGCACGTCGACCCCGACCTCGATCACCGTGGTCGCCACCAGCACGCCGATCTCGCCCGCCTGGAAGCGCGCCATCACGGCGTCCTTGTCGGGGCCCTTCATCCGGCCATGCACCAGACCGACGCGATCGGCACCGAGCCGCAAGCGCAGCAGTTCGGCGCGCTCCTCGGCCGCCGCCAATTCGCTCGTTTCGCTTTCGGCGACCAGCGGACAAACCCAATAGGCCTGCGCCCCGCCGGCAAGATGCCGCGCCAAGCCGTCGACGACCTCGTCGAGCCGGTCGACCGAGACGACGCGCGTATCGACCGGGGTACGGCCGGGCGGCATTTCGTCGATCCGCGACACGTCCATCTCGCCGTGATTGGCGAGCAGCAGGGTGCGCGGGATCGGCGTCGCGGTCATCACCAGCAAGTGCGGCGGGCGGTTGCCCTTATCGGTCAGCATCAGCCGCTGCGCGACACCGAAGCGATGCTGTTCGTCGACGACGACCAGCGCGAGATCGCGGTACGACACCGCCTCCTGGAAAATCGCATGGGTGCCGACGAGGATATCGATGCTGCCGTCGGCGAGCCCCATCAGCGTCGATTCGCGCACCTTGCCCTTGTCGCGTCCGGTCAGGATCGCGATGGTGACGGGCAGCCCCGCGAGCATCGCCTGCAACGTCGCATAATGCTGGCGCGCCAAAATCTCGGTCGGTGCGAGCAGCGCCGCCTGCGTCCCCGCCTCGACCGCCGCCAGCATCGCGCGCAGCGCGACGAGCGTCTTGCCCGACCCGACATCGCCCTGCAGCATGCGCAGCATCGGGGTGTCGCGGCCCATGTCGGCCGCGATCTCGCGCCCGACGCGCTCCTGCGCGCCGGTGAGGCCAAAGGGAAGCCGCAGCGCGCCGGTCAGCCGCCCGTCGCCGGTGATCGCGCGCCCCTTGCGATTGCGCAGCCCCTGCCGGATCAGCATCAGCGCGACCTGGCTCGCGAAAATCTCGTCATAGGCGAGCCGGTCACGCGCCGGGGCGTCGTGCGGGCTGGCATGCGCGCGGGTCAGCGCCTCCTTCCACGCCGGCCATTCGCGCAGCGCCAGCAACGGTCCGTCGATCCATTCGGCGAGGTCGGGCCGTCGTTCGAGCGCGATATGGACGAGTTGATTGAGTCGCGCATTGGTCAGCCCCTCGGTGAGCGGATAGACCGCCTCGCTCGTCGCGATCTCGCCCTCGCCCGGCTCGCCGACATGGTCGGGATGGACGATCTGGCGCATGTCGCCATAGGCATCGAGCCGCCCCGACACCTGCCGCGGCTCGCCCAAGGGAAACAGCTTTTTGGCCAGCCCTGCGGTGCGCCCGAAATACACGAGGCGGACATGATCGCCCGCGCTGTCGAACGCCTCGACCCCGAAGGGCGCGCGCGGGCTGCGGCCCGAGCGGTAATCCTGCGCGGTCAGCGTCACGATGACCTGCTGCCCGACCTGCGCCTGGTCGAGGCGGTCGACCGGATAACGCTGCACCAGCCCGGTCGGCAGGTGGAACAGCACATCGACCACGCGCTCAAGCCCGAGCCGCGTCAGCGGCTTGGCGAGCTGCGGCCCGACGCCCTTGAGGTCGGTCAGCGCGGCAAAGAGCGGGTTGAGGATATCGGGACGCATCGCGATTCGGTCAGGTCCGCCGCCCGAGGCGTTTTCGTCGGAAGGTCACAAAGGTCACGCCACGTCCCCCTTACCTTCGCCCTCTTCGGCGCGCGGCACGACAATGGAACGGCAGAGGGTCGGCAGGCAGAAGGTCCGCATCATCGCTCGACGCTATCGCGCCGCGATAATGTAGGACAGCGAAAAATCGGTGCGGCAAACCACGGCCCCGTTCCCCGGCGAAAGCCGGGGTCCAGATGGCACGGCGTCTGCCGGCGGGGACCCCGGCTTTCGCCGGGGAACGACGAAATGCCGGATAGGCTGAACGTTGAAAAGCGTCCATGCCCTGCCCGTTGCCAGATCGGTTGAGAGGACTAAAAGGCCCGCCATGAACGACCGCCTGAAACGCCTGAAATTTCGCGCCTGGCACCGCGGCACGCGCGAGGCCGATTATATGATCGGCGGCTTTTTCGACCGCTATGCGTCCGAATGGGGCGAGGACGAGATTGCCTGGTACGAACTGGTCGTCGAGGAAGATGATGTCGACATCATGGCGTGGGCGCTCGGCACCGGGCATCCGCCCGCGCATCTCGACCGCCCCGACATGATCGCCGCGATGCGCCGGCTGGATTATATTCCGCTGCCATGACGCAAAGCGCCGCCGACATCTTTGCCGCCATCGGGAAAGCCGACGCGCCGCTGACGCTGTCGCGCGCGGCCGATGGTTTCCTGCCGCTGTTGCTCGCCGACCTCGCGCGCGCCAGCGACAAAAGGCTGGTCTATGTCGCGACCGACGATGCGGCGATGCAGGCGATCGCCGATGCCGCGCCCTTTTTCGCCCCCGACCTGATCGTCCACCGTTTCCCCGCATGGGATTGCCTGCCCTATGACCGCGCCGGGCCGTCGATGCGCGTCAGCGCCGACCGGCTGGCGACGCTGTCGGCGCTGCAACTGCCCGCGAAACGCGGCGAGCTGATCCTGACCACCGTCGCGGCGATCACCCAGCGCACGCTGACCCCCTTTCGCATCCGCCAGCTCGCGACGACATTGGGCCCGGGCATGCGGATCGACCGCGACGCGCTGGCCGAACTGCTCGTCTCGAACGGCTTCAGCCGCGTCGACACCGTCGCCGACCAAGGCGAGTTCGCGGTGCGCGGCGGCATTGTCGACCTCTTCCCCGCGGGCGAGGAGACCGGGCTGCGCGTCGATTTTTTCGGCGACGAGGTCGAAAGCATTCGCCGCTTCGACCCCGCCGACCAGCGCAGCCTGGGACCCGCCAAGGCGCTGAGCCTGCTGCCCGCGACCGAGACATTGCTCGACCAGGACACGATCAAGCGCTTCCGTTCGGCCTATCGCGACCTGTTCGGCGCGCAGGCGACCGGCGATCCGCTGTACCAGGCGGTGAGCGAAGGCCGGCGACAGGCGGGCATGGACCATTGGCTGCCGCTGTTCGAGGAACGGCTGGCGACGCTGTTCGACCATATCGATGCCGCCACCCCGGTGCTGCGCGGTCACCGGACCGAGGCGAGCGCCGAGACGCGCTTTGCCGCGATCGCCGATTATCATGCGAACCGCGTCGCCGCCGCACAGGATTCGTCGGGCAGCTATCGCCCGCTGAAGCCCGAGACCTTGTACCTCACGACCGGCGAATGGTCGGACGCGGCGGCCGGCCGCCCGATCCACGTCATCACCCCCTTCGACGTGCCGCCCGCGGCATCGGTGATCGACCTCGAAACCTTCGCCGCGCGCGATTTCACCCCCGAACGCGCCGCCGACCTCAACGTCTATGACAAGGTCGCCGACCATCTGTCCGACGAGCGCCGCAAGGGGCGCCGCACGATCATCGCGAGCTATTCGGGCGGCGCGCGCGACCGGCTGTCGGGGCTGCTGCGCGACCATGGCGTGACCTCGCTCGCGCCCGCCGCCAGCTGGCAAGAGGCGCTGGGCAGCGCATCGGCCGAGAGCGGCGGCACCACCGCGATGGTCGTCCTGCCGCTCGACCATGGCTTTGCGTCGGACGCGATCAGCCTGCTTACCGAACAGGATATCCTCGGCGAAAGGCTGGTACGTCGTCAAAAGCGCCGCAAGAGCGCCGACGCCTTCCTCGCCGAACTCGCGACGCTTAGCGTCGGCGACCTTGTCGTCCACCTCGACCACGGCATCGGCCGTTACGAGGGGCTGACCTCGATCCCGGTCGGCAACAGCCCGCACGACTGCGTCGCGCTCACTTACGCTGGCGGCGACAAGCTCTATGTCCCGGTCGAGAATCTCGACGTGCTGTCGCGCTACGGCGGCGAGAGCGACGGGGTCGGGCTCGACAAGCTGGGCGGCGAGGCCTGGCAGCGCCGCAAGGCGCGGATGAAGGAACGCATCCGCGAGATTGCGGGCGAGCTGCTGGCGACCGCGGCGCAGCGCGCGCTGCGCTCGGGCGAAATCCTCGCGCAGGATGCGGCCTATCCCGCTTTTGCCGATCGCTTCCCCTATCAGGAAACCGACGACCAGGACCGCGCGATCGGCGATGTGCTCGCCGACCTCGGCTCGGGGCGCCCGATGGACCGGCTGGTGTGCGGCGACGTCGGTTTCGGCAAGACCGAGGTCGCGCTGCGCGCCGCCTTTGTCGCGGCGATGGCGGGGGTGCAGGTCGCGGTCGTCGTCCCGACGACGCTGCTCGCGCGCCAGCATTACACCAATTTCGTCGAGCGTTTCAAAGGCTTCCCGATCAACATCGGCCGGCTGTCGCGGCTCGTCCCCGCGAGCGAGGCGCAAAAGACGCGCGACGGCCTGTCGAACGGCCAGATCGACATCGTCGTCGGCACGCATGCGGTGATCGCCAAGGCGGTCGAGTTCAAGAATCTCGGCCTCGTCATCGTCGACGAGGAACAGCGCTTCGGCGTCGTCCACAAGGAACGGCTGAAGCAGCTCAAGACCGACGTCCATGTGCTGACGCTGACCGCAACGCCGATCCCGCGCACGCTGCAGATGGCGATGTCGGGACTACGCGAACTCAGCGTCATCCAGACGCCTCCCGTCGACCGTCTCGCGGTTCGCACTTACGTCGCGCCTTGGGACCCGGTGGTCATCCGCGAGGCGCTGCTGCGCGAGCATGATCGCGGCGGGCAGAGTTTCTTCGTCACGCCGCGGATCAAGGACCTGCCCGATATCGAGGAATTCCTGCGCACCCGCGTGCCCGAGATCAAATATGTCGTCGCGCACGGCCAGATGGCACCCGGCGAGGTCGAGGAGCGGATGAGCGCCTTTTACGACCGCAAATATGATGTGCTGGTGTCGACGACGATCGTCGAAAGCGGTCTCGACATCCCGAGTGCCAATACATTGATCGTCCACCGCGCCGACCGCTTCGGCCTCGCGCAGCTCTATCAGCTGCGCGGGCGTGTCGGGCGGTCGAAGACGCGCGCCTATGCGTATCTCACCACGCTCGAGGGCGGCGCGATTACCGACACCGCCGAAAAACGGCTCAAGCTGCTCGGCGATCTCGACACGCTGGGCGCAGGCTTCCAGCTCGCGAGCCACGACCTCGACATTCGCGGCGCGGGCAACCTCGTCGGCGACGAACAATCGGGGCATATCCGCGAGGTCGGCTTCGAACTTTACCAGTCGATGCTCGAGGAGGCGATCCTCGTCGCCAAGGCCGAAGGCGCCGGCAAGCTGCCGCCGCGCGAGGCGCTGTCGCCGACGATCACGATCGACGCGCCGATCCTGATCCCCGAGGATTATGTCCCCGACCTGCCGCTGCGCATGGCGCTCTATCGCCGCCTCAACGACGCGCAGGATCGCGAAGCACTCGACGCCTTCGCCGCCGAGATGATCGACCGCTTCGGCCCGTTGCCGCCCGAAACTGCGAACCTAGTCCAGCTGATGGAGATCAAGGCGAATGCGAAGCTCGCGGGCATCGCCAAGCTCGACGTCGGGACCAAGGGCGCGCTGGTCAGCTTCCACGGCGACCAGTTCGCCAATGTCCCCGGCCTGATCGCCTATGTCGAACGGCTGAAGGGCCGCGCGCGCATCCGCCCCGACAACAAGCTGTCGATCAGCGGCGACTGGGTGAGCACCGGCGCGCGATTGAACGGCGCGCTGCAATTGTCGAAGGGTCTGGGCAAGCTGGCGAGGCAGGCTTCCGCCTGACTCAAACCTCGTCATTGCGAGGAGCCGAAGGCGACGCGGCAATCCAGAGTATGCGTAAACCGCTCTGGATTGCTTCGCTTCGCTCGCAATGACGATGCTTGTTACATCAAGGCTGGAAGCTCATCGCCCGGCACCGGTCCCGATTTCAGGAAGCCCTGCCAGGTCGCGACGCCGAGGTCTGCGAGCCGCGCGAGCTGGCGCTCATTCTCGATCCCCTCGGCGACGACGAGCAGGCCGAGCGCGCGCGCGAGGTCGACGATCGCGCGCACGACGATGCGGTCGCGGTCGCTGCCGTCGATGGTGCGGGTAAAGCCGCTGTCGATCTTGAGATAATCGATCGGCAACCGCGCGAGCAGCGACAGGCTGGAATAGCCGGTGCCGAAATCGTCGATCGCGATCGCGCTGCCGAGCGCGCGGATCTGCGCAAGCTGTTCGGCCGCGCTCGCGGGATCGCTGAGCATCGCCTGTTCGGTGAGTTCGAGCGTCAGCCGGTCGGGGTCGACCCCCGCCTGTTTCGCCATCGCCGCAAAACGATCGGCGAAATCGGGATCGCCGAGGTCGGCGGCGGTGATGTTGAGCGACACGCGCAGCTTCGAGAGTGCCTTCGGCCACCCGGCGATTTCGGCGAGCGCGACGCGGTGCGCCTGTTCGGTGAGCTCGCATTCGAGCCGCGCGGCGCGCGCGGCGGTGACCAGCGCCCCGGCGCCGAGCAGCCCGAGTTCGGGATGCTGCCAGCGCAGCAACGCCTCGACCCCGGTCATCGCGCCGGTCGCGACATCATATTGCGGCTGGTAGAAGATCACGACCTCGTCGCGGTCGAGCGCCGCCTTGACCATCACGCCGTCGCGCGCCGACGCCGGGCGTGCCAACTGGTCGCTCGCGCTGCGCAAT
>NZ_LYVN01000027.1 GCF_001990265.1 Sphingopyxis sp. KK2
CATGCGGCGGGGCAGGGGCTGGCGATCGATTACTTCGCGGGCGAACTGGCGGCGCTGCCGGCGGCGCGCTTTGACCTCGTCACCTCGATGGAAGTCGTCGAGCATGTCACCGATCCCGCGTTGTTTATCGGCGAGCTCGCGGCGCGGCTCGCGCCGGGCGGGCTGATGATCCTGTCGACGCCCAACCGGACTGCCCTGTCGAAGCTGCTGCTGGTCGAGGCGGCCGAACGTGTCGGTGCGGTGCCGCGCGGGACGCACGACTGGGACCAGTTTTTGAAGCCCGAGGAACTGACCAGGTTGCTCGAGGATGCGGGGCTCGAGGTCATCGACCGCACCGGCTTGTCGCCGTCGGCGGCGAAGGGTTTCAAGCTCGGCGGCAGCGAGGCGCTGAACTATCTCGTCACCGCGCGGTGGCCGGGATGAACCGCGACCCGCGCGTCGATGCCTATATCGCCGTGCGCCAGCCGTTCGCGCAGCCGATCCTGACCCATTTGCGCGAGCTGGTGCACAAACATGCGCCGGGTACCGAAGAGACGCTGAAATGGGGCGTGCCGCATTTCACGCTGGGCGGGCAGAATCTTGCGGGCATGGCCGCGTTCAAGGGCCATGCGACCTTCGGCTTCTGGCGCGACGAGGAGGTGACCGGCTCGCCGCGCGACACCGGCGCGATGGGGAGCATGGGGCGGCTCGCGACGCTGGCCGATTTGCCGTCGGACGAGGTGATGGCGGGCTATATCGCCAAGGCGGCGGCGCTGTGTGCCGAGGGCAAGCCCAAGCGGGCGGCACCGAAACCCAAGGCGGTGCTGGAGCTACCCGAAGATCTGGGCGCGGCGCTCAAGGCCAATGTCGCGGCGCAGGCGCATTGGGATGCTTTCTCGCCCGGCAAGCGGCGCGACTACATCGAATGGGTGCTCGAGGCGAAGCGCGAGGAGACGCGCGTCAAGCGCATCGAAACGATCGTCGCGCAGGTCGCCGAGGGCAAGGACCGGAATTGGAAATATAAAAGCTGCTGAGCAAGCGTCGCTCCCGCGAAGGCGGGGGCCGTTACCGGGTTACGCAGCGATGTAGTGCAAGCTTTCCAGAGACCCCCGCCTTCGCGGGGGGTGACGCTTCGGAACGCTTCGCATTCCGTGGCGCGTCAAAAGTCGACGTCCTCATAATATTTCGGCGGCGTCACGATTTCCATCCGTTCGGCGAGCAGCGGGCGAAAGCTGGGGCGCGACTTGAGGCCCGAATACCAGCCTTTGGTCTGTTCGTGGCCGGTCCAGTCGATGCCGCCGAGATAGTCGGCGACCGAGATATGCGCGGCGGCGGTCAGGTCGGCGAGGCTCATCGTCGCGCCGGCGAGCCAGGTGCGGTGGTCGATCAGGTAATCGACATAGTCGAGATGCTGGTTCGCGGCCTTCATCGCCTCGCGCAGCGCGCCGCCGTCGGGGGGCTGGCGGTGGACGATGCGTTTCTGCATGCGTTCGAACAGCAAAGGTCCGGTGACCTCATAATAGAAATCCTGGTCGAACCACGCCGAGAGACGGCGGATTTCGGCGCGGTTGGCGGCGGTGCCGTTGATCATCGCCTTGCCCTCGACGGTCTCCTCGAAATATTCGGCGATCGCCATGCTGTCGATCAGCACCTGTCCGCGCGCATTGTCGACCATCACCGGGGTGCGCCCGGCGGGGTTGATGTCGATGAATTCGTCGCGGCGTTCCCACGGCGATTCGCGCACCAGATCGTAACCGACGCCCTTTTCGCCGAGGAGCAGGCGGATTTTGCGGGAGAAGGGGCAGAGCGGATATTGGTAAAGTTGCCACATAGCGTGGGCATAGCGGCAGGGGGCCGCGCCGCGCAACACTATGGTGCGATGCGGCGCGAACTCCTGTGGATCAGCGGCGGGCTTCGTCGCGTTCGCGCTGCCACTGCGCGGCGAGATCGCGGGCCATGTCCTTGAGAACCGGGGCATAAGCTGCCGCCGCGGTGGCGAGATGGCCCGCCATGCGCGAGGTCGCGCGGACGTCGTCGCCCATGCGGCGGCCGGCGTCGGGATCGCTGCCCGTCACCTCGCCCAAAGTTGCATCATAGGGGATGGAAGCGGCCGACGAGTCCGGATCGACGCGGGCGATCGCCTCGGCGAGCGGGCCGATGTTGGTGCGCATGATCGCATCGACGAGCACGGTGACGGTGTCGGCCATGCGGTCGGTTTCGACCGGATCGGTGAGCGCTTCGGCGGCATCGCGCACATCGGCGGCCTGCGCCGGGAACGGCGCGGCGAGGACGAGCAGGGGCAGGGCGAACATGGTGAGGCGGCGCATGGCATCCTCCTTTCGGGAAATGACGTGTGGGCAGCGAAGGGGTCAGCGAAAGCACGATGCCTAAAGACACCACGCTTTCGCTGGGCTGAACGCCGATATGCGATGCGGCAGGGTGCCGCATCGCCGCGACAAGCCGCTATTCCGCCGCGACCACCGCCATGGCTTCGTCGCGCAGCGGGTGCGCGAGGCGGCTGACCATTTCCTTGGGGCACACCTGCCAGAACTGGCCCAGCCAGCGGTCCCAGTCGGCGAGGATCTCGTTCGACCATTTGCTGCCGGTGGCCTTGGCATGATCCTCGACCAGCGCTTTCAGTACGCCTTCCCAATGGCTGCTTTCGATACGCTGCCAGATGATCGATTCGGGGTTGGCGCGGCGTTCGAAATGATCGTCGGCGTCGAGCACGAAGGCCATGCCGCCGGTCATGCCGGCGCCGAAGTTCGAGCCGACCGAGCCGAGGATCACCGCGATGCCGCCGGTCATATATTCGAGCCCGTTGGCGCCACAGCCCTCGACGACGACATTGGCGCCCGAGTTGCGGACCGCGAAGCGCTCGCCCGCCTGGCCCGCCGCGAGCAGGGTACCCGCGGTCGCGCCATAGAGGACGGTGTTGCCGACGATCGTGTTGTGCTGGCTGACCAGCGGACTCGACACGGTCGGGCGCACGATGATGCGGCCGCCCGACAGCCCCTTGCCGACATAGTCGTTGGCGTCGCCGAACACTTCGAGGCTGATGCCCTGACACAGGAAGGCGCCGAGCGACTGGCCCGCGGTGCCGCGCAGGCGGACCTGGACATGGTTGTCGGCGAGCCCCTTCATCCCGAAGCGCGCGGTGACCTCGGCCGACAGGCGGGTGCCGACGGCGCGGTGGGTGTTGCGGACATTATAGGTGAGCTGCATGCGCTCGCCGCGTTCGAACAGCGGCTTGGCGTCGCTCAATATCTGCGCGTCGAGGCTGTCGGGCACCGGGTTGCGGAAGCTCGGCCCCGCCGAGCGGCGATGCTCGTCGGGGGCATCGACCTTGGCGAGGATCGGGTTCAGGTCGAGGTCGTCGAGATGCTCGGCGCCGCGGCTGACCTGGCGCAGCAATTCGGTGCGGCCGATCACCTCGTCGAGGCTGCGGTAACCGAGCTTCGCCAGAATCTCGCGGACTTCCTCGGCGATGAAGGTCATCAGGTTGATGACCTTCTCGGGGCTGCCGGTGAACTTCGCACGCATCTTTTCGTCCTGCGTGCAGACGCCGACGGGGCAGGTGTTCGAGTGGCACTGGCGCACCATGATGCAGCCCATCGCGACGAGGCTGAGCGTCCCGATGCCATATTCCTCGGCGCCGAGGATCGCCGCGATGACGATATCGCGCCCGGTCTTGAGCCCGCCGTCGGTGCGCAGGCGGATACGGTGGCGCAGCCCGTTGAGGGTGAGGACCTGGTTAACCTCGCTGAGCCCCATTTCCCATGGCGTGCCGGCATATTTGACGCTGGTCTGCGGCGACGCGCCGGTGCCGCCGGTGTTGCCCGAGACGAGGATGACGTCGGCATGCGCCTTGGCGACGCCCGCCGCCACGGTGCCGATGCCCGCCGAGCTGACGAGCTTCACACAGACGCGCGCCTTGGGGTTGATCTGCTTGAGGTCGTAGATGAGCTGCGCGAGATCCTCGATCGAATAGATGTCGTGGTGCGGCGGCGGCGAGATGAGCATCACACCCGGGGTCGAGTGACGCAGCCGCGCGATGAACTCGGTGACCTTGAAGCCCGGAAGCTGACCGCCCTCGCCGGGCTTGGCGCCCTGTGCGACCTTGATCTCGATCTCGTCGCAGGCGCCGAGATATTCGGCGGTGACGCCGAAGCGGCCCGACGCGATCTGCTTGATATTGCTGTTGGCATTGTCGCCATTGGCATAGGGCTGGTAGCGTTCGCTCGCTTCGCCGCCTTCGCCGGAAACGGCCTTGGCGCCGATGCGGTTCATCGCGATCGCCAGCGTCTCATGCGCCTCGGGCGAGAGCGCGCCGAGCGACATGCCGGGGGTGACGAAGCGCTTGCGGATCTCGGTTATCGCCTCGACGCTGTCGAGCGCGACGCCTTGCGCCGGGTAATTGAACTCCATCAGGTCGCGCAGATACACCGGCGGCAGGTCGGCGACGCCGCGCGCGAATTGCAGATAGGTCGAATAGCTGTCGGTCGCGACTGCGGTCTGCAGCAGGTGCATCAACTGCGCCGAATAGGCGTGCGTTTCGCCGCCCGCGCGCTGGCGATAGAAGCCGCCGATGGGCAGGGTGGTGACGCGCTTGTCGAACGCCGCCTCGTGCTTCTCGGTCGCGTTGATGAAGAGCGACTGATAGCCCTCGCCCGAGATCTTGGCCGGCATGCCGGGGAAGAGATCGTTGACGAGCGCGCGGCTGAGGCCCACCGCCTCGAAATTATAGCCGCCGCGATAGGAGGAGATCACCGCGATCCCCATCTTGGCGAGGATTTTCAAGAGCCCGTCGTCGATCGCCTTGCGGAAGCGCAGGCGGCAGTCGTCGAGCGTCAGTTCGCTGCCGAACAGCCCGCGCGCGTGGCGGTCGGCGATCGCGGCTTCGGACAGATAGGCCTGAACCGTCGTCGCGCCGACGCCGATCAGCACCGCGAAGGCGTGGGTGTCGAGCACCTCGGCCGAGCGGACGTTGATCGAGGCGTAGCTGCGCAGGCCTTTTCTCACGAGATGGGTGTGGACGGCGGCGGCGGCGAGCACCATCGCGACGCCGACGCGGCCTTCGCCGATCTTTTCATCGGACAGGAACAGCTCGCTGCGCCCCGCCCGGACCGCATCCTCGGCCTCCTTGCGGACGCGCGCGATCGCGTCGCGCAGCGTCTGGTGGTTGCCGCCGGCGGCGAAGGTGCAATCGATGTCGGCGACGGCGTCGCCGAAATAGGCGCGCAGCCGGTCCCAGTCGTCGCCGACGAGCACGGGGCTGTCGATGACGAGGACATGATCGCTCTGGCCCTTTTCATCGAGGATGTTGGCGAGGTTGGCGAAGCGCGTCTTGAGGCTCATCACATGCCGTTCGCGCAAGCTGTCGATCGGCGGGTTGGTGACTTGGCTGAAATTCTGGCGGAAGAATTGCGCGACATGGCGCGGCTTGTCGGAGATCACCGCGAGCGGCGTGTCGTCGCCCATCGATCCGATCGCTTCCTTCGCATCCTCGACCATCGGCGACAGGATCAGCTCCATATCCTCCATGGTGAGGCCGGCGGCGACCTGGCGGCGCAGCAGCTCGCTACGGTCGAAGGTCGGCAGCGTCGATTTGCCGCCCTTGGGCAGGTCGGCCATCGCGCGGAAGCCCTTCACGCGCGATGCATAGTCGTGCGCGCCGGCGATCTTGTCCTTGATCGCGCGATCTTCGTAGAGCGTGCCTTCGTCGAGGTCGACCGCGATCATCTGTCCGGGGCCGAGGCGGCCCTTCTTGCGGATGCTTGCCTCGGGCAGCAGCACCATGCCGCTTTCGGAGCCGACGACGAGCAGATTGTCGACGGTGAGCGTGTAGCGCAGCGGGCGCAGCGCGTTGCGGTCCATGCCCGCGACCGCCCAGCGGCCGTCGGTCATCGCGAGCGCGGCGGGGCCGTCCCACGGCTCCATGACGCTGGCGAGGTAATTATACATCGCGCGGTGGCTGTCGGGCATTTCGGCCTCGTTGTTCCACGCTTCGGGAACGAGGATCAGCTTGCTCGTCGGCGCGTCGCGGCCGGCGCGGCACAGCGCCTCGAACACCGCGTCGAGCGCGGCGGTGTCCGACGCGCCCGCGGGGATCACCGGCTTGATATCTTCCGAATGCTCGCCGAAGGCGAGGCTCGCCATCTTGATCTCGTGGCTCTTCATCCAGTTCTTGTTGCCGCGGATCGTGTTGATCTCGCCATTATGCGCGAGGCAGCGGAACGGCTGCGCCAGCCACCATTGCGGGAAGGTGTTGGTCGAATAGCGCTGGTGGAAGATCGCGACGCGGCTTTCGAACAATTTGTTCGTCAGGTCGGGATAGAAATCGGCGAGGCTTTCGGCGAGGAACAGCCCCTTGTAGATGATCGAGCGCGCCGACAGGCTGCAGATATAGAAATCGGCGATCTGCGCGGCGATGACCTTTTTCTCGATCCGGCGGCGGACGAGGTAGAGGCGCTTTTCGAACTCGGCGAGCGACTGGGCGTCGGGCAACGGCCCGGCGATCATGATCTGCTCGATCTCGGGGCGCGTGCGCTGTGCCTTGTCGCCGATGACCGACACGTCGACGGGGACCTGGCGCCAGCCATAGATGGTGTAGCCGGCGTCGATGATTTCGGATTCGACGATCGTGCGGCAATGTTCCTGCGCATCAAGATCGGTGCGCGGCAGGAAGATCATGCCGACCGCGAGGCGGTTGGGTAACGCCTTATGCCCCGATGCCGCGATGGCATCGTCGAAGAAGCGGACCGGCAGGTCGACATGGATGCCCGCCCCATCCCCGGTCTTGCCGTCGGCGTCGACCGCGCCGCGGTGCCACACGGCACGCAGCGCCTCGATCGCCGCCTCGACGACGCGGCGCGAGGCCTTGCCGTCGGTCGCGGCGACCATGCCGACGCCGCAGGCATCGGATTCGAGGTCCGGACGGTACATGCCCTCGGCTTCGAGCCGGGCATGTTCGGGGGTGGGGTAGTGGGTCATCGTTGCAGTCCTGACGGATAGTATCGGCGCCTGTGCGGCCCCTATTCGGCGGTGTCGGGTTCGGGCAGGCCGAGCTTCTTGCGGGCCTTGGCGGCCGCGTCGGCTTCGGCCTGATAGGCCGCGGCATTGGCTTCGCTCGCGGCGGCTTCGAGCGCCTCGACCTTTTCGCGGTCGGCGTCGGTCCAGTTGCTGCGGTCGTAGCCGGCATAATCGCCGTCGGCGGCCGCGTCGGCGGCTGCCGCGGCGGCATCGGCGGCGCCCATCGCGGCGTCATCGCTGCCCCAGTCGTCAGCGGCCTCGGCCGCGACCGTGTCGTCGCCCATGCCGTTCCACATGTCGCGCTGGTCCTTGAGGACCTTGACGTCGACCTTCATCAGCTTGGCGAGCTTGGCCAGGTCGGCGTCGGTCATGTCGGTGAGCGACTTTTCCTTGGGCAGGTCCTTGAACTGCTTTTCGAGCGTCGGGCCCTTGTCGATGAACTTGCTGATCACCGGCGGCATCGCCTTGAGCATCGTCACCATCACCTGGGGATCGGCGCCGAGCGCCATCGACTCGGCGGCATAGACGCTGCCCGTCGGGGTAGCGAAAAAGGTGTTGAGCTCGGTCAGCTGCGCCGCGGTCAATTTGCGCGCATAGGCATGGGCGAGCCCGTCGCGCATCGAGGGTTCGAGGTCGGTGAGGAACTCGCTGATCAGCGGCCGGATGACCTTGATCATCTGGTCGTCGCGCTGCTTGCGATAGGGGTCGAAGACGTCGGCGACGGCTTTCTTGGTGTCGGCATCGAGCGCGGCGATCGTCTCGCTGTCGACGCCGGTCTTGATCGAGAGCGACAGGTCCGAGGTGCCGCCCATCTCTTCGAGGAAGGTTTCGAACATCTTGCCATAGAGATTGTCGAGCATCTTCTCGAGGCTGCCCGGCGGAATCAGCGCCGCGGTGGTCTTTTGCGCGAGCGCGAGGCGCGCGGGGTCGACCGGCGGCAGGTCCTTGGTGCCGAAGAGTTTTTCGACCATCGCAATGGCCTTGTCCATTTCCTCCTGCATCTTGGCCTTGGCGCCGGCGAGCGCCTGTTCGGACGTCATGCTGTCATTCGCGGCGTCGGCGGCCACGATCTCGGCAACGGGCGCTTCCTTGGGCGCGGCGGCGTGGGCGGCAAGCGGGGTGAGCGCCATCGCGCCAGCGAGCAGCATGGCCTTGAACGTCGACATAGATTGATTCCTTCCCCTGTTGGTCATGCCGTGTTCTTTCGCATTTTCGCGTCCGTTTCCAATCGTTTCGACAGCCCGGTGACCAGGCCGATCGTCATGGCGTTTTCCCTGCGATGAATTCCTCCATCGCCGTGGCCATCAGCGTCGCCATCCGCGCCTCGAATTCGGGGTCGGCGGTATTGCTCCAGTCGGCGGAGATCTGAAGCAGCCGCTGGTTGAGCGTCCGGATCTTCGCGAAGGCCGGGGTGCCGGCAAAGCGCATCAAGGCGGCCTTGTCCGCGGCCGACAGCTCGCCAAAGGCGTCTTGCGCGCCGCTCTCTATGCCGCGCCGGATCATCGACGGTTCGAGTTTGGCGTCGAGGTTCTTGGCCAGCGGCGCAATTTCCTGCGTCACGTCATAGTTGCGCAGCATCGCCGCCTTGAGGTTTTTCCCCGACGGCGAGGCATAATAGGCTCTTGCCGCCTCGATTTCGGCGGAGGTCAGTTCGGCGGACAGCAGCGTTGCGATCGCGCTCCACAACCGGGGCAGGCTCGCCACGATGTGGCGTTCGACTTCGGGGCGGGCCGCGTCGAACATATGGGCGAGGGCGCCGGGATATTGTTTCTCGATTTCCGCGAGTTCGGGATTTTGCGCAACGAGGGCAAGGGAATCGCCTTCGAACGCGCGCGACACTTCGAGCATGACCGACTTTTCGTCGCGCAGTTCCTGCGCCAGCGTGTAGGCGGCCTGATACCGCGGCCCGGACGGCGCGGCCGCGACGTCGGACTGCGCTGCCGCCGGACCGCCAGCGAGCGCCGTGGCAAGCGCCAGGGCGAGGGCTGCGCGAACCGTCATGCCGCGTGCCGTTCGCTGCGCGCCTTCGCCTTCAACCATGTCGCCATCTGGTCGCTGACGTCGCGGCCGTCGCGGATGCCCCACACGACCAGGCTGGCGCCGCGCACGATGTCGCCCGCTGCAAAGACGCCGGGCAGGCTGGTCATCATCGTCTGGTGATCGACGCGCAGCGTCCCCCAGCGCGTGACGCTGAGGTCGGGGGCGCCGAACAGGTGCGGCAACTCCTCGGGATCGAAGCCCAAAGCCTTGATCACCATGTCGGCGGGGACGTCGAACCGGCGGCCCGGGTCGGGCTCGGGGCTGCGGCGGCCGCTCGCGTCGGGGGCGCCGAGGCGCATGCCCGCGACCGCGACCTGCTTGACATGGCTGTCGGCGGTGAAGCTTTCGGGTGCCGAGAGCCAGACGAACTCGACGCCTTCCTCCTCGGCATTGGCGACCTCGCGCTGCGAGCCCGGCATATTCTCGCGGTCGCGGCGATAGAGGCACTTCACCGACTTCGCGCCTTGGCGCACCGCGGTGCGGACGCAGTCCATCGCGGTGTCGCCGCCGCCGATGACGACGACATGCTTGCCCTCGGCATTCAGGCTGCCGTCGTCGAACGCCGCGACGGTGTCGCCGAAGCCCTTGCGGTTCGAGGCGATCAGATAGTCGAGCGCGGCGATGACGCCGGCGGCGCTATTGCCGGGAACGGCGATCTCGCGCGCCTTGTAGACGCCGGTCGCGATCAGGATCGCGTCATGCTTCTGGCGCAGTTCGTCGAGCGTCGCGTCGGCGCCGACCTCAAACCCCAGATGGAAATGGATGCCGCCCGCTTTGAGCCGCTCGACGCGGCGCATCACGACATCCTTCTCGAGCTTGAAGCCCGGGATGCCATAGGTGAGCAGGCCGCCGGCGCGGTCGTGGCGGTCGTAGACATGGACTTCGTGCCCTGCGACGCGCAGATATTCGGCGGCGGTGAGGCCCGCGGGGCCGGCGCCGATGATGCCGACCGACTGGCCGGTCGGCTTGCCTGGATGGACGGGTTCGACCCAGCCTTCGGCCCAGGCGGTGTCGGTGATATATTTCTCGACACTGCCGATCGTCACCGCGCCGTGGCCCGAAAATTCGATGACGCAATTGCCTTCGCACAGGCGATCCTGCGGGCAGATGCGGCCGCAGATCTCGGGCATCGTCGAGGTCGCGTTGCTGAGCTCATAGGCTTCGCGCAACCGGCCTTCGGCGGTCAGCCGCAGCCAGTCGGGGATATGGTTGTGCAGCGGGCAATGCACCGAGCAATAGGGCACGCCGCACTGCGAGCAGCGCGACGCCTGTTCGTCGGCGTCGGGCGCCGCGTAGCGCTCGGCGATTTCGCGGAAATCCTGCGCGCGCTCTTCGGCCGAGCGCTTGTCGGGATAATTTTGGTCACGCCCCACAAATTGGAGCATGCGATCGGAAGCCATGCAAATTCCCCTTCGTCGGGGCCGATTGCATGCTCAAAACCGCGATGTCACGAAAGAAATGCGCATTAGGTCAGTATATATGACCTATATTCCGTAGGCGAAAGGGCGGAAAAAGTCTCCCGCGCAACTATCTTTCATTAAAAGGTCCGGTTCGGTCCTATCTGGCGGTGAGCCACAGCAATGCGGCGGCGCCTACGATGATTCGGTACCAGGCGAAGGGCGTGAAGCCGTAGCGCGTCACCACCGCGAGGAAGGCCTTGATCACCGCCCAGGCGACGATGAAGGACACGAACGCCCCGAGGCCGATCAGGCCGAGGTCGTTCGAGGAGATGACGTCGCGATGCTTGAACAATTGCATCGCGGTCGCGCCGGTCAGTGTCGGCAGCGCGAGAAAGAAGCTGAACTCGGCGGCGGTCTTGCGGTCGACCCCCAGCGACATCGCGCCGCAGATCGTCGCGCCCGAGCGGCTGACCCCCGGGATCATCGCGATGCACTGGACCAGCCCGACGAGGATCGACTGCCGCACCGTCAGATTGGCGACACCGCCGCTTTCCTTCGGCTTGGCGTAGCGTTCGACGAGCAGGATCGCGAAACCGCCGACAATCAGCGCCCAGGCGACGACGACGGCATTTTCGAGCAGCAACTCGATATAGTCGCCGAGCGCGAGGCCGAGGATCACCGCAGGGAAAAAGGCGAGCAGCAGGTTGCGGACGAAGGCGATCGCGACCGGATCGCGGCGGAACAGCCCGGTGAACATGTCCCAGAAGAGCTTGCGGTAGAGGACGACGATCGCGAGGATCGCGCCGGGCTGGATCGCGATGTTGAAAATCGCCCAGCGCGCCGCGTCATAGCCGAGCAACTCGGTCGCGAGGATCAGGTGGCCGGTCGACGACACGGGCAGGAATTCGGTCAACCCCTCGACGATGCCGAGGATGATGGCGGTCATGATTTCGTTCATGGGATGCTGCGACTAACCTGCGATGAGAGGGCCGATAAAGGGAAGGGGGCGCCCGACCGATGTCGGACGCCCCCGTCCTGCCCCTTGCCCTAAGGCGCGGGGCGAAGCTTGGCCAGCGGCTATTTGAACCGCGCGTCGCACGCCTTGAGCACATTGGCGGGCGGGCCGAGGTCGAGCGCCAGCGCGAGCAGCTTCCGCGAGTCGTTGGCAAGCGCGACGTCGGGTGCCGCATTGCCGTGCTGCAGCTTCCTGGATACCGCCTTGGCCATCGCCCCCTGTTCGCCGTCGAGCGACCCGAGCAGCCCGGCATTGAAACCGCAAGCGGCCACGGCCTGTCCTTCGTCGGCCGGCAAGGTCACTACGGTGGTCGCCGCCGCCTTGGGATATTGTTTGACGCAGGCTTCGGTCAGCGGTCCGACCGCCCCCGACGAAATCGCCCATTCGACTTTGCTCACCATCGCGTTCTGCGCCGCCGCCATGCCGCCGTCCTCGTTAGCCGCGGCGATCAGGAAATAGGCCGATTGCGGATTGGTGAGCACCTGTTTCTGGAGCGCGGCGAGGTCGCCCGACCCGTCGCGAAATGCCGACGCGACCGCGACCGCGGCGCAGGCGGCGGGTTTTTCTTTCGGATCGTCGGGCAGTTCGGGCAGCGGTTCGGGATCCCCGAGCGCATAGGCTGCCTTGCACTGATTGAGCGTGCCCAGCCAGTTGCCGCCCTTCAGCGTGTCGCCGATGTCGCCGAGCAGCGCCTGGGCCTTGGTGTCGTCGAGCCCCGTGGCGCTGACAAAGCCGGTTTCCTCGATGACCGTCTTGAGCAGGTCCTGGCGCCGCTGAGCCTCGGGCGCAGGCGTGCCCGCGCCGGCGGCGGCATAGGCCACCGCCGCGCGTCCGCACAGCGTTGCGCGCTCGGCGTCGTCCTTCGGCAATCCGTGCAAATCGGCCGGCGTGTTGTCGCAGCCCGCCAGAACCAGCGCTGCCGTCAGCAGCGCGGTCGTCCCCCCATATTTCATCCTACACCCCCGCAAAGCAGAAGCGACCCGCCCCGAATCTAGCAGCTTTTCCTGGCCGCGCCAGAGGAGGGGAGGCGGCGGGGGCGGGGATCCGACCGCCCGGCCGAATTAGCCGAAGCGCGCCTCGCACGCGGCGAGTATGTCGAATGGCGGTCCCAGCGTCAGCGCCTGTTCGATCAGTTTCGCGTTGCTGTCGACAAGCGCGGGGGCGAAGGTCGTTTCGATCGCGCGCAATTTCTCTTCCAAACGCTTCGCCCGTTCACCCGCGGCGCCACCGAGGCCGATGAACACGCCCGCGTTGAACGCGCAGGCGGCGCCCGCGGTACCGCGATCCGCCGGGAGCGGGGCGGGCACGAAGCGGCCGGCGGCGGGAAAGGCCTCGAGGCATTGCTGCGTCAGCGCGTCGATGCTGCCGGTGGTGACCGCCCAATCGATCTGGCGCGACATCGCGGCGTCGGCCTTGTCCTGATCGCCCGCCCGGAAGACCGCGAAGAGCTGGAAATAGGCCGATTGGGGATCGCGCATCACGCCCTGCGAGGCGGCTTCGGCATCGCCCCCCGCCGCGCCGACCGCGCGGACGAGCGCGACGGCGCCGCAGGCCGCGGGGCGATCGGCGGGATCGGTCGGCAATCGCGCGACGGGTTCGGCCGCGCCGAGGCTATAGGCCTGCTTGCATGCGTTGAGTGTGGTCAGCCAATTGCCCTCATAAGCGATCTGCTGGATTTCCCCGCTTTCGGCAAGCCGGGCGAAACCGGCCTCTTCGTCGAGGCCGACCGCGTCGAAATATCCGGTGGCGTCGATCGTCGAGCGCAGCAAGCCGTCGCGACGGTCGCGTTCGGTCGGGTCGGCATTTTCACCGTGGCTTGCATGGACCAGCGCCGCGCGGCTGCACAGCGTCGCGCGCTCGGCCTTGTCCTGAGGCAGCGGCATCGCATGGGCCGGCGCCATGTCCGTCAGCGTCATGGCGGCGATGGCCGCCGCCGTCACAACCCGATTCCGCATGGCAGGCGCTCCTCATTTCTGTCCCCGGCGCCATCGTTGCAGGTCCGGCTGCCCGAGGCGAGGGGAAAGCCGCGATCAGCGCGCGGCGAGTTCGGCGAAGCGGCCGTTGCGGCGGTACTGGACGAGCCAGCCGTCGGCGACCGACGCCAGCGACGCCGGCACGATGCCAAGGTCGGCGAGGCCCGCGGCGTCCGCCGCGACGACATTATCGCGCTGGAGCATCAGCCACTGGTCCTTGGTGATCGGTGCGCCGGGTGCCCAGCCGAGGCCGGTCGCGAGCGCCGAACCGACGACGTCGGGGACATCGACGAACAGCGGGCTGCGACCGGTCGCGTCGGCGATCCAGCGCTGCAGCTCGCCCATCGTCAGCACCTGCGGTCCGCCGAGTTCGAACAGGCTGCCCGGCGCCGCATCGAGCGCCGCGACCACCGCGTCGGCGACATCGGCGACATGGATGGGCTGGAACTTCGCATTGGGTGCGATCACCGGGATCACCGGGAACATGCGGATCAGGCCCGCGAAGCGATTGATGAACTTGTCCTCGCGCCCGAAGACGATCGAGGGGCGCAGGATCGTCGCGGCGGGGAAGGCGGCGCGGACCGTCGCTTCGCCGTCGCCCTTGCTGCGGCCATAGGCCGAGGCGGCGTCGCCGTCGGCGCCGATCGCCGAGACATGGACGAGCGTCGCGATGCCCGCCGCGGCCGCAGCGGCGCCGATATTGGCTGCGCCGGTCGCATGGACCGCCTGCATATCGTCGAAGCTGCCGACGAGGTTGATCACCGCGTCGCTGCCCTGGACCGCGCGCGCGACGCTCGCCGCGTCGCGGACGTCGGCGGCGACGAACTGCGTCTGGCCGAGCCCGCCCAGCGGCTTCAGGAACAACGCCTTGCGCGGTTCGCGCTCGGCGATGCGGACGCGCGCGCCGCGCGCGAGCAGTTTCTGGACGACATAGCGGCCGATGAAGCCGCCGCCGCCGAGCACCGTGATCAATTGTCCGTCGAGATTTCGCATCGCTTTTGCCCGTGATGATTCTGTCGCGGCACCCCGTGCCGCCCGGCTCCCCATGCCGCGAAGCGCCCGGGCGGGCAAGGGGCGAGCGTGCGCGCCGCACCGAAAAGCGCGGGCCTGGCGATAAAATGCATGGCGATGGTCGCAGCCTTGTTGACAAGCCGCCCGCCCCGCCGCTAAGCGCCCGCTCCTACCCCGTGCCCAGATGGCGGAATTGGTAGACGCACCAGCTTCAGGTGCTGGCGATCGCAAGGTCGTGGAGGTTCGAGTCCTCTTCTGGGCACCATTTTCTGATGGCGGCGGCGATATGCCACTAACCATCGGGAATATATCCATTTTCTTCGTTGCGACGCCGCAAATTTTGCATGTCCGGGCTTGGCGCTTGTTTTCGCCCCGACACGCTGATAGAGGCGCCCCTCGTTGCCGCTTTAGCTCAGTTGGTAGAGCACATCATTCGTAATGATGGGGTCACAGGTTCGAGTCCTGTAAGCGGCACCACTTCCTCCCTCTCCGTACAATCTCCGGCGCCTCCCTAGAGCCCGCCTTCGCCGTCGCCGTGGAGGCTCATCAGCGAATCCATCAGCCCGTCGTCGGCGCTCGAGCAGACGCCGAGCACCAGCGCCTCGTCGCAACCTTCGGCGACGACATAGGCGTGGCCCATCGACGAATCGAGATAGATGCCCTGGCCGACCTCGAGGATGATCGGGTCGTAATATTCGGTGTGGACCGCCATCCGCCCCTCGATGACATAGATGAATTCCTCGCCCTGATGATGGACGAGTTCGCCGAATTCGGTCGCGCTGTGCGCGCGGATGCGGGTCAGGATCGGGATCATGCGCTTCTGGCGCAGGTCGGTGCAGAGATAATGATAGTCGTAATTGTCGGTGGTGACGCGCACCGCATTGTCGATCGTCCCGACGCTGCGCCGTCCGGTCGGGCGCGGGGCGCTGTCCTCGGCATCTTCGGCGAAGAGGTCCGACATGCGCAGGTTCAGCCGCTGGCTGAGCTGCTGGAGCTTGTCGTAGCTCAAGGTCAGCCGGTCGTGCTCGACCTTCGACAGCGTCGATACGGGGATGCCCGACTTCGCGCTCATCTCCTTGAGCGTCCAGCGATTTCGCGCGCGGATGCCGCGCATCACCTCGCCGAGCGTCGGGGGTTTGGTCCGGTTCGCCATCAGCGCTGCCACAAGCCGTTTGACAATTTTCTAATCAGGATCATTATGTCCCTATTGGGCTAACAGAAGTTGGTTCCTTGGTAAGGGGTCGCGCGGCTCGCTGCAAGGTTAAGTGAGGCGCCTGGAAAAAGGGAGGTCGGAATGCGTGGTATTCGCAAGCTGATGATCGGACTGGCCGCGCTCGCGGCGGTGCCGTTGATGGCGCAGGGGCCGGTGGTGGCACCGCCCGCCAAGAAGGTCGAGGCGCCCGCGGCGCCGGTGGCGAAGACCGCGGCTGCGCCGGTCGCGCTCGACAAGGCCGACCTCGAAGCCTGGCTCGACGGCTATCTTCCCTATGCGCTCGAGCGCGGACGCATTCCGGGGGCGGTCGTCGTCGTCGTCAAGGACGGCCAGGTCGTGCTCGAGAAGGGCTATGGTTTCTCCGATGTCGCCAAGCGCGCGCCGGTACTGCCCGAAACGACGCTCTTCCGTCCGGGTTCGGTGTCGAAGCTCTTCACCTGGACCGCGGTGATGCAGCAGGTCGAGGCGGGCAAGATCGACCTCGACAAGGACGTCAACACCTATCTCGATTTCAAGATTCCCGCCTATCAGGGCAAGCCGATCACGATGCGCAACATCATGACGCACACCGCGGGCTTCGAGGAATCGGTGCGTTACCTGATCAGCAGCGATCCCAAGGCGGTGATGACGCTGAAGAAGCAGATGCCGCTGGCGCTGCCCGAGCGGGTGTTCGCACCGGGGACGACGCCGGCCTATTCGAACTATGCCACCGCGCTCGCGGGCTATATCGTCGAACGGACGAGCGGCGAGGATTTCGACTCCTATGTCGAGAAGCATATCTTCCAGCCGCTCGGCATGGCGCACAGCTCGTTCCGCCAGCCGCTGCCCGCGAACCTCGCGCCGCATATGTCGAAGGGCTATCCGAACGTCACGGGCAAGGCGCAGCCGTTCGAAATGGTGATCCCCGCACCCGCGGGGAGCCTGTCGGCATCGGGCGCCGACATGGGCAAGTTCATGATCGCGCAGCTCAATGACGGCGCCGGGCTGATGAAGCCCGAAACCACCGCGATGATGCATGATTATAAGGCGCCCGGCGTCGGTCCGCTCAACAGCATGGCGCTCGGTTTCTACGAACAATGGGTCAACGGCCACCGCGCGATCGCGCATGGCGGCGACACCGTGTGGTTCCATTCCTATCTGTGGCTGTTCCCCGATAGCGACATCGGCCTCTATATCTCGATGAACGCGCCGGGGCAGGCGGGCGATGCGGGCGCGGTGCGCAGCGCCTTGTTCCATAAATTCGCCGACCGCTATCTGCCCGGCACCGAAAAGCCCGGCACCGTCGATGCCAAGACCGCCAAGGCGCATGCGCAGATGATGGTCGGTCATTATGTCAGCAGCCGCGGCAGCTTCACCAATTTCCTGAGCCTGCTCGGGCTGTTCGGTCAGGCGCAGATCACGCTGACCGAGGATGGCAAGATCACCTTCCCCGCGCTCGACGGCCTTGGCGCCGGCGCGCGCGACTGGGTCGAGGTCGAACCCTTTGTATGGCGCGACCTGGGCACGAACGAGCGGCTCGCCGCGGTCGTCAAGGACGGCAAGGTCACGCGCTTCAGCCTCGACGCCGGTTCGCCCTTCATGGTGTTCGAACCCGCGCCGGCGGGCACCAACGCCGCCTGGCTGAGCCCCGCGCTGATGCTGGCGCTCGCGATCGTCACCCTTGCGGCGCTGGCCTGGCCGGTGCGTGCGCTGGTGCGCCGTCATTACAAGTCGGACTTCGCGCTCGCCGGCAAGTCGCGCCGGGCGTATCGCCTGTCGCGGCTGTTCGCCTGGCTGGTGCTTGCGGCGGTAGCGGGCTGGTTCGCGCTGATCGCCGCCTTCTCGGCCGATATCGGCAGCATCGGAGGTCCGCTCGACTGGCTGATTCACCTGCTGCGCATCCTGACCCCGATCGCGACCTTCGGGCTGCTGATCGCCGCGGTCTGGCACCTCGTGATGACGGTCAGGGACAAGCGGCGCTGGACGATGAAGCTCGGCGCGGTGCTGCTCGTGCTCGCGGCGCTGCCGCTGGTGTGGGTGACGCTCGTCTTCCACCTCTATGGCTTCGACATGGTCTATTGATGGCGACCATGGGCAAGCAAAAACTGGCGCTCGACCTTCGGGTCGAGCGCTTTCCCTATCACCAGCCGTTCCGCATTTCGGGGCATGTCTTCACCGAGACCGCGCTGCTCGTCGCCACCCTGTCCGACGGCACCCATGCCGGCCGCGGCGAAGGGGCGGGGGTCTATTATCTCGGCGACGATATCGACCATATGCTTGGCGAGGCGCAGCGCGTGCGCGGCGCGATCGAGGCGGGGGCGACGCGCGCGGATTTGCAGGCGCTGCTCCCCGCGGGCGGCGCGCGCAACGCGCTCGACTGCGCCTATTGGGAGCTCGAGGCGAGGCAGGCGGGGCGGCCGGTATGGGCGCTTGCCGGGCTCGATGCGCCCAAGCCGCTGCCTTCGACGCTGACGCTCGGCGCCGACGAGCCGGGCAAGATGGCGCGCGCCGCGCTGGCGATCGATCCGGATGCGCCGGTGAAGGTCAAGCTGACGGGCGACCTCGCCGACGATATCGCGCGCGTCGAGGCGATCCGCGCGGCGCGGCCTGCGGCGTGGATCGGGGTCGACGCCAACCAGGGCTATGATATCGCGACCCTGCGCGACCTGCTGCCGGTGCTGGTGACGAATGGCGTTGCGCAGCTCGAACAGCCGTTGAAGCGCGGGGCCGAGGCCGACCTCGACGGGCTGAAGCGGCCCTTGCCCTTCGTCGCCGACGAAAGCGCGCTGACGCTCGCCGATACCGCCTCGCTTGTCGGGCGCTTCGACGTCGTGAACATCAAGCTCGATAAATGCGGCGGGCTGACCGAGGGGCTGGCGATTGCAAGGCAGGCGAAGAAGCTCGGGCTCGACGTGATGGTCGGCAATATGATGGGCACCAGCCTGTCGATGGCGCCTTCGTACCTCGTCGGGCAGCTTTGCGACATCGTCGATCTCGACGGCCCGACCTTCCTCGCGCGCGATCGCGAGCCGGGGGTCGAATATCGTGGCGGGCGGATCCATTGCCCCGACGAAATCTGGGGAAGTCGGGAGATTTGATGTCCTATTTGGGTTGACAATTCTCTGATTAGGACAATAGTCTCGAATTTGTAATAGCAGGAGGTCGGATCGGGATGGCGATGTCATTCCCAGTAACGCGCCGCGCGTTCATCGCGGGCGCGGTCGGTGCCGCTTTGTCCGCGCCGATGATCAATCGGGGCGCCTTCGCTTTCGAGGGTGCGCCGGCCAAAAGCTATTCGCGCCGCGCGGTCGACCTGGTTGCTGCGTCGCTGGTCATCGACATGCTGGCGCCGCTCAAGATCACCATGTCCGAAGACTATGTCGCGCACCGCCTGACCGATGCCGAGGCCGCCGAGTTCCGGGCGAGCGGTATCACCGGATTTCACAATGCCTATGGCCTTGGCGGGCCCGATGCGCGCGGGCAGGCGATGGAATATCTCGCGGGCTGGCAGGGGTTTGCCGGGCGCAACAGCCATGTCTTCACGCTCGTCGACAGTGCGAGCGACCTCGACCGCGCCAAGCGCGACCGCAAGGCCGCGGTCATCATGGGCATCCAGAATGCCGAGCATTTCGACAGCGTCGCCGACGTTGCGGTGTTTCGCCGCCTCGGCCTGCGCTGCGCCCAACTGACCTATAACAGCCAGAACCGGCTGGGGTCGGGCAGCACCGAACGCGTCGACGGCGGGGTCAGCGACTATGGCGCTGCGATCATCGCCGAGATGGAAAAGCAGAAGATGCTCGTCGACGTCTCGCACTGCGGCGACCGCACGACGCTCGATGCGATCGCCATTGCCAAGGGGCCGATCGCGATCACCCACAGCAATGCGCGCGCGCTGGTCGATCACCCGCGGGTGAAGACCGACGAGGCGATCAAGGCGCTCGCGGCGAAGGGTGGGGTGATGGGCATTACGGGCGTGCGCATGTTCGTGCGCGCGAGCGACCCGACCAATGTCGGGCATATGGCCGACCATATCGACCATGTCGCGAAACTCACCGCGATCGAGCATGTCGGCATCGGCTCCGACGCCGACCTTCACGGGTACGACGATATGGAGCCGGCCGAATATGCCGCGCTCAAGGGCAGCTACAAGGCAAGCTACGGGTTTCGCGACAAGATCGACATCGACGGGTTCGACCATCCTCTGAAGGTCTTCGACCTGACCGAGGAACTCATTCGCCGGGGATATTCCAACAACAACATCACTGCCGTGCTCGGGGGCAATTTCCGCCGCCTGCTCGGCCAAGTCTGGGGGTAAGACAATGAAAAAGGGTCTTTTGATTGCAGGAAGCATGGTCGCGATGCTGGTAGCGTCGCCGGTCTGGGCCGCCGAAGCCGAGAGCGAGGCCGAAAGCGAGATCGTTGTCACCGCGCAGAAGCGCGAGCAATTGCTGATCGACGTGCCGCAGTCGGTGAGCGTCGTGTCGGGCGACGCGCTCGAAAATATCCAGGCGACGAATTTCTCGGACTATCTGAAGCTCGTTCCGGGCCTCCAGCTCAACCAGACAACCCCCGGCTTCGGGCGCCTCGTCATCCGCGGCGTCAACACCGGCGGCGTTGCGTCGACGGTCGCCATCTATCAGGACGAAATGACCTTCGGTTCGAGCAGCGGCCTCGTCAATGGCGCGATCCTGGCGGGCGACTTCGACACGTTCGACGTCGAGCGGATCGAGGTGCTGCGCGGGCCGCAGGGCACCATCTATGGTGCCAGCTCGATGGGCGGCGTGCTGAAATATGTGATGAAAAAGCCCGAGATCGGCGCCTTCGAGGTCCGTGCGCGCGGCAGCGTCGAGGCGACCAAGGGCGGCGATGAATCCTATCTGGGTAGCGCGGTGGTCAATGTCCCGCTGGGCGACACGCTCGCGTTCCGCGCGTCGGGCTTCTACCGCGATTATGGCGGTTACATCGACTCGATCGGCACCGCCGGGTCCGACGTCGAATCGAACATCAACAGCTCGAAAAGCTATGGCGGCAAGGCGTCGTTGCTGTTCAAGCCGAGCGACAATCTGTCGGTCCAGCTTGGCGCCTATCTCCAGAATCTCAAGACCGACGCGTCGAACAATGTCGACAGCGATCCGAGGACCGGCCGCTCGCTCTATGGCGGGCTGACCCAGTCGCAATATGTGCCCGAGGGCACCGACGTGCGCTATCGCGTCTACAGCGCGGTGATCGATGCCGACCTCGGCTTCGCGAACCTCGTCTCGGCCACGGGTTACAGCACGCTGTCGCAAAGCTTTCGCGGCGACCTGACGACGCAGTTCGGCGGGCTGATCGAGGCGATCTTCGGCACGCCGAACAACTTCTTCCAGGGCCAGTTGACCCGCGTCGAGCGCGTGACGCAGGAAATCCGCCTGCAGTCGCCCGAGAGCGACACATTCGAATGGCTGATCGGCGGCTATTACACGCGCGAAAAGGGCGTGATCGACCAGACGTTCAACGCGGTGACGCCGGGCACGCTGACCCCGATCGCCGGCCTGCCGCTGCTCGGCGAGGCGCGGATCGACTCGCGCTATCGCGAACTGGCGGGTTTCGCTAATGCGACGCTGCATCTTGGGGAGCGTTTCGACCTGACCTTCGGCGGCCGCTACAGCGGCAACAAGCAGTCGGCGCTGCAGGTGTCCGACGGCATCCTTGCGGGCGGCCCGAACACGCTGCCGGTCGCGCGCTCGTCCGAAAATGTCTTCACCTTCTCGGTCGCGCCGAGTTTCGAGATCAGCGACCAGGCGACGCTCTATGCGCGCGTCGCGAAGGGCTTCCGCCCCGGCGGCCCGAACATCCTCGCGCCGGGGGCGCCGGCCGACCTCGCCACCTATGGTTCGGACTCGCTGATCAGCTATGAGGTCGGGGTGAAGGCGGAAACCGCCGACCGGACCTTCGGCATCGACATTGCGGCCTTCCATATCGACTGGAAGGACATCCAGGTCTTTGGCCAGGTCAATAATTTCGGCGTCAATTTCAACGGCGGCAAGGCCGAGAGCAACGGCATGGAATTCACCACGACGCTGCGCCCGACCAAGGGCTTGGTCTTCTCGCTCAATGGCGCCTACACCGATGCGACGCTGAAGGACGATACCCCGCCGCAGGTTGGCGGCCTGTCGGGCGACAGCCTGCCCTACACGCCGAAATACAGCGTTTCGGCCAATGCCGATTATGAGTGGGAGCTGGGCGGCGAGACGTCGGCCTATGTCGGCGCCTCGGTGCGCAGCCTGTCGAAACAGCCCGCAGGCTTCGACTTCGCCTTCCGCTCCGCGAACGGGCGCCAGCGCTACCTGCCGGCCTATGAGGTCGTCGACCTGCGCGCCGGGGTCGATTTCGGGAAATATTCGCTCGAGATCTATGCGAAGAATCTGTTCGACAGCGAAGGCAAGACATCGTTCGAGGTTCCGGGCAATATTCCGCTCGGCGCAGCCGGTACCGCGGTCATCCGCCCGCGCACCATCGGCGCGACGCTGACGGCCGGTTTCTGACGCGGGTCAGGGGAGAGACAAGATGAACGCGCCCACCGGACGCCTGTCCGAACGATTGACGCTGCCGCAGCCCTATCTGCTGTTCCTCGGCGACACCACGGAGGCGAGCTTTGCGAAGACCGCCTTCGGGCTCGCCGACTGGGCGGCGGACCGCTGCGTCGGCGAATTTTCGGCCGCCGGCTGCACCGTCACCACCGGCCTGCCGCGGCTCGACCCCGCGGCGGCCAGGGCTGCGGGCGCGCGGTCGCTGGTGATCGGCGTCGCCAACCAGGGCGGGGTCATCGGCGAAAGCTGGGTCGCGATCCTGGTCGAGGCGATGGAGGCGGGGCTCGACATCATCGCCGGGCTGCATACGCGGCTGACGAGCGTTCCCGCGCTGGTCGAGGCGGCGCGTCGCACCGGCCAGCGGCTGATCGATGTGCGTACGCCGCCCGCCGACATCCCGGTCGGCAACGGGCGCAAGCGGACGGGCCAGCGCCTGCTCACCGTCGGTACCGACTGCGCGCTCGGCAAGAAATATACCGCGCTCGCGCTGCACCGCGCCTTTGCAGAGCGCGGGATCGATGCCGATTTCCGCGCGACCGGCCAGACCGGCATCATGATCGCGGGCGGCGGTATCCCGATGGACGCGGTGGTGTCGGACTTCGAAGCCGGGGCGGCCGAAATCCTGAGTCCCGATGCGCCCGCCGATCATTGGGATATCATCGAAGGGCAGGGATCGATCTTCAACCCCGCCTATGCCGCGGTGTCGCTTGGCCTGCTCCATGGCAGCCAGCCCGATGTGTTCGTCGTGTGTCACGACCCGTCGCGCAAGGTGATCCTGGGCATGGAAAGCTTTGCGCTGCCGACGGTCGAGGAGGTCATCGACCTGACGATCCGCCTCGGCAGCCGTACCAATCCCGCGATCCGCTGCGGCGGGGTGAGCCTCAACACCTCGAGCCTCGGCGCGGGTGAGGCCGAGGCGCTGCTCGGCGCCGAAAGCCGGCGGCTCGGGCTGCCGGTCGCCGACCCGATCCGCGGCGGTGCGGCGTTCGCTGCGCTCGTGGACAGCTGCCTCGCATGAGCGTCGCCGAACCAGCCGGAGGATCGAGCTGGTTCCAGCGCTTCCTGCTTCCCGGCTTCGCGCTCAAGGCGGTCATCATCGGCGGCGGTTATGCGACGGGCCGCGAGCTCGCCGAATATTTCGTGCCGGCGGGACCGTGGGGCGGGCTCGCCGCGATGCTGCTTGCGACGTTGGTGTGGAGCGTCGTCGCGGCGGTTACCTTCGCGCTTGCGCGAAAGCTCGGCGCCTATGACTATCGCGCTTTCTTCCAGGGACTTCTCGGCCCCGGCTGGATCGCGTTCGAGATCGCCTATCTGATCTTCGTCATCCTGATCCTCGCGGTGTTCGGCGCCGCGGCGGGGGCGATCGGCGCGGCGACCTTCGGCTGGCCCGAATGGGCGGGGTCGCTGCTGCTCGGCGTGTCGATCACGGCGGTCGTCGCGTGGGGGACCGGCGTGGTCGAGCAGATGTTCAAATATGTCTCGATCCTGCTCTACACCGTTTACGGCCTGTTCCTCGTCATCGCGCTCGCCAGCTTCGGCGATTTGATCGGCGAGGGGTTCGCCAATGCGCCACCGCCGTCGGGCGACTGGATGTCGGGCGGCCTCACTTACGCCAGCTATAATATCGTCGGCGCGGTGGTGATCCTGCCCGTGCTGCGCCACCTGACCAGCCAGCGCGACGCCGTGCTCGCAGGGATCATCGCGGGACCGCTGTCGATGCTGCCCGCGATCCTCTTCTTCGTCGCGATGATGGCTTTCTATCCCGCGATCGGCGCCGAGACGCTGCCGTCCGATTTCCTGCTTCGCCAGATGACGGTGCCGGGCTTTCATGTGCTGTTCCAGGTGATGATCTTCGCCGCGCTGCTCGAAAGCGGGGCGGGGGCGGTGCATGCGATCAACGAGCGCATCTCGGGCGCGATCGAGAGCCGCGGGCGGCCGGCGCTGACCACCGGCGCGCGCGCGGTGATCGGCGCGGTGATCCTCGCGGGCTGCATCTTCGTCGCGGGGCGCATCGGGCTCGTCGACCTGATCGCGAGCGGTTACCGCTTCCTCGCCTGGCTTTTCCTCGGTGTGTTCGTGCTGCCCCTGCTCACCATCGGCGTCTGGCGCCTGCTGCGTCCTGCCCCCCTTACCCCCCCTATTTCTCATACGGAGACCGTGTCATGAAACACGCCCGCTTTTTGGCCCTGTCGCTGCTCGCCACCGCCGCCATGCCGGCGTGGGCCGAGCCGCCCAAGAATCTTGCCGCCGATGTCGAGGCGCTGCGCAAGGAAATCGGCGCGACCGGCGTGTCGATCGCGATCGTCGAGGACGGCAAGACGACGCTGTCGCGTGGCTGGGGCGAGCGCAAGCTCGGCGAAAGCGGGAAGGTCGATAGCCAGACGATCTTCCAGACCGGGTCGACCGGCAAGGCGATGACCGCCGCCGCGCTCGCGATCCTCGTCGACGAAGGCAAGATCGCGTGGGACGATCCGGTGATCAAGCATATGCCATGGTTCCGCATGTATGATCCGTGGGTCACGCGCGAAATCACGATCCGCGACCTGCTCGTCCACCGCAGCGGGCTGGGACTGGGGCAGGGCGACCTGATGTTCGTGCCGCGCACCAATCTGACGCGCAAGCAGACGGTCGAGCATGTCGCCTATCTCAAGCCCAGGACGAGTTTCCGCTCGGCCTATGCCTATGACAATATTCTTTACGCTGTCGCCGGCCAGCTGATCGAGGAAGTGACGGGCAAGACCTGGGAAGTATTCATGCGTGATCGCGTGCTGCGTCCCGGCGGGATGAACAATGCGACGAGCGACAGCGAGGATCGCTTCCGTATCGCCAACCGCAGCTGGCCGCACGCTCGGCTGAACGGGCCGCTGCGCGGGCTCGGCGACCAGCAGGCGCTGAACGAGCGCGACGAGCTGGGGCGCAACGGCGCGCCGGCGGGTGGGCTGGCCTTGAGCGCCGACGACATGGCGGCGTGGCTCAAGATCCAGCTCGCGCATGGCGCGCTACCGAACGGCAAATATCTGTTCAGCGAGGCGCAGGCCGCCGAGATGTGGAAGCCGGTGACGCCGATGCCGATCACCCAGCTTCCCGAGCAGCTCAAGGCCGCGCAGCCGATGCAACAGGCCTATGCGCTCGGCTGGCAGGTGCAGGATTATCGCGGTCACCGCATCATCTCGCACGGCGGCGGGGTGTTCGGGTCGATCACGCGGGTCGTGATGATCCCCGACAAGAATGTCGGCTTCGCGATCATGATGAACAATGAAGAGAGCGGCATGCTGCTCGGGCTGACGTACAAGCTGCTCGACCATTATCTTGAGGCACCCGACGAGGGTTGGACGACGAAATGGCAGGATTGGTACAAGCAGCGGCTCGCCGGGGGCGTCGAATATCTGAAGCAGGCGCAGGCGGCGCCCGCGAAGGTCGGCCCGTCGCTCGACCCCGCGCGCTATGCCGGGCGCTACCGCGATCCCTGGTATGGCGACATCGTCGTCGCCAACGGCGACAAGGGGCTGACGATCGACTTCACCTCGACCCCGCGTATGGTCGGGCGGCTGAAGCATTGGCAGTATGACAGCTTCGTCACCGAATATGACGACCCCGCGATCGAGCCCGCCTATGTGACCTTCGCGCTCGACGCCGACGGCAAGGTCACCGGCGTGACGATGAAGGCGGTGAGCAAGATCGCCGATTTTAGCTGGGACTATCACGACCTCGACCTGAAGCCGGTGGAGGAGAAGAAGTGAGGCGTATCGCGATCCTGCTCGCGGCCACTGCGCTCGCAGGCTGTTCGGGCGGCGGCGACAAGCCGAAAGCGCCCGAAGCGCCGCTGCACAGCCGCATGCTCGTGCTCGACACGCATCTCGACACCCCGCTCCATTTCGAGCGGGCCGGGTGGAATTTCGGCGACCGTCACAGCCTCGCCGACGATATGGCGCAGCTCGACATCCCGCGGATGAAGGACGGCAATCTCGATGGCGGTTTCTTTGCCATCTATACCGATCAGGGCCCGCTCGATGCCAAGGGCTATGCCGATGCGCTGGCCTTTGCGCGAAAGCGATCGGACCTGATCGACAAGACCATCGCGGCGAATGCGGGCACGATCGCGTCGGCGCTGACTGCGGCCGACGCGCTGCGGCTGAACAAGGACGGCAAGCTGATCGCGTTCAAGTCGATCGAGAACAGCTATCCGCTCGGCGAAGACCTGTCGCTGCTCAAGGAATTCCACGACAAGGGTGTCCGCCTCGCGGGGCCGGTGCATTCGAAGGACAATCAGTTCGCCGACAGCGCAACGGGCGAGGGGCGCTGGAAGGGGCTGAGTCCGCTCGGCAAGCAATGGGTGGCCGAGATGAACCGGCTCGGCATCGTCATCGACGCGAGCCATGCGTCGGATGCGGCGTTCGACCAGTTGCTCGCGCTGTCGAAATATCCGATCCTGCTGTCGCACTCGAGCCTGCGCTCGACCTTCGATCACCCGCGCAACCTCGACGAGGGGCGGCTGAAGGCGCTCGCGGCAAAGGGCGGGGCGATGTGCATCTCGACCATCTTCATGTCGCCGATGAACATGTCGCCCGCACGCGCCGCGCTGTTCGGCCAATATGAGCGGATCGGCCAGCTCTCGGCCGCCGACCAGGCCGATCTCAACCGCAAATGGCGCGAACTCGACAAGAGCGAGACGCTGTGGGCCGCCGATTTCGACGCCTATATGAAGATGCTACTGCGCGCGATCGAGGTCGGCGGGGTCGATCATATCTGCTTCGGCGCCGACTGGGACGGCGGCGGCGGGCTGCCGGGGATCGAGGATATTTCGGCGCTGCCCAAGGTCACCGAACGGTTGAAGGCGGCAGGCTATTCGGACGCCGACATCGAAAAGATGTGGAGCGGCAATATCTTGCGCGTGCTGGCGGCGCAGGGGAAATAAGACCTGTTGTCCGGCTGTATTTGCGCATAGCAGGCCCCTCATGACCGCCGCCGTCGATCCCTTTTTCGCCATCTCGATCAGCCGCCTCGCGCATCAGATGAAGGCGGCGGGCGAACCCGTCATCCATATGGAGTTCGGCCAGCCGTCGACCGGCGCGCCCGCCGCCGCGGTGGCGCGCGCGCAGGCGGTGCTGGCCGAGGACGGCATGGGCTATTGGGAGAGTCCGGCGCTCAAGCAGCGGATCGCGCGCTATTACCACGACACGCATGGCGTCGCGGTCGATGCCGAGCAGGTGATCCTGACCTGCGGCGCCTCGCCCGCCTTCGTCCTCGCGCTGACCTGTGCCTTCGCGCCCGGCGCCCGCGTTGCGCTCGCGCGGCCGGGCTATGTCGCCTATCGCAACACGCTTCGCGCCTTGCACATGGTGCCCGTCGAGATCGGCTGCGGCGAGGCCGAGCGTTTTCAGCTGACCGCTGCGGCGGTCGCGGCGCTCGATCCCGCGCCCGACGGGCTGATCGTCGCCAGCCCCGCCAATCCGACCGGGACGGTGATCGAGGCGGCGGAAATGGCCGCGATCGCCGAGGTCTGTCGGCGGCGGAACATCCGCATCATCTCCGACGAAATCTATCACGGCCTCTCCTATGTCGGGCCGGTACCGTCGATGCTGCAGGAGGCGGCGGACGCCTTCATCGTCAACAGCTTCTCCAAATATTACAGCATGGCGGGCTGGCGGCTCGGCTGGCTGGTGGTGCCGCCCGACCAGATCGACGCGGCGCGGGCGCGGATGGGCAATCTGTTCCTGACGCCGCCGAGCCTGGCGCAGCATGCGGGCCTCGTCGCGTTCGACGAAAGAGACGAACTCGAGGGCCATCTCGCCACCTATCGCCGCAACCGCGAACTGCTGCTGGAGCGATTGCCCACGATGGGGCTGCGGCGGATCGCGCCGCCCGACGGCGCCTTCTATATCTATGCCGATATCGGGCACCTGACCGACGACAGCATCGGCTTTTGCCGGCAATTGCTCGTCGACACCGCGGTCGCGACCGCACCGGGCGTCGATTTCGACCCGGTCGACGGATCACGCTTCATGCGATTGAGCTTTGCGGTCTCGACCGCCGAGGTCGAAGAGGCGTGCCGCCGCATGGCCCCCTGGTTCGAGAATTACGCGCAGGCGCCGTAGCGGCATCGGCACCCCAAGAATTTCTATTCCGTATCGGCCCGGCCGCCGCTTGCCTCGCTTTCGCCCGCGTGCAAGGGACAGCCTCGCATAAACCTATGCGGGAGAGATTTGGCGATGCGGTTCGACGTGGTGATCGTGGGGGCAGGGCATGGCGGCGCGCAGGTCGCGGTGGCGCTGCGCACGCAGAAGTTCGAAGGCAGCATCGCGATCATCGGCGACGAGCCCGAACTTCCCTATGAACGCCCGCCGCTGTCGAAGGAATACTTCGCGGGCGAAAAGGAATTCGAACGCATCCAGATCCGCCCCGCCAAATATTGGGACGAGCGCGAGGTGACGATGCTGCTGAACAAGCGCGTCGTTTCGGTCGATCCCGCCGCGCACAATGTCACCACCGATAGCGGCGAAACGATCGGCTATAGCAAGCTCGTCTGGGCGACCGGCGGCTCCCCGCGGATGCTGCCGATCCCGGGCGGGAACCTGCCTGGCGTGCAGGGCGTGCGCACGCGCGCCGATGCCGACGCGATGAAGGCGGCGTCGGAGAGCGCGAAGCAGATCGTCGTCATCGGCGGCGGCTATATCGGGCTCGAGGCCGCGGCGGTGCTGCGCAAGGCGGGCAAGCCCGTCATCCTGCTCGAAGCGCTCGACCGCGTGCTTGCGCGCGTTGCGGGCGAGGAACTGTCGCGCTTTTACGAAAAGGAGCATCGCGACCATGGCGTCGACCTGCGCCTCGGCGTGCAGGTCGCGGCGATCGAGGGCGAGGATCGCGCCACGGGCGTCCGCCTCGGCACCGGTGAGGTCATTCCTGCCGACCTGATCATCGTCGGGATCGGGATCGTTCCGGCGGTCGAACCCCTCGTCGCAGCGGGTGCGCATGGCGGCAATGGCGTGCTCGTCGATCATCATTGCAAGACCAATCTCGCCGACATCTATGCGATCGGCGACTGCGCCGCGCATGAGAATGATTTCGCCGAGGGCGCGGTGATCCGGCTGGAATCGGTGCAAAATGCCAATGACCAGGCCAATGTCGTCGCCAAGGGGATTTGCGGCGACGAGGCGCGCTATCATGCCATCCCCTGGTTCTGGTCGAACCAATATGATTTGAAGCTCCAGACGGCGGGCCTGTCGACCGGTCACGACCAGACGGTGCTGCGCGGCGATGTGGCCAGTCGCAGCTTTTCGGTCGTCTATCTGCGTGGCGGCAAGGTGATCGCGCTCGATTGCGTCAACGCCACCAAGGATTATGTCCAGGGTCGCATGCTGGTGACCGCAGGGCTGGAGGCGACGGCGGAGCAACTGGCCGATGTCGAAACGCCGCTGAAGAGCCTGCTGCCGAGTTGAACGAAGCTTAGGGACCGGGCGGCAGCGCTCCAGCCTCGGGCGCATCGCCCAGTGCTCGCTTCAGCGTCGCCTTGATGTTGCGGAGCAGTCGCCGCAGCGCGATGATCACGATCACCGCCGCGACCAGCAGCAGGATCGCGATGACGATCGCGATCGGCGGATAGGCGATCGCGAGCGCCAGCAGCCCTGTGGTCGCGACATCCTCGCCGGTCGACACCGCGACATTGCTGAACGGTTCGGGGCTGACGTTGACCACCGCGCGGGTCGACGCCTTGGCGCCGTGGCTGAGCAGGGCGCCGCCGCCGCCGAGCAGGAAGGCGATCACCTGCCACGCCGGGTCCGCGCTGTCGACGAGCGCGAGCGCGAGCAGCGCGCCGCCAAGCGGGCGAATGACACTGTGCACCGCGTCCCACGCCGAGTCGATCCAAGCGACCTTGTCGGCGAGGAATTCGGCGATGGTGCCCACCAACGCGACCCCGAGCACCCATGGATTGGCCAGAATCTGAAGCGATTGCAGATGGTCGGGCAGCGGCAGCCAGCCGAAATGCATCGCGATACCGGTGGCGAGGATCGTCAGGTAGAGCCGCCAGCCGGCGAGCAGGCTGAGGCTGCCCGCGACACCCAAGATCTCGACGATGCCCATGGCCAATCTCCCGTCGATGCATCTTGCACGCGCGCCGAAGCATCGGCAATGCCGGATGACAAGCAGGACGGAGAGGATTATCGCCGGTGATAATGAGCGATGCAAACAAACTGCCCGACGGCGCGATTCCCGCGGCCACCCTGGTCATCATGCGGCCTGCGGACGGCGGAGGCCCCGCCGAGATCCTGATGGTCAAGCGCGCGGCCAACATGGCCTTTGCGGCGGGTGCGATGGTCTTTCCCGGCGGGCGGGTCGACCCCGACGATTATCTGGTCGCGCAAGGCCACGGCTATGGTGCGATGGATCCCGACGGTGCGGGACGTGTCGCGGCGCTGCGCGAGACGCTGGAGGAAACCGGACTGGCGGTGGGCTGGCCGGGACTGGCCGAAGAGGATGTCGCGGCGGTGCGGCAGGCGCTGCTTGCCGAGCGGCTGCTCTCGGAGATCTTGGCCGAGCGCGGCGAACGGCTCGAGCTCGACGCGCTGGTGCCGTTTGCGCGCTGGTGCCCCAATTTCAAGGAAGCGCGGACCTTCGACACGCGCTTCTTCGCGGTCGAGGCCCCGGCGCACAGCCATGAATTGACGGTCGAAGAGGCCGAGCACAGCCATATCTTCTGGGCCAGCGCGGCCGAGACGCTGGCCATGGCGGATCGCGGCGAGGTGTCGATCATCTTCCCGACCCGGCGCAACCTCGAAAAGCTCGCGCAGGCTGATGATTTCACCGCGTTTTCGGCCCATGCTGCCGCGCACCCGGTCGAGCTGGTGACCCCATGGATCGAGGACCGCGAGGGGGAGGCGCATCTCTGCATCCCCGGACATCTGGGCTATCCCGTGACCAGCGAGCCTTTCGAACGCGTCAGACGTGGTTAAGCGAACCGGTTCCGCCCGACTTTCCCTCTATTTAGCAAAATCCTAAGAAATGTTGCAGTACGGCAAAACGCCTTGCAATATCTGGCCATGGTGCATAGAAGGTCAGGGCGGAACCGAGTTCGGGGAGTGATTCTCAGGCTCGATTCGAGAAGATCAAAATTCCAGTGGATGGAGAAAACGATGAACTTCCTCAAGAAAGCAGCGATCTCCCTCGCCGCGACTTCGATGATTGCCGCACCGGTTGCCGCTTCGGCCGCGCCCGCCATGTCGTCGGTGTCGTTCAGCGATGTCAGCGCCGTTTCGTCCGTCGACGGGCAGAGCGAGCTGGAAGGCAGCAGCTGGATCATCGCGCTCCTCGCGCTGGCAGCCATCATCGGCGGCATCGTCATTGCCGCTGGCAACAACAGCGACACCCCGACCAGCCCGTAATCGGTTCGGTCCTACCAAGCTTCAAGGGGCTCCGAGTTTCGCTCGGGGCCTTTTGTGCGTCTGGGGAACGGGTGTGCGATCGCGGCGCTATGCCGAATGGGGCTCAAGCCTAATCAGAGCGTAATGCGCCGGTTTGCGCGCGATCGCGCCAGCGGGATCGCCTGGCGCACGCTTTCGGTGGCGCCGGGATCGACCGGGACGACCACCAGCCGGAAGCCGCCGGGCGCGGGATCGCCGGGCATCGCCTCGCCCAATATCTCGCCCCACGGCGCGACCGCCAGGCTGTGGCCATAGGTCGTTCGCCCGTCTTCATGCGTGCCGGCCTGCGCTGCGGCGAGGACATGGCATCCGGTCTCGATCGCGCGCGCGCGCATCAGCACATGCCAATGCGCGGCGCCGGTCGAGGCGGTGAAGGCGGCGGGAATCGCGATCAGCGTCGCGCCGCGATCGACCAGCGCGCGATAGAGTTCCGGGAACCGCAGGTCGTAACAGACGCTAAGGCCCAGCAAGCCGACGGGGGTCTCGACGACCGCCAGCGACTCGCCGCCGGCATAGCTCGACGATTCGCTCCAACTCTCGCCCGAGGGCAGCGACACGTCGAACATATGGATCTTGTCATAGGCCGCGGCGACCGCGCCGTCGGCGGCGATGACATGGCTGCGGTTGACCCGGCGCGAACCGTCGTCGGCAAGGAAGGGCGCCGATCCGCTGTGTATCCATATCCGGTGGTCCCGTGCCATCGCCTGCAGCGCGGGCAGCCAGCCGCTGTCGCGCTCGCGCGCGATATGGGCGCCCGAGCGGGCGCGGTCGCGATCGAGCAGGACCGACATTTCGGGGAAAAAGGCCATGGCGGCGCCGGCTTGGGCCGCAGCGGCGAGCGCGCGGTCCATCACTTGCAGATTGGCGTCGGGGTCGATGCCGCTCGTCATCTCGACAAGCGCGATCATCGGCGGGGCAGGGGCTTCGGTCATGCGCAAGGGCTAGGCAGATGTGGTGAAGAGGGCAAGCATCGCGACAGTTCAGTGGCGAGCAAGGTTCGGACGCGATAAGGTGGGACAATGTCCGATCTCCCCGCGCCGGCCCCGGCCCGCTTCGCCCGTTCCCTGCTGTCCGCCTGCGCCGTGCTGGCGCTGCTCACCGCGCCGCCGCTTGCCTTTGCGCAGGGCGGGACGCCGAGCGCCGAGGTCCAGCCCGACAGCTGGCTGTACGAAGGCAGCGACATCCCGCGCGACACCGCGTGGCAGTTCGGCACCTTGCCCAATGGCGTGCGTTATGCGGTGCGCAACAATGGCGTGCCCCCGGGACAGGTGTCGATCCGCGTGCGCGTGGACGTCGGATCGATGTTCGAAACCGAGCAGGAGCGCGGTTTTGCGCATCTTCTCGAGCATCTGACCTTTCGCGGCTCCGAACATATTCCCGACGGCGAGGCCAAAAGGATATGGCAGCGTTTCGGGGTGAGCTTCGGCAGCGACAGCAACGCCCAGACGACGCCGACGCAGACCGCCTATCAACTCGACCTGCCGAGCGCGACGCCGGCGACGCTCGACGAAAGCATGAAATTGCTCGCTGGCATGGTCCGCGAACCCGGCATATCGGAAGCCGCGGTCGCCGCCGAGCGCGGCGTCGTCCAGTCCGAACTGCGCGAATCGGACGGGCCGCAGAAGCGAATCGCCGACGCGACCAACGCGCATCTGTTCGCCGGCCAGTTGCTCGGCGACCGCTCGCCGATCGGCACCTACGCATCGCTCGCTGCGGCGCGTGCCGATACGGTGAAGGCGTTTCACGATCGCTGGTATCGGCCCGACCGCGCGGTCGTCGTCATTGTCGGCGACGGCGACCCTGCCGAATTCGCGCGCCTGATCGCCAAATATTATGGCGACTGGAAAGCCGGCGGCCCGGCGCCGAAGCAGCCCGATTTCGGCAAGCCCGATCCCAAGGCGCCGGCGGCGCTGTCGATCGTCGAGGCGAACCAGCCGCCGGCGCTGACGCTCGCGATGGTGCGCCCGTGGATCAAGCGGATCGATACGGTCGAGAACACGCGGCGGCTCTATCTCGAATTCCTCGCCATTGCGCTGGTAAACCGGCGGCTCGAAAACCGTGCGCGCGCCGGCGGCAGCTATCTCGTCGCGACCGCCGAGCAGCAGTATGTCAGCCGCAGCGCGGATATCACGCTGGCGCAGATCGTGCCGCTCGGCGACTGGAAGGCGGCGCTCGCCGACGTGCGCGGAGTGATCGCCGATGCGACGCAGAACCCGCCGTCGCAGGCCGACATCGATCGCGAGGCGAACGAGATCCAGGCGTTCCTGGTCAAGGAGTTGCAGAATGCGCGCAACGAACCCGGCGCGCGGCTTGCCGACGACATGGTTCGCGCGGTCGACATCGGCGAGACCGTGACCAGCCCGCAGGGGCAGGTCGACATGTTCGCGGCGATCCGCGCCTCGGCGACGCCGAAGGTGATGCTCGACATCAGCAAGGCGATCTTCTCGGGCCCCGCGACGCGCGTCGTGCTGACCACCCCGACCCCGATCGAGGGCGGCACGCCGGCTTTGCTCGCCGCGCTCAAGGCGCCGGTCACGGCGCGCGACGACCGGCTCGCGGCGAGCGACGTCAATTTCAAGCAGTTGCCGCCGCTTGGCACCCCGACCGCGATCGTCAAGAGCGAGCGGTTGCTCGGGCTTCGCGCCGAGCGCATCGAACTGGGCAATGGCGTCACCGCGCTGGTCTCCGACAATCGGGTCGAGCCGGGCAAGGTGCGCGTCAACGTCCGCTTCGGCACCGGCAACCGCAGCGTCGCCGCGAACGAACCCAACCTGCTGTGGAGCGGCGACTATGCGCTGATCGCCAGCGGTATCGGCCCCTGGGGCCAGAATGAGATCGATGCGCTGACCAACGGGCGCCAGATCCAGCTCAATTTCTCGATCGATGATGACGCATTCGAACTGTCGGCGGAGACGAAGCCCGACGATCTCGACGATCAGTTGCGACTGATCGCGGGCAAGCTGGCGACGCCGCGCTGGGATGCGGCGCCGGTCGAACGGCTGCGCGTCGGTTTCCTCACCGGCTACGACCTCAACGACGCGACCCCCAATGCGGTGCTCGACCGCAATTTGCGCGGCTGGCTGTCGGCCGATGACAAGCGCTGGTCGCCGCCCGACAAGGCGGAGATTGAAGCGCTGACGCCTGCCGCCTTCCGCGCCTTCTGGGAGCCGCGGCTTTCGAGCGGGCCGATCGAGGTGCAGATTTTCGGCGACCTGTCGACGGTCGACTATCGCAAGATATTATCTGAAACGCTGGGCGCGCTCGCGCCGCGCAAGCCGATCCTGCCCGCAGGCGGCCAGCAGGTCGCCTTTGCCAAGCATGTCACGACCCCGGCGCTTGCCTATCATCGCGGCGACAAGGGGCAGGCCGCGGCGATGACCGCCTGGCCGACCAGCGGCGGCATGGCCGCGCCGCGCGACACGCGCACGCTCGAAGTGCTGGCGGCGATCTTCAACGACCGCCTGTTCGACCGCCTGCGCGCCGAGCAGGGGGCGAGCTATGGCCCCGTCGTCGACAGCCACTGGCCTACGGGGTTCGACAGCGGCGGCTACCTGCTCGTCGGCAGCCTGCTCGCGCCCAAGGACATCGACCGTTTCTATGCGATCGC
>NZ_LYVN01000028.1 GCF_001990265.1 Sphingopyxis sp. KK2
CGCCGCGCCCTTCGAACGGCAGCCCCGGCGGCGTCACGAAGCCGCCCATCCAGGTCGCGAACAGGTCGTTGGCGCAGACGAGCCGCCCGGCGCGGTCGGTGACCGCGATGCCGACATCGTCATGGTCGACCGCCGCGCGCAGCATCGTCCAATCTGGAATCGCCGCCTCGCCCGCCACCGCGGCGGGAAACAGGCGGCGTGTCAGGATCGCGCCGCCGATCGCCACCGCCAGGCCGGCGAGAAAGCCGGCCGCCAGCACGGCGTCGCCGGTCGCCCAGAACAGCAGCGCGATCGAGACGAGCGCAAGCCCGCCGAGCAACGCCGCATCGACCCTCGACAACCCGCCGGGCAACCCCGCCGACGCACCCGGGCCTGTCCCTCTGCCGATGTCTGGATCAGCGGAAGGCAGGCTCGTGGTGGTCAACGATATTTCCCTTTTTCGGCGTTACCAGATGCGGACGCGCTCTTCCGGTTTCAGATAGAGCTTCTGGCCTTCCTTGATCTGATAGGCCTTATACCAAGGGTCAAGGTTGCGCGAGACCCAAGTCCGCTGGATCGAGGGCGAATGCGGATCGGTGGTGATGCGCTGCGACAGATTCTGTTCGCGATAGTTGCGCCGCCACACCTGCGCCCAGCCGAGGAAAAAGCGCTGGTCGCCGGTCAGCCCGTCGATCACCGGCGCCTCCTTGCCGCCGAGCGAAGCCTTATAGGCGTCATAGGCGATGGTCAGACCGGCGAGGTCGCCGATATTTTCGCCCAGCGTGAATTCGCCGTCGAGATGTTCGCCCGGCAACACTTCATAGGCGCTATATTGCGCGATCAGCGCCTTGCCCGCAGCCTCGAACGCCTTGATATCGGCTTCGGTCCACCAGTCGGCGAGTTTGCCGGTCTGGTCATATTTCGCGCCCTGGTCGTCGAAATGGTGGCTGACCTCATGCCCGATCACCGCGCCGATGCCGCCATAGTTGATCGCCGGGTCGGCATGCGGATCGAAAAAGGGCGGCTGCAGGATCGCGGCGGGGAAGACGATCTCGTTCATGCCGAAATTGGCATAGGCGTTGATTGTCATCGGCGTCATGAACCATTCCCAGCGACGGATCGGGCCGCCGAGGTGGCCGATATTGTCGTCATGCGCGAACTGGTTGGAACGCAGCGCGTTGCCGAACAGGTCGTCGGCCTTGATTTCGAGCTTGCCATAATCCTTCCACTGGTCGGGATAACCGATCTTGGTGGTGAAATTGGCCAGCTTCTGGCGCGCCTTGACCTTGGTTTCGGGCTGCATCCAGTCGAGCCCGTCGATCCGGCGGCCCATCGCGGCGAGGATATTCTTCACCAGCGCGTCCATCGCCGCCTTGGTTTCGGGCGGATAATATTTCGCGACATAATCCTTGCCGACCGCGTCGCCGAGATTGCCGGTGGTGAAATCGACCCCGCGCTTCCAGCGCTCTTCGCGCTGCGGCGTACCCGACAGGGCGGTGCCATAGAAGGCAAAGGCCTCGTTCGCGACCGCATCGGGCAGGACGTCCGAGAAGCTGTCGAGGCTGCGCACGATCAACTGGTCGCGGATCACCTCGATCGGCGTGTCGGCGATCAGCTTGGCTTCGCCGGTGAAGGCGCTGGGCTGCGCGACGAGGATCGCGTCCTCGTTGACGCCGATACCGCGGATGAAGGTCGTCCAGTCGAAGCCCGGCGCCTGCTGCGCCAGTTCGGCGATGGTCAGCTTGTTATACGCCTTCGTCGCGTCGCCGCTGTCGTTCTTGTCCCAATGGACCGCCGCGATCGCCTTTTCGAAATCATAGATCGCCTTGGCGCGCGGCGCGGCGTTGCCCTCGCCCGCGAGCGTCAGCACATTTTCGAGATGCTTGAGATAGGCCGCCTGCAGCGCGACGTTGCGCTCGCCGTCCTTCAGATAGAAGTCACGATCGGGCATGCCGATGCCGCCCTGGCCCATCTGATAGATATAGACCTCGGGATTCTTGTCGTCCTGGCCGACATAACCGCCAAAGAAATGCTGGACGCCGCTGCGGTCCGCCTCGGCGAGCAGCTTGGCGAGGCCGGCCTTGTCGACCGCCTTGATCTTGGCGAGCCAAGGCTGAATCGGCGCGAGCCCCTTGGCCTCGACCGCCGCGCTGTCGAGGTAGGACGCATAGGCGCGGCCGATCATGCTGTTCGGATCGCCCTTCGCGGCGTCGAGGATTTCACGGGTGCGCTTCTGCGACAGGTCCTGCAACGCGGTGAACATGCCGTAATTCGACTTGTCGGCGGGAATCTGGGTGTTCTTCGCCCAGGTGCCGTTGGCATAGCCATAAAAATCGTCGCCGGGCTGGACGCTCTTGTCCATGCCGGTCTGGTCGAAGCCGAAATCGCCGATCTCGGGCTTGGCGGCGGGTTCGGCGGCGGCCGGCGCGGCCTTTTCCTTGGCGATGGCGGGTGCGGCGGCAAAGAGCAGCGCGCCAAGCGCGGCGGTCGCCAAAAGGCGGGTGTGCTGGGTCAGACGTGTCATGATATTCCCCGGTGGTACGGGCCCCCGCGAATGGCGCGAGGGCGATCTGCGATGGGGAAGCTATAAACCCGCGCGCGCGGCGTTCAACGGGTCGCCGTGTCGCTCGTCGATGCCTCAAGTCGTTTGTCGCGCGCCTTGGCGATCTTGCGGCGCCAGCGCAGGCGGATCCAATTGTCCCAGATCAGCGACGCAAGGATATAGCCGACGACCGCCGACACCACCGAAATCACGAACAGTCCAGCGAGCCCGCCGAGCAGTGCGGTGCCGGCATTGGCGGTGAACCAGTTCCACCATTCGACGAGCGAGGCGCCCTCGTCATAGAGGATATAGAGGTTCGACACATTGGTGTGCAGCCCGAACAGGAAGCTGCCGAGCCACACCGATGCCGCGAGGATCAGCGGGGTGGTCACCGGGTTGGACAGAAAGGTCATCGCCGCACCGATCGGGATATTGGCGCGAAAGGGCAACGCAAGCAGCGCGACGCCGAGGATCTGGACCCCGGGGATCAGGAAGAAGATGCCGACGAACAGCCCAAGCGCGGTGCCGCGGCGGACCGAGGTGCGGGTGAAGCGCCACAGATGGCTGTGCGCGACCCGATGGGCAAAGGGCTTGACGAAGCGGCTCGCCAGCAATTCCTCACGGCTCGGCGAATTGCGGCGAATCCAGTTCATCACCGTTGCCTTGTCGCGGGGCGCGCCGCTGCTCATCCGCGGTCCTTCATCAGCCGCTGCTTGTCGCGCTTCCAGTCGCGTTCCTTGATCGACTCGCGCTTGTCGTGCGCCTTCTTGCCCTTGGCGAGCGCGAGCTCGACCTTGGCGCGGCCGCTGCTGTTGAAATAGACCGACAGCGGCACGAGCGTCATGCCCTGCCGCGCCACCCCGGCGTGCAGCTTGTTGATCTCGCGCCAGTTGAGCAACAGCTTGCGCGGGCGCTTGGGCTCGTGGTTCAGGCGGTTGCCATGGCTATATTCGGGGATGTTGGCGTTGATCAGCCACACCTCGCCGCCGGTCACCTCGGCATAGCTTTCAGCGATCGTGCCCTCGCCGAAGCGCAGTGCCTTCACCTCGGTGCCCTGCAGCGCGATGCCCGCCTCGAACACCTGTTCGATGCTGAAGTCGAAGCGCGCGCGCCGGTTCTCGGCGACGACCTTCTTCTTGTCGAATTCTGCGGCAGACTGCGGACGGGCCATGACGAAAGCTTTAAATCACTCCGGCCGCGGACAGCGCGGCATCGACGGCCGCGCGCGATGCATCGGACGCCGGGATGATAGGTAGGCGCACTTCGGGCGAAAACCAGTCATGGATGCGCGACAGCGCATATTTTGCCGGCGCGGGCGAGCTGTCGCTGAACATCGCCTGGTGCAGACCGAACAACCGGTCGTGGAGCGTCAGCGCGCGCGCCCAGTCGCCCGCCGCACAGGCAGCGGCGAAATCGGCGCACAGGCGCGGCGCGACATTGGCGGTGACCGAGATGCATCCCGCGCCTCCGAGCAGGGCATGCGGCAACCACAGATCGTCGTTGCCGCTGAGCTGGCAGAAGTCCTTGCCCGCCCCCGCGCGATGCTCGGTCACGCGCGCGAGGTCGCCGCTCGCATCCTTGATCGCGACGACCGAGGGGATTTCGGCGAGCTTGTTCATCGTCGCGGCGCTGATGTCGGCGACGGTGCGGCCGGGGACATTATAGACGACGATCGGCAGGTCGCTCGCGTCGGCGAGCGCCTGGTAATGGGCGATGATGCCCGCCTGGCTCGGTTTGTTGTAATAGGGCGCGACGATCAGCGCCGCGGCGGCACCGGCGGCTTGCGCATAGCGCATGTGGCGGACCGCGGTCGCGGTGTCGTTCGACCCGCAGCCCGCGATCACCGGCACCCGGCCGGCTGCGGCTTCGAGGCAGGTGTCGATCACCTGATAATGTTCGTCGAAGCCCAGCGTCGGGCTCTCGCCCGTCGTCCCGCACGGAACCAGCGCGCTCGTTCCCTCGCCGATCTGCCAGTCGACGAGCCGTTTCAGCGCCGGGGCGTCGAACGCACCGTCGCGAAATGGCGTCACCAAGGCGGGAATCGACCCGGAAAACATGCTCGGCTCCTTTACAAAGACTCCACGGGGCCGATAGACAGGCTCATCGGCGCGCCGCCTATTGGACGCCTATTCAGCGCCCCGCAAGGAGTTTGCCACTAACATGGCCCTTATGAATTCGCTGCTACCCGTTTCCCGTCTGGCGCTCGCCGCCGCGCTTTTCCTTCCCGCCGTCGCCCATGCCAGCGAACTCACCCCCGACCAGATGGCGTGGTACCGGGCGCAGATGGGGCTCTCGACCGCATCGACGTCCCCGCCCAGCAGCACCAATTCGGTGGGCGACGCGGTGATGGAATGGCGGCGGCTGACCGCTAATACCGGCGCCTCCTTCGACCAGCTGTCGCGCTTCCTGCTCACCAACAAGGGCTGGCCCGACGCCGACAAGATGCGCGCGCGCGCCGAAAAGGCGATCGCGATCGACAGCTATGATCCGCAGCGCACCCTCGCCTATTTTCAGGTCTATCCGCCGCAGACCGCGAGCGGGCACCTGCGCCTCGCGCTCGCGCTCAACGCGACGGGCCGCCGCGACGAGGCCAATGCCGCCGTCCGCCGCGCCTGGACCAGCGGCACGCTCGACGAGGTCGAGACCAGCCGCGCCCTCTCCTTCTTCCCCGGCGCGCTGAGTCTCGCCGACCATGACGCGCGCATGGACCGGCTGCTCTGGTCGGGCGCCACCGGCGCGGCGAGCCGCCAGCTCGCCTTCGTATCGCCCGAGAAACGCGCGATCTTTTCTGCCCGGCTCGCGATGCGCAATAGCGCGGTCGATGCCGCGCTGCAGGCCAATGCCGTCGAGGCGGCGAACCCCGCGCTCACCCGCACCGACGCGGGCTATATCACCGACAAGGCGACCTGGCTGCGCAAGGGAAACCGCACCGGCGAGGCGCGCGCGCTGCTCGCCGCGCCGCGCAGCCTGGCGAGCCCGCCGACCGATGCCGAGGAATGGCTCGAAACATTGCTGACCAATGCGCGCGCTGCCGACAGCGCGGGCGACAAGCTCACCGCCTATAATATCGCACGCCAGCTGAGCGACACCTTCCCCGCCGGCACCGTGATCCGCGAAACCCCGCTCAGCGTGCGCGACGATTATACCTCGCTCGCCTGGCTTGCCGGCCAGCTCGCCTTCCGCGACCTGCGGCGCCCGGGCGAAGCGGCGCAGCTCTATCGCCTCTATGGCGAAGCCGCGCGCTCGGCGCAGACGCGCACCAAGGGCTTCTACTGGGCGGGCCGCGCCTCGCTCGCCGCGGGCGACCGCGCCGCCGCCGAGGCGCAATTCGCCGACGCCGCGCAGCATTATGACCAATATTATGGCCAGCTGTCGCTCGAACGGCTCGGCCGCGCCCAGCCGAAACCCACCCCGGTGCCGACGATCCAGGTCAGCCAGGCCGAAAGGACCAGCTTCGAGGACGACCGCCTCGTTCGCGCCGCGCGCGCGCTCGGCGAGATCGGCGCATGGCGCGAACAGTCGCAGTTCCTGCGCGCGCTCGCCAACCGCGCGCGCTCGCCGTCGGACCATGTGCTCGCGGGCCAGCTCGCCTCGTCGATCGGCCGTCCCGACTTGGGCGTCATGATCGGCCGCAGCGCACAGGCGAACAGCCTCGACGCGGTCGAGGTGTCGGGTTTCCCGACCGTCCGCGTCCCCGTCGGCCATGAAAGCAATTGGACCTTCATCCACGCGATCACCCGCCAGGAAAGCCAGTTCGACCGGCAGGCGGTGAGCCACGCCGGCGCGCGCGGCATGATGCAGCTGATGCCCGGCACCGCGCGCGAAGTCGCGGGCAAGATCGGCCTGTCCTATGACGCCGGATCGCTGACTACCGACACCAATTACAACTTCACCCTCGGCTCGACCTATTTCCAGCAGATGCTGAGCTATTTCGGCGGCAGCTATCCGCTCGCGGTCGCGGCGTATAATGCCGGGCCGGGCAATGTGAACAAATGGCTGCGCGCCAATGGTGATCCGCGCAACGGGACGATCGAGATGATCGACTGGATCGAGGCGATCCCGATCTTCGAGACGCGCAACTATGTGCAGCGCGTGCTCGAAAATGCCGTCGTCTATGACACGCTGCGCGACCGGCCGCTGCCGGCTGCGCCACTGAGCTTCTATCTCGGCAAGCGCACTCCCGGCTGATCGCGCATGGCGGGGGACAAGGCGAATATCATCAGCCCGGCGGGCTATGCCGCGCTGCGCGCCGAATATGACGCGCTGCTCGGCGACGAGCGGCCGAAGCTGGTCGAGGTCATCAGCTGGGCGGCGGGCAATGGCGACCGCAGCGAAAATGGCGACTATATCTATGGCCGCAAACGGCTGCGCGAGATCGACCGGCGCCTAGGCTTCCTTGCGCGGCGGATGAAGGCGGCGCGCGTCGTCGATCCCGCCGCGCAGCCCGACAAGAGCCGCATCTGGTTCGGCGCCACCGCCGAGCTCGCCGACGACGACGATGCGCGGCGCATCGTCACGCTGGTCGGCGACGACGAGGCCGAGGCCGGCGACGGCCGGATCGGCTGGAACAGCCCCCTCGCCCGCGCGCTGCGCGGCGCCGCAGTCGGCGATTTGCGGACGGTGCAATTGCCCGCGGGTCCCAAGGAATGGGAAATCATCGCGATCGACTATCCCTGAGCGCCTGTGCGCGGCGTCACCGCCGCGCGCTGGACGCCGCGCTATCGGCTGTTAGACTTGATCCGGTTTCGGGAGACGATCGCGATGCGCAGCCCCCTGTTATTGACGGCCCTCTTGTTGGCATCGGCGGCGCACGCCGCGCCGCAGCCGCCGATCTCCGACGAGACGATCCTCGAAGGCGTGCAACTCGGCGAAGAGGTCGAAGGGCGCGTCGACGGCGACCTCAACGGCGACGGCGATCCCGACACCGCCTTCATCATCGCCAGCCCGGACTCACGCGACCTTTATGTCGTGCTCAGTTATCGCAGCGAGGTAGACTTCGGGCACCAGCCCGGCGGCCAGCTCAAACTGCCCTCCGACGCATTCGGTCCCGCAGGGCTGACGATCAAAAAAGGCGTTCTCATCATTGAGGACCTGTCGGGCGGCACCACCGCGCTGTCGGCGACCTATCGCTATCGCGCCGACAAGGTCGAGCCGAAGATGCGGCTGATCGGCCTCGACGCGACCGTGTACAGCCGCACCTATGCGCATGACGGCAATGCGATGAGCTGGAACCTCGTCACCGGCGATGTAGAAACCAAGCTGCTCAGGAAGATCGGCGACGGCGAAGATGCGACTTATGAGGACGCCTTCGTCACGCGCTTCAAGCGGACGAGCAAGCCCGTCTATATGAACGACACCCCCGACGCCGAGGAACAACTCGTCGCCTTTACCAAGGCCAAGTGACGCGCCGGCCCCCGCCTATTTGAGCAGTGCGGGCACGATCCACGCGAGCGACAGGACGACGATCGCGGCGATCAGCGAAAAGGCGAGCACATAACGGACATTGTGACCCTTGACCCCGCTGCTCGCTTCGGTCTCGGTCACTTCGACATGGTCTTCGACGACTTTCATGGTTCGTCTCCTTCTCTGGTCCGCATAGGAACGCGGGCTTCCCCGCGCGGTTCCCGCCGGGGCTTGGGAGAGAAGTGCCAGAGGGTCTGTAAGCCGGGTTCTGTCCACCCCTTGCGGGGATAGGCGATCATTCCTCTAGGCCGGCGGTTACCCGACGGCTCAAGCAGTCAACCCGGACGACGGGACCGGAACCGGTCCTGGGCCACTCCCAAAAAGAAAGCAGCCCGTGCCGTCCCTATTCGACCTTGCTCCCGGTGGGGTTTGCCGTGCCGCGTCCGTTACCGTCCGCGCGGTGCGCTCTTACCGCACCCTTTCACCTTTCGCCGGGCCGAAGCCCTGGGCGGTCTGCTCTCTGTGGCACTTTCCCTAAGCCCTTCCGGGGAAGGACCCGCCGGACGTTATCCGGCACCGTGGTTTCCGTGGAGCCCGGACTTTCCTCCCCCGCTTGCGCGGCGGCGATCGCCCGACCCTCTGGCGGATGCGATTATAGCGCGATTGCTCGCGGTTGGCGAGCGTCAGTCGCCCTCGGGCTGCGGCAACAACAGCGCGAGCAAAATCGCCCGGCATTCGCCGCAAATCGTGCCGTCGATCAGTTCGGGCCGGAAGCGCCGCTGGAACGCCACCGTCGCGGCAAAGCCGTCGGTGACGTCGTAGCCGAAGCGCTCGAGCGCGAGCAGGAAGCCCGCGTCGGTCCACAGCGGGTCGGTCAGCTTCTTGGTCGGGCGCGGCAGCGCGAGGCGCCGGCGCGCCAGTTCGCCCCAGGGAAACAGCTCGCCCGGATCCTGCTTGCGCGTCGGGGCAATGTCCGAATGGCCGACGACATTGCCGCGCGTGATCTCGTGCCGGTCCTTGATCAGGTGGACGAGGCGGACGACCGATGCCACCTGCGGATCGGGAAAGGGCACATAGCCATGTTCGTGCCCGGGGTTGACGATCTCGATCCCGACGCTCGCCGAATTGACGTCGCTCGTCCCGCGCCAGTGCGAGCGGCCGGCGTGCCAGGCGCGCTTGTCCTCGGGGACCATATGGGTGATCTGCCCGTCCTCGCTGACGACATAGTGCGCGGACACCTTCGAATCGGGATTGGCAAGCCAATCAATGGCTTCGGATCCATCCTTCATGCCGGTATAGTGAAGCACGATCATCGAAACCGGCAGCACGCGCTCGTCGAAATTGGGAGACCAATGTTCGATAAAATCGCTCATGCGTGTCGCGGCCCGATCCTGAAAACCCCGCCTTCACCTGCGCCAGCGCCGCCCAAATTGCAAGGCGGGTTCAGGCGGCGGCGACGCGCCGCACCTGCTGGTCGGCGGGCTCATAAAGGCCGCGTAGCCGCGGGCTGGCGACATATTGGTCGGTCTGGCCGAGCACCGTCTCGCCCGCACCCAGAACGAGAAAGCTCTGCGGCGCCGCCACCATGCGCAGCCGCGCAAAGGCCTTTTGCCGCATCGGCAGCGAAAAATAGAGCAGCAGGTTGCGGCAGAAGATCAGGTCGGCGGGGCCCGCCAGCGGCGGCCGGTCGGTCAGCATATTCTGCACCGAAAAATCGATCCGGCGGCGCAGGTCGGCCTTGGCGAGCCAGCCGCCCTCGGTCTGGTCGAACCAGCGCACCATGCGCTGCACCGGCAGCCCGCGCTGGATTTCGAACTGGCTGTAGAGCCCGACGCGCGCGCGGCTGATCGCATGATAGCTGACGTCGGTGCCGACGATGTCGATCTGCCACCCCGCCCAGCGCGCCTCCTGTTCGGCGAACAGCATCGCCATCGAATAGGCTTCCTGTCCCGTCGACACGCCGCAATGCCAGATGGTGATCCGGCGCTTGTCGGCGTTGATCACCCGCAATTGTTCAAGCGCGGTCTTGGCAATGTCGTCGAACACGCTGTGTTCGCGATAGAAAAAAGTCTCATTGTTGAGCATCGCATCGACCGTATCGTCGAGCAGCTGGCGGCTGGTCGAGGTCACCAGCGCCGCGACCAGCGCGTCGAGATCGACTATACCATGGCGCTGCATCACGGGCTTGAGCGACATTTCGATGCGCCAGATGCGGTTCGGCGACAGCGTCTGGCCGGTGCGCGATTCGAGCACGCCCATCAGGATGCGATAGGCCGATTCGCTGGCGGTCCCGCCCATCATGACCGCGCCCGTCCTTTCAGGAAGCTGCCGAGCATCAACGCGATCGCGTCGGGATTGAGCGTCGCGGCGGCGATCCCCGCCTTGGCGACCGCGCCCGGCATGCCCCAGATGACGCAGCTTTCGGGCGCCTGCGCAAAGACCGTCCCGCCCGCTTCCTTCAGCCGCGCCGCGCCGTCGGCGCCGTCGCGGCCCATGCCGCTCAGCACCACCGCTGCGGCGCGCGCGCCATAGACGTCGGCGAGCGATTCGAACATCGGGTCGGCCGAGGGGCAGCAGCCATTGGCGACCGGACGCCGGTCGAGCCCGATTTCGCGGCGGCGCCCGTTGGCGACGACGACCAGGTGCGCGTCGCCGGGGGCGAGGTAGACATGGTTTTTCTCGACCGTCATGCCCGCCGCCGCAACGACCACCTTGCGCTTGGTCATCGTCGCGATCTGCTTCGCGTAAAATTCCATGAAGGCATCAGGCAGATGCTGGGTCAGCAGCATCGGCGCGGTGATGCGCGGGTCGAGATGAGTCAGGAAGCTCGAAAAGGCCGGGATGCCGCCGGTCGAGGCCGCGACCGCGATACATTCGAGCTGCTGGTCGGTTTCGATCGCGACCGGCACCGGCGTCGGCACCGGCCGCGCCGCCACCCGCGCTGCGGCGGGCGCGATCGGCGGCAGATGGCCGAGCGTGCGGATGCGGTCGGTGAGCACCTCGGCAAAGCGCCCCGAAAAGCTGCCGCGCCCGGGCTTGGCGAGCGTGTCGCTGGCGCCCAGCGCCAGCGCTTCAATCGCGGCGGGGCCGCCTTCGATGCAGTTCGACGACAGGATCAGGACGCGCGCTTTCTCGGCGCGTTCGAGGATCAGCGGCAGCGCGGTGATGCCGTTCATCCCCGGCATTTCGATATCGAGCACGACGACATCGACGGGTTCGCAGGCGAGAAAGGCGAGCGCATCATGCGCCGATGCGATCGATGCGCAGACGGTCAGTCCGTCGCTCTGGTCGATGATCCGTTCGAGGATGCTGCGGACGACCAGGCTGTCGTCGACGAGCATGACGCGGACATCGCGTGCCGCCGGTATGGGGCTGGCCGCCGCCGCGCTGTCGCGCGGAAGGGGTTGGGACGCCGCCACCCGCCGGGCCTCAGGCGACGCCGACGAGCTGCAATTTTCCTTCGAGCGTTTCGCGGTCGAACGGCTTCATCACATATTCGTCGGCCCCGGCCTCGATCGCGGCACGGATATGGTCGATGCTGTTTTCGGTGGTGCAAAAGACGACGCGCGGCCGTTCCTCATGCCCATAGTCAAGGTCGTTGAACGCGCCGAGGAACTCCATGCCGCTCATCACCGGCATGTTCCAGTCGAGCAGGATCACGTCGGGACGGTTGGCGCGGCAAAAGGTCAGCGCCTCCTGCCCGTCGGCGGCTTCGTCGACCGCAAAGGCCATGCTTTCGAGGATATGGCGCGCGACCTTGCGGATCACTTTGCTGTCATCGACGACCAGACAGGATTTCGACATAATTACTCCAGCCCCCGGGGAATAAAGCGGGGATAATCAAAAGGGGTGTTCAGGCCGTTAACGTCACGCCGCCTTTGCGACGGGTAAGGTAATGAAATGCGAGGGATCGACGACGAGCAGCGAGGCCCCTTCATGCTCGATCATCGCATCGGCCACCCGCGCCCAGCCGGGCAGCAGCCTGCCGGTGACGCGCGTTTCGGGCGCGTCGATGAAACAGACATCCTCGATCGCGTCGGCGAGCAGCGCATAGCCATGGTCGGCGACGTCGACGACGATCACGCGCTGCCCCGGCGCGACCGCCACGGCGGGCAGTCCGATGACGACATGCGGGTCGATCAAGGTGAAGACGCGGCTGCGCAAGGCGAACAACCCGGCGACATGCGGCGGCGCGGCGGGAACATGGACGGGGGTGCCCACGGTGACCACCGAGTTGATCGCACGGCTGCGCAGCGCGACGCGCGTGTCGGCGATGCGCGCAATCAAATAGAGTTTTTCCATCATGAGCCGGCTCCTGCGACGCGGGTCCGCAGTGCCTCGAGCAACGCGCCGCGGTCGTAACGATAGATGCTGTCGTCGTCGGGGCCGGTCGCGGCGACCGACGAGCGCAGGCGGACGAGCGGGACATCGGCGGCGACCGGCGCGACATGTTCCTCGACCAGACACAGCTGGACGTCGGGGCGCTCGCCCTCGACCGTCTCGTCGCCGCTGACGACGCGGTAGCCCGCGCTGCGCAGGATCGGCGCGAGGAAATTGGCAGCCCAGCCGTCGGCATCGTCGGACAGGCGGCACAGCGGCTGGCGGAGCGACGGCGCGGGCTGGCCGGCGCCATATTGCGCCATCAGCCAGAAGGGATCGATCAGCTCGACGGGTTCGCCGCCGATCAGCACCACCCCGGCGACCAGTCCCGGCGCCTGCGCCGGCTGCACCGCATCGGGCAGGCGGACGATGTCGATCACCGCCGCGATCGGATAGCAGAGCACCGACTGGCCGTCGTGGAGGCGGAGCAGCTTGACCGCTTCAGGTCCGGTCGGAAACGTCGCGGCATGGACGGCGAAGATGTCGCTGCCGATCTGCGCCTTCACGACGCCGGCGCTTTCGAACAGCGCCGATGCCGGCACTTCCTCCACGCGCTCGATCACCGACAGGCGCACGCCGCGGGTGCGGCCGGTTGCCTCGCGGAACAACAGCAATTGCGCGGCGTCGCGCGCGGCGGCGGCTTCGGCGGCGGCCTCGGCGCTCGCGTCGTCGATCCGGCCGGCCTCGGAGGCATCGACCCCCGCGGCCGCGAGCAGCCCCTGTACGTCGAGCAGCAGCACCGGACGGCCGTTGTCGGGCAGCGTCGTGCCGGCATAAAGCCCCGTCGCCATGATCATCGGCGCGGCGGGCTTGATCACCAGCTCCTCATGGTCGTGGATCGCGGCGACGCTCAGCGCATAGCTGTGCCCCTGCCCCGGCCGCACGAGGATGATCGCGCGGTCGTCCTGATCCTCATCGTCGTCGACGCTGCACCCGAGCAGTTGCTCGAGCCGCAGCAGCGGGAATTGCTCGCTGCGCACCGTCGCCAGTTCGCCGCCGCCCAGCCGGTCGATACGCACCGAATCGCTCGTTTCGAGCAGGATTTCGCGCACCGATCCGCGCGGGATCGCGAAATATTGGCCTGCGGCACGAACCATCAGGCCGGAGATGATCGTCAGCGTCATCGGCACGCGCAGCACGATGGTCAGCCCGCGGCCTTCCTCGTTGCGCAGTTCGACGACGCCGCCGATCTTCTCGAGGTTCGCCTTGACGATATCCATGCCGACGCCGCGCCCCGAGATCGAGGTGACCTTGGCGGCGGTCGAGAAACCGGGACGGAAGATGAGCTCGAGTTTTTCGCGCGGGGTCAGCGCCTTCGCTTCCGCCGCACCGATGACCCGCGCCGAAATCGCCTTGGCGACCAGCGCGTCGGGCGACAGGCCGCGGCCGTCGTCGCGCACCATGATCTCGATCTGGTTGCCCGACTGGCGCGCCGACACCTCGATGCTCGCGGTGATGCCCTTGCCTGCGGCGACGCGCTCGTCGAGATGCTCGATGCCATGGTCGATCGCGTTGCGGACGATGTGGATCAGCGGGTCGCGGATATTCTCCATCATCTCGCGGTCGAGTTCGACCTCGCCGCCGCTGGTCGAGAAACGCACCTTCTTACCGAAATCCTGCGCAAGGTCGCGGACGATGCGCGGCAGCGGCGAAAACAGCTTGTCGATACGCTGCATGCGCATCTGGCTGACCGACTGGCGCATGCCGGCGATCGAGTCCGACAACCGGTCGAAGGACGCCACGACCGAGGCTTCGGCGCCTGATTCGCGCAGCAGCCGGGCGAATTCGTTGCGCGCGAGCACGATGTCGGTGACCCCAGTCATCACGCTGTCGAGCAAGGGTAGCGGCACGCGGATCGAGCGCCAGCTCTGCAACTCGGCGTTGATCTCTTCGTCGGTTGGCACCGCGACGGGTTCGACGGGTGCGGCTTTCGGAGCGGGGCTTTCGTCGACCACCGCGAGCGCGCCGATCACGTCGCCGTCGTCGCCCTGCGGCTCCTTGCCGCTGCTGCCGAGCGCCGTGCACAGGCTCGACAGCCGGTCGATGATCGCGAGCACCGCAGTGACGAGCGTGGCATTAGGAGTACGATTGCCGCGCCGCACCTGGTCGAGCGCATCCTCGGCGGCGTGCGACAGCGCGGTGACGCGCGGCAGCGACAGGAAGCCCGAGCTGCCCTTGATCGTATGAACGAGGCGGAAAATCGCGTCGAGCTGCGCGCGATCGGCGGGATCGGCCTCCCACGCGACGAGCGCGCCGCCCGCTTCGGCCAGAATCTCCGCCGTTTCGGCGAGAAAATCGTTCAGCAGATCGTCCATCACGGTATTGCGGCGCCCCTAAATTCAGGCGTCCACCATGACGAACAATGGTTAACGGAGCGTTTGCCCGCGCCCGAAATCAGCCGCGCAAAACCGCCCCGACGAGCAGCGAGGTCGGGGTCTCGCGCGCCAGCATCACGGTGCCGCCATTCTGCGCCGCGACCGCCTGGACGAGGATCGCCGGCGCGGTGCGCGATGTCATCGGACTCGCGCCCTCGCCCTCGGCCAAGATGCGTTCGACATCGGCGTCGAGGAAGATGCGCTCGGCCTCGACATGCAGCGCGATTTCGATGCCGCCACCGGCATTTTCGCACCCGATGTCGAGCCGCCCGCCGCGCACCAGCGCATCGACGAGCAGCAGCGCGAGGTTGAGCACGATCTTCACCGCGGGCTTGGGCAGCGGCTCGGCCCCGATCATCCAGTTGAGGTCGATCGCGCGGTCGCCGATGATCCCCTGGATCGCCGACTTTGCCTCGTCGGCGGGGACCAGCTCGCCGAAACCACCCGCCGACCCGAAGGCAAGGCGAAAGAATTTGAGCTTGTTTGCCGAAGTGCGCGCGCTCTGTTCGAGCAGGTCGGTGACGCGTGCGCGCATCTCGGGATCGCGTTCATCGGCGAGCAGCTCGAGGCCGTTGGCGAACGCCCCGACGGGGCTCAGAAGGTCGTGACACAGGCGCGAGGCCAGCATCGAGGCGAAATCGACGCGATCGTCGGACATGGATGGTTATGCTCCCCGCGAACCGGCAGTTTCCGGTTGGCTGCTCCTAGGGCAGGCACGGCAGCGAGCGCAAGGCTTGTGCGTCGGGCCGGGGCTTGCGGGGCGCCCCCTCCCCCTTGAATTTGGGCGTCCTATCCCCACATCCCGGTCAATGTTGGGGGACGACGAAATACTGACCGTGGCGCTCGGCGATAGTGCCGCCGGGCTGCGCCTCGACCGGGCGCTTGCCGAAGCGCTGCCCGACATGTCGCGCGAACGGCTGAAGACGCTGATCAAGGGCGGCCGCGTCGCGAGCAGCGACGGCACGGTCCTCTGGGACCCCTCGGCAAAGGCCGCGGCCTCGGCCACGCTCGAACTCCGGCTACCGAAACCCGCGCCCGCGCATAATGTCGCGCAGGACCTCGATCTCGTCGTCGCCTATGAGGACGAGCATCTGATCGTCGTCGACAAGCCTGCGGGGCTGGTCGTGCATCCCGCAGCGGGCAATCTCGACGGCACGCTCGTCAACGCGCTGCTCCACCATTGCGCCGGCCAGCTTTCGGGCGTCGGCGGGGTCGCGCGGCCGGGCATCGTCCACCGCATCGACAAGGACACCAGCGGGCTGATCGTCGCCGCCAAGCACGACAAGGCGCACGAAGGGCTGGCGAAGCAGTTCGCCGCGCACAGCATCGACCGCCGATACCTGGCGCTCGCCACCGGGCGCCCGATGCCCGCCAACGGCACCGTCGACGCATGGCTCGGCCGGTCGGCGACCAACCGCAAGAAGATGGCGGTCGTCGCCGAAGGCCGCGGCAAGCATGCGGTCACCCATTATCGCACCGTCGGAGTACTGAAAGGCGCCACGCTCGTCGAATGCCGGCTCGAGACCGGACGCACCCACCAGGTGCGCGTGCACATGACGCATATCGGCCATCCGCTGCTCGGCGACCCGGTCTATGGACGCGCCAAAAAGCCGCTGTCGGAGGTGCTGAAAGCGCGGAATTTCGCGCGGCAGGCATTGCACGCCGCCCATTTGGGCTTTATTCATCCGGTGACCGGTAACGTCATCGCGCTCGACAGCGAATTGCCCCCCGACATGCGGGAACTGATCGATATATTGCGCGTTTAGGTTTCGAATGAAAATCTATTTTGACCGCGGGACCCAACCGCGGCATTTTATGGTTCAAGGATTTTAGGGAAGACGCTCTCCAATGGCTAATAAAAGCAATGTTCCCGCGACGGTGCCGGCGCTTGGCGGCGAAGCCAGCCTCAACCGCTACCTGTCCGAAATTCGCAAATTCCCGCTGCTCACCCCCGAGCAGGAATTCATGCTCGCCAAGCGTTTCCAGGAACATGGCGACAATGAAGCTGCGGCGCAGCTCGTCACGTCGCACCTGCGCCTCGTGGCCAAGATCGCCATGGGCTATCGCGGCTATGGCCTGCCGGTCAGCGAACTGATCAGCGAAGGCAATATCGGCCTGATGCAGGGCGTGAAGAAATTCGATCCCGATCGCGGTTTCCGCCTCGCCACCTATGCGATGTGGTGGATCCGCGCCTCGATCCAGGAGTTCATCCTCCGTTCGTGGAGCCTCGTGAAAATGGGCACCACCGCGGCGCAGAAGAAGCTGTTCTTCAACCTCCGCCGGATGAAGAACCAGCTCGAAGCGTTCGAGGACGGCGACCTGTCGCCCGAACATCTGACCAAGATCGCGACCGACCTCGGCGTCACCGAGGAGGAAGTCACCAGCATGAACCGCCGCATGTCGATGGGCGGCGACACCTCGCTCAACGTCCCGATGGGCGAGGATGGCGACAGCCAGTGGCAGGATCTGCTCGGCGACGAAGGCCCGCTGCAGGACGAGCGCGTCGCCGAAGCCCAGGAACGCGACGTGCGCCATTCGCTGCTCAACGAAGCGCTCGACACGCTGGGCGAACGCGAACGCCACATCCTGACCGAACGCCGCCTGACCGACGATCCCAAGACGCTCGAGGATCTGAGCCAGGTCTATGACGTCAGCCGCGAACGCGTCCGCCAGATCGAGGTGCGCGCGTTCGAGAAACTGCAAAAGGCGATGCTCAAGCTCGCGGGCGACCGCCGGCTGGTCGGCGCCTGACGGGATATAGGGGACAAGGGGCGACACCGCCGGATTTTCCGGACGAAGGAGTGTTTGCCATGCGTTTCCTTGCTCTCGCCGCTGCAGCGCTTGCCATCGCCCTGCCCGTCACCTTCGCCGAAGGCCCGGCGAAGGTGACCGTCACCCTGGCCAATTTCAGCTTCACGCCTGCCGACCTGCACTTGCGTGCGGGGCACAGCGTGACGCTGCATTTCGTCAACGAGGGATCGGGCGGGCACGACTTCACCGCCGCCGGTTTCTTTGCCGCCGCGACGATGGACGCCGCGAACCGGACGCATGTCGGCGGCACGAAAGGCCGGGTCTCGCTCGGCAAGGGCGAAAGCGCCGACGTGACGCTGATCCCGCGCGCCGGCACCTACAAAGTCCATTGCTCGCATTTCGGCCATTCCGCGCTGGGCATGACGGGCAAGATCATCGTCGATTGAAGCGAAGAGCCGCTTGCCTCATCGGGGCAAGCGGCTAGTTTGCCGCCATGGCAACGAAGTCCCGCGCGCCGAAGCGCAAGCTCCCCTGGTATCTGCGGCCCTTCAAATGGCTGCTGTGGTTCGTCATCGCCTCGGTCGTCTGGGTGCTGATCTACGCGGTCGTGCCGCCACCGGTAACGGTGACGATGCTGACCGACGGCAACGGCATCACCAAGGACTGGACCAGCCTGTCGAATATCGACCGCAACATGGTCGGCGCCGCGATCGCGGCCGAGGACGGCAAATTCTGCAGCCATGACGGGTTCGACCGCGAAGCGATCGAACAGGCGCTCGAACGCAATGCCAAGGGCAAGAAGCTGCGCGGCGGATCGACGATCAGCCAGCAGACCGCGAAGAATGTCTTCCTGTGGCAGGGCAGCGGCTGGACGCGCTACGTGCGCAAGGTCCCCGAAATCTGGTTCACCTTCCTGATCGAGAAGCTCTGGGGCAAGCGCCGGATCATGGAGGTCTATCTCAACGTCGCCGAAACCGGGCTCGGAACCTATGGCGTCGAGGCTGGGGCGCAGCGCTATTTCAAGCATGGCGCGGGCAAGCTGAGCACGTCCGAGGCCGCCCGCATCGCCGCGATCCTGCCCTTGCCCAAGAAACGCGAGGCGATCAGCCCCTCGGGCTTCACCCGCCGCTACGGCAACTCGATCCGCGCGCGCATCGGCGTGGTGAAGCGCGATGGGCTGGACAGCTGTATCTATAAATAGCGGCTACTCCGACGCGTCGCGCGCCGCATCGGCGACCAGCAGCCCGCCGATCACCAGCACCGCGACGACGCCGACCGCGATCCCTGCTTCGGTCGAGAAATTGTTGCGCTGCTTGCGTTCGAGCGGCCGCCCGTTGACTATCAGGCTTTGCTCGCCGTCGAAAGCGATACCGATCCGGCTTTCGAAGCGCTGACCTGCACGATCCGACTGGCGGCTGCCGTCCATGTTGATCGTATCGCGCGCGAGCCGCAGTTCGAGCCGCGGCGCCTCCGCCTGCCGGCCGCCGCCGAACGGCAGCGTGAAGCCGATGCCGACGATGCCCTCGGCTCGGCCCGCCTGATCCCGAAAACCCGAAGACTGCGCCAGCGCGGGTGTCGTCAGCCCCGCCGCGAGCAGGATCGCCATCATCGTCCGCATAGCATCCACCCCAATGTTCGATTTTTCTGACTCCATGTTAAAAATATATAACATTGAGTCAAGCGCGATCGCGGGGCGACGGCGGCCTGTCGGCTAGGCGGGTTTCCAAGTCCTGCGCTCTTCGGCCTGCTTGAGCACTTCGAACGCCGCCTGCCCTGCCGTAAAGCGCTTGGCGGCCTCGGCGTCATCGGGCTTCACATCGGGGTGGCATAACTTGGCATAGGCGCGCCAGGCCTTTTTGGTCGCGTCGAAATCGGCGTCGGGGTCGAGCCCCAGCAGTTCGAGCGCGCGCATCTCGTCGGCGCTGCGCGTGCCGTCGCCCGATCCGCCCCACTCATAATGCTGCGCCTTGGCATAGCTGCGCGCGCCGCGCGCCTCTTCGGCCGCCCGCGCCGCGGCATCTTCGGCGGAGAGGCCTTCGAAATAGTCCCAGCCGCGATTATATTCGGCGGCATGCGTTTCGCAGAAATACCAGCGATCGGGGCTGTTCGGCGACTTGGGCGCGGGGCAATTGCCGGGGTTGGTGCAGCCATGGCGATCGCACAGCCGCACCTTCTGCGTCTCGCGCGACGACCCATAGGGTCGCCAGCGGGGAAAACCCCAATCGTCGGATCTCTTGGCGCGGCTCATCCGACCCCATGTAGCGACGGGGGGCGGAAATGGCTAGCCGAGCGGGCCGAAAAACCTAGTCTTTCGGCTCGTAGCCGAACGCCTTGCGCGCCAGCTTGACCGTCGCGGGGTCGAGGTCGGGCGGCGTCATCGGCACCGCGGCCTCCAGCGTGTCGGCGATATGCGTCAGCGCCGCGATGCGCGCCGCCTTCTTGTTGTTGCCGTCGATCACCTTCCACGGCGCCCAGCGCGTATCGGTCTGCGCGAACATGTCGTGCATCGCGGCGAGATATTCCTTGCGCTTGGCGCGGTTGCGATAATCCTCGGGGCCGGTCTTCCAGCGCTTCCAGGGATCGTCGAGGCGGCCCGCGAAACGCTTGTCCTGTTCGTCCTGCGTGATGTGGACGAACAATTTCACCAGATGCGTCTTGCTGCCGGTCAGCTGCGCTTCGAACTCGTTGATCTCGTCATAGCCCTTGCGCCATTCGCCTTCACTCGCAAAGCCCTCGACGCGCTCGACGAGGACGCGACCGTACCAGCTGCGGTCAAAGATCGACAGTTCGCGATTGCCGGGCAGGCGTTTCCAAAAGCGCCACAGGAAATGGCGCGCCTTTTCCTCGTCGCTCGGCGCGCCGATCGGCCAGACCTCGAAATAGCGCGGGTCGAGCTGCGCCGCGAGGCGGGTGATGATGCCGCCCTTCCCCGCCGCGTCCCAGCCTTCGAGCATGATGACGCTGCGCTGGCCGTGGGTGATATGCGCCGCCTGGATGCGTTCGAGCCGATCCTGCAGCGCGGCAAGATCGTCGCCATAGTCGCCGTCATATTTGGCACCGGATTCGAAGTCGGACAGGTCGATGGTCATGCCGCGACCCTAACCCAAGCCGGCGCCGTTGACCAAGCGGCGGTTACGGCTGTCGCCCTTTGGTACAGCGCGGGGCGCGATCCTTACCGTTCGCGCAGAAACGCCTGCCGCGCATCCCAGTCGGCGAGCGCGCGGCGGTGGCGATCGATCCGCGCCAGCCCCTCGCCGATGTCGCGGTTCTTCGAGCCCAGCCGCTGCGCCTGCCCGTACCAGTCGACCGCGGCGGCAAAGTCGCGCCGCGCCTCGGCGCAAAGCCCCATGTTGAAGGCCAGCGCGGCGGTCGGCTCGACCTCGCGGGCGATCGCCGCCCAACTGTCGCACGCCCCCGCCTCGTCGCTCTTGGTCTGGCGGATCGCGTTCTTGAACGCCTCCGCCGCGGGCTTGGGCAGGCCCTTGCGATTCTCGTCGACCCGGACGTCTTCGGAAAAGCCGCTCGGTGCGAAGTCGCGGCGGATCGTCCCGACCTGCCCCATCAACGTGGTGTCGACGAAAGCATCGACAGTGCGGGTCGCCTTGCGATCGGGGCAATAGACCAGTTCGTCACGCGCGCTCAGCGGCCGCGTATAGCGCACGCTGCCGTCGCCCATCGCAACCAGCCGGACATTGGTGCTGACCGTCGCCACCCGGCGGCGGCAACGCAGGTCATATTCCTCTTCCTTCAGGCACTTGTTCTTGTCGGCGGAATCCTGCTCGAGGCAGCGTTTGCGCTTCTCGGTCGTGCCGGTCTCGTCGACCGCGACGCGGACATTGCCGGTGACGAGCGCATCGGTCGGCACCCCCGCTTCGGGCGCGACAACGCGGAAATAGGGTTGGCCGGCGAAGCGAACCTCGGTGAGTTCGCTCTCGAGCGCCTGCGAAAGCAGGCTGCCATCCTCGCCCTCGAACCGCTCGACCGCGATGCTGACCAAGTCGTTGACGTTCGGACTTCCCGCCGGATTGGCGCCGGTGATCGTCAGCGTCTCCGCCAGCGCAGGAACCGCACCGCAAGCCAGCGCAGCCGCCAGCATCCATCGCAAATGGCTCATCTTTCCCCCCGACGCCCATCAACCCCGTACCGGGCTATCGCAGCCCGGCGAGCCTGTCAAAGCTCGGCGGCGATGAGGTCGGCGAGGCGCTCGGGCGCTTCCATCGGGATGAAGTGGCTGAGCTCGGCCCATTGCTCGTCGCGCTTGGCACCGAGCGCGGCGCCGAGCCCGGGCCAGGTCGGGCTGACCGAAAAGTCGAGATTGCCGTCGCGCTCGCCGGTGCGGGCGCGGATCACGCTGATCGAGGCGGCGATGCGGTCGAACCAGCCATGGGGCTTGGTCCGCAGGGCGCCCAGATACACCGACGCTTCGAGCGCGGGCGGGCAAGCAAGCTCCCACCCTTCGCCGTCCGCCGCCGGAAGCAGGCCGAAGCGGCAATAATCGGCCAGCACTTCGGGCCGCCAATTGGCATAGGGCGGACGCGACGCGAAATGCGCATTCATCGCCTCCCAGCCGTCCCAGCGGTTCCGCCGCCGTGCGACCGGATGCTCGGCGGGGTCGGGAACGGGCTGCCCCGCGACATCGACATAAAATTCGGGCGGCATGATCACCGGATCGATCAGGATCAGGTGGCGAAACGCCTGCGGCCGCTCGGCGGCGAGCCGCGTGAGCAGATAACCGCCCATGCTGTGCCCACAGCCGACGAAGCGCGTCCCCGCGAACCGGTCGATCAGTGGCAGCAGGAAATCGGATGTCGCCGCCCAATCGGACAGCGAGGCGGGTTTCGCGCTGCGCCCATGCCCGCGGCTGTCGGGCGCCACGACATGCGTCCCAGCAGGCAGCGCGGCGACAACCTGATCCCACAGCCGCGCATGAAAGCCCGTTGCGTGGAGCAACAGCACCGACGGCCGGTCGAAGGCTTCGCCCCATTCGAACCAGCAAAGCTCGCCGTCCGGCGTCGCGAGCCGGTGTTCGCGCGGCTCGCCCATGCGGATCAGCCCTTCGGCCCGTCCACGATGCGGATGCTGAGTTCCTTGAGCTGCTTTTCGCTGACCGGAGCCGGGGCGCCCATCATCAGGTCCTCGGCCTTCTGCGTCATCGGGAAGACGATCACTTCGCGAATGTTCGGCTCGTCGGCGAGCAGCATCACGATGCGGTCGACGCCCGGCGCCGACCCGCCGTGCGGCGGCGCGCCGAACTTGAAGGCGTTGATCATGCCCGCGAAATTCGTGTCCACATCAGCCTGCGAATAGCCCGCAATCTCGAACGCCTTGTACATGATGTCGGGGCGATGGTTCCGGATCGCGCCCGACGACAGTTCGACGCCGTTGCAGACGATGTCATACTGGTAAGCAAGGATGTCGAGCGGATTCTTGTTCGTCAGCGCGTCCATCTCGCCCTGCGGCATCGAGAAGGGATTGTGGCTGAAATCGATCTTGCCGGTGTCCTCGTCGGCCTCGAACATCGGGAAATCGACGATCCAGCAGAATTCGAAGCGGCTCTTGTCGATCAGGTCGAGCTGGTCAGCGACGCGCGTGCGTGCGAGGCCCGCGAGCTTCGCCGCCTTGCCTTCGACACCCGCGGCGAAGAAGATGCCGTCGTTCGGGCCAAGGCCCATCGCGTCGGCGATCGCCTTCATGCCGTCCTGGCCGTGGTTGTTGGCGATCGGGCCGCCGAACACGCCGTCCTTCTGCGTCGCATAGCCGAGGCCCGGGAAGCCTTCCGATTGCGCCCAGCTGTTCATCTCGTCGAAGAACTTGCGGCTCTTTTCATGCGTTTCGGGCGCGGCGACGGCACGGACGACCTGCCCTTCCTCGACCATCGTCGCGAAGCGGCCGAAGCCCGATCCCTTGAAGAAATCACCGACGTCATGGACCAGCAGTGGGTTGCGCAAATCGGGCTTGTCGCTGCCATATTTCAGCATCGATTCGCGGTACGGAATGCGCTTGAACGGCAGCGCCGACACGGACCGCCCCTTGCCTTCAAAGTCCGCAAACTCCTCGAACACACCGTGCAGCACGGGTTCGATCGCGTTGAAGACGTCGTCCTGCGTGACGAAGCTCATCTCGAAATCGAGCTGGTAGAATTCGCCGGGCGAACGATCGGCGCGGGCATCCTCGTCGCGGAAGCACGGCGCAATCTGGAAATAGCGGTCGAAGCCCGCGACCATCAGCAGCTGCTTGAACATCTGCGGCGCCTGCGGCAGCGCATAGAATTTGCCGGGGTGGACGCGGCTCGGGACCAGATAGTCGCGTGCGCCTTCGGGGCTGCTCGCGGTCAGGATCGGGGTCTGGAATTCGGTGAAGCCCTGGTCAATCATCCGGCGGCGCAGCGACGAAATCACGTTCGAGCGCAGCACGATATTCTTGTGCAGCCGCTCGCGGCGGAGATCGAGGAAGCGGTTGGTGAGGCGGATTTCCTCGGGATAGTCGGTCTCGCCAAACACCGGCAGCGGCAGGCGATCGGCCGACGACTGCACCGTAACCGCGCTCGGATAGATTTCGATCTCGCCGGTCGCGAGCTTGGGGTTGAGCGTCTCGGGCGAGCGCGCGGCGACCTTGCCGGTGAAGGTCAGCACGGACTCGGGTCCCTGCGCATTGACCGTCGGATAAAGCTCCGAACCCGTCTCGACCACGATCTGGGTGATGCCATAATGGTCGCGAAGGTCGACGAAAAGGACGTTGGCATGCTCGCGCGTGCGATGCACCCAGCCCGAAAGACGGACTTCCTCGCCGACGTTGGCGGCGCGAAGGTCGGCGCAGGTATGGGTGCGATAGGCGTGCATTTTTTCGTCTTTCAATATTCGGGGAAGCGCGGGCGAAAGCCGCGCCGATATGGCCGCGCCTAAGGCAGGTCGGCGCGCCATTTGTCAAGGGTGAAGGGCCGTTTCAGCCGGTCAGCCCCAGCCCGTCGAGTACCGCGCTGCCAAAGATCGCGCGGTGCGCAGGATCGGGGATCAGCCGGTCGCGCGCCGCGCGCCAGCGCTGCAGATCCTCGCCATAGTCGGCCGCCACCCGCGCCGCATCGAGGTGGCAGCTCTTGGCCCAATGGCGCGTGAACGCGACGCCTTCGCGGTCGAGCAGCTCGACCACCCGCGCATAGGCTTCCGCCGTGCGGGCGCTGCGCGGTCCGTCGAAGTCGATCACCGCATTATGCGTGAAGCGTGCGGGCGCCAGCAGCCCCTGTGCCCGTTCCATGAAACGCAGGGTCACCGCGGTCGAACCGCCATGGCGCGTATAGACGCCGCAGATCAGCTCGAAGACATGCGGCAGGTCGGCACGGTCGATCGTGACCGAGGCGTTGAACAGGTCGGCGAGCGGGCGGTGGGTATCGAGCCCCTCGCCCCATGTCCCATGCACCGGCGGATCGTCGACATCGGGACCCGCCGCATAGCCCATCTTCATCGCGAACTGGAGCAGCGCGCCGCGCGCCCAGGGATAATCGTCGAGCAGCCGGCCGAGCAGGCTGAGCGCATCATAGCCCGCGCCGAGCTGCCCCGGCGTCGCCTGGTCGTAATTGGCGCGCCATGGCTCGGCATAAAGGAAGCGCAGCATCGCCGGCCGCTTGAACGGCTTGTAGGGATTGACGATCATCTGGACGAAATCGGGGTCGCGATCGAGCGCATAGGCCTTGGAGAAACGCCGAAAATCGCCCGCCGCCAGCCAATCGAGCGCCGCGCATTCGACCTTGCGCAAATTCTGGATCGGCCGGACGAGGAATTTTGGGACGCTGTCGACGACGAGCGCGGGGACGATTCCCAGCGCGCCGACGGGCAGCTGCGCGGCGGCAAAGACATCGTCGTCGCGGACCGGGGTCGAGCCGGTGGCGGCGACAAAGGCATCGCTCATCACTCCCGCTGCGGGCTCGATCCAATGCACCCCCGCCGGGGTCACGAGTTGCACCGCGCGGATATGGTCCTGGATACCCCCGCGCGTCACCATCGAGCCATGCGTGCCCGTCGCCGCGGCGCCCGCGAAGGTCTGGCCATTGCCCGCCCCGCTGGTCCACAGCGAACGCCCCTGTTGTTCGAGCTTGTCCGACACCTCGTCGACGAGCGCCCCCGCCTCGACGAGCATCAGCCCCGACGCGTCGACGCCCGGACGCACATCGTCGGCGGCGATGCGGAAGCAGCGATTGAAGCGGCGGGTATGGAGGAGCCAGGCGTCCGAACAGATATTGACGTTCGACGGCGACCAGCCCGCGCCCAGCGGCCGGACGCGCTTGCCCGCGACGCGTGCCTTCTCCAGCCATTCGCGCACCGCGGCGGCGGCGAGTCCGATCTCGTCGCGCCCGCGCGGCGCGTCGCCGCTCCGCAGGCCGAATCGCACCGCATCCTCGCACACGCCGGTGCCGTGATAATTGGTCCAGCGACCCGATTCGCCGATGGGGATGATGGGCATCATGCCTCTCCCAGCGGCTGGATGCCGGCATGCGCGCGCCAGGCGACGGTGACCGGCCGGATCAGCCCGAGCGTCGCGATCGCGACGAGCATCTGCCGCCGCGTCGTATAGACGCGCAGGTCGCACAGCCCGTGATCGGCCTCGGGCGTCACGAAAGGCTGCCGCGCTTCCGCAGCGAAACCCCAATATTTCAGCGTCACGACCATCGATTCTTCGTCGAGCGGCCGCGGATTGGCGATCGACACGAAAATGTCGCCCTGCCCCGCCAGATATTGCCCGACGAGCAGCGCCAGTAACAGCGCCGCCAGCCCCCATCCGATCCACATCATGGCCAAATCCCTTCGTGCGTTCGGTCGGCGTTCCGACTCTGCGACCCCGAAGAGGACGGGCAATTTTTCCTGCCCGTCTGCATCAACTAGCTGTATAGGCGCGGCATGCAAGTCCATCCGCTCATCGAAACCAGCGCCGCGCTCGTCGAATTCTGTGATCTCATCAAGGACAGCGATTTCATCGCCGTCGACACCGAGTTCATGCGCGAAAACACCTTCTGGCCCGAACTGTGCCTGATCCAGGTCGCGAACAGCGAGCATGCCGCCGCGATCGACCCGCTGGCCAAGGACATGGAGCTCAAGCCGCTGCTCGACCTGCTCGTCGACAATGAGGATATGCTCAAGGTCTTCCACGCCGGCGGGCAGGATGTCGAAATCATCTTCAACCTGACCGGCAAGACCCCGCACCCGATCTTCGACACCCAGATCGGCCAGATGGCGCTCGGCCAGGCCGAACAGGTCGGCTATTCGAACCTCGTCGAAGCATGGATCGGCATCCAGCTCGACAAGGGCGCGCGCTTCACCGACTGGAGCCGCCGCCCGCTCGACAAGCGGCAGATCGACTATGCGATCGGCGACGTCACCCATCTCGCCAAGATTTTCCCGATGATGCTCAAAAAGCTCGTCAAGACCGGGCGCGGCCACTGGCTCGACGAGGAAATGGAAAAGCTCGCCGATCCGTCGAACTACAGCGTCGATCCCAATGACGCCTGGCACCGGATCAAGATTCCGTCGCGCAAGCCCGATGTGCTCGGCCGCCTGCAGGCGCTCGCCGCATGGCGCGAGCGCGAGGCACGGTCGAAGAACCTGCCGCGCGGCCGCATCGTCAAGGACGAGACGCTCGCCGACCTCGCCGCGCATCCGCCGAAGGACCAGGACGGGCTGGGCCGCGTGCGCGGGCTGTCGGCGACCTGGCGGTCGAACGACATCGGCAGCCGCCTGATGGACGCGCTCGACAATGCGAAGCCGCTCGACCGCGACGACATGCCCGACCGCGCGCCGCGCGGCCCGGGCCTGGGCAAGGAAGGCGTGCTTGTCGCCGACCTGCTCAAGCTGCTGCTGAAAATCCGCGGGCGCGAACTCAATGTCGCGGCACGGCTGATCGCGCGCAGCGACGACCTGGAGGCGCTCGCCGCCGGGCGCCGCGACAATATCGCGATGCTGCAGGGCTGGCGCTACGACGTCTTCGGCCATGCCGCACTCGACCTCGTCGAAGGGCGGATGGGCTTTGCCGTCCAGCACGGCAAGCTGGTGATGAGCAAGATCGAGGCGCCGACCCCGGTCGATGCCGCGCCGGTCGACGCCGCCTAAAGCAGCAGCAATTCGGGCTTCGCGTCGAGCGCCTGCGCGAGCGAGCGCAGACGGCGATCGACCGATTCGCCTGCCAGATGATGCCAGCCCGCATCGAGACTGAGGACCAGCTTGCCCTTGTCGAGAGCGATGCGGCTGGCCTTGAGCGGCGCTTCGACCCCGCCGGTCAGGCGCTGGGCAAGCCGGATCGCAAGCCCCCATTGGCGCGCGCGCGCCAGTCGCTCGCCCGAAACAAGCGATCCCATCGGCGGGAAATCGCCGTCGGCGCCGCCGAAACCCGCGTGCAGCGCGCGCGCGAGAAGGATGCGGCCAGGAATATCGATGCCGCGCCAATTGCCGTGCAGGCCAATCTCGGTGCCGCGATCGGCGCGGAAATCGGGGTTTGCGGACCAGGCGACGTCGCTGAGCAGGCTCGCGGCGAGGCGAATGCGGCTGTCGGCGGTTTTTTCGCTCGCGAACAGCGGCGCGATCCATTCGGCGAGTGCCGGGCCGTGCGGCGCGAAACGTGCAAGCCGGCGGCCTTCGAACTCGGCGGCGACGATCAGCGGGTCTTGCGCGCGCGTCGCGGGGTCGAGCGCCTGATAGAGCAATCCTTCGCGCAACCCCGACGACGACACCGTCATGTCGGGCGCGTCGATGATATTGACGAGCGCCGCGAGCAGCGCCGCCGCATCGGGCAGCGCGGCGGCGCGGTTCGACGCCATGCCCGGGATCGCCCGCAGTTCCTCGAAACTCAATCGCCGCGTCGCGCGGATCAGGCGGCGGAGCGCGGCGCGCGGCAGCGTGTGCTGGTCGAGCACCGCGAGCGGGTCCTTGGTCAGTTCGAGGTCGAGGCGCGAGAGCGCGCGCCACGACCCGCCAACGAGATAGAGCGGCAGGCCGGCGCAATCGCCGGGCCAGCCCTTGGCGCGCAGCATCTTGCGGATCGCGCGTTCGAACGCCTGCGGACCCTCCTTGCGCAACGCCGGCAGCCGCAGCACGCCGAGCGGGAAGCTGTTGCGCCGCCCGACCTCGCCGTTCGATACCTGCGCAAGCTCGAGGCTGCCGCCGCCGAGGTCGACGGCGATGCCGTTCGCATCGGGAATCGCGGCGATGACGCCGTAGCCCGCGGCCTCGGCCTCTTCCTGCCCCGACAGCAGGCGGATGGCGAGGCCGGCCTCGGCGGCGCCGGCGATGAAGTCGGGGCCGTTGGGCGCGTCGCGCACCGCGGCGGTCGCGACGCATTGCACGTCGGCGACCTCCATGTGCTTCGCGAGCAACGCGTAGCGGCGCAGCGCGAACAACCCGCGTTCGGCATCTTCGGGCGCGATGCGGCCGTCGATCGCAAGGCCGCGACCGAGGCCGGCGGCGACCTTTTCGTTGAAGATCACCGCGGGCGCGCGCGGCGGGCCTTCATAGACGACGAGGCGGACCGAGTTCGAGCCGATGTCGATGACCGCCGAGCGGTGGATTTTGGGGGCGGGGGTTCGGCGGAACGGCAATTTTATCAATCTTCGCGCATATTGAGGAGGAGCGTCGGGACGTCCTGGCGCTGGTGGAGCGCGGTGCCGCGACCCGACAGCGACGGGTTCGTCATGAAATAATGGTGCAAGTTGAATGGCTTGTCGCCCGGAGCGAGACGCACATAGGTGCCGTCGGGTTGCAGCACCCAGCTTTGCTCATTGTCGATGAGGTTCGCGACGAGCACCTGGTCCAGTATCTGGTCGTGGACCGTCGGATTCTCGATCGGGATCATATATTCGACGCGGCGGTCGAAGTTGCGCGGCATCCAGTCGGCGCTGGAAATATAGAGCTTGGCCTTGCGGTGCGGCAGCGCCGCGCCGTTGGCAAAGGCCCAGACGCGGCTATGTTCGAGGAAGCGGCCGACGACCGATTTGACGCGGATCGTTTCGGACAGACCCGGAACCCCGGGACGCAGGCAACAGATGCCGCGCACGACGAGTTCGATCGGCACTCCCGCCGCGCTGGCCTCGTACAATTTGTCGATGATGTCGGGGTCGACGAGGCTGTTCATCTTGGCCCAGACGCCCGAGGGCTGCCCCGCCCGCGCCGCCGCGGTTTCAGCGTCGATCAACTGGCTGAGATGCGCGCGCATGTTGAGCGGCGACATGGTGATCATGTCGAGCCGTTCGGGTTCGACATAGCCGGTGATGTAATTGAACAATTGCGCGGCATCGCGCCCCGCACGCGGGTCGGCGGTGAAGAAGCTGAGGTCGGTGTAGATGCGTGCGGTGATCGGGTGGTAGTTGCCGGTGCCGAAGTGGCAATAGGTCTTGTACCCCTGCCCTTCGCGGCGCACGACCATCGAGATCTTGGCGTGGGTCTTCCACTCGATGAAGCCGTAGACGACCTGCACCCCGGCGCGTTCGAGCTGGTTCGCCCAGAGCAGATTCTGCTCCTCGTCGAAGCGCGCCTTCAATTCGACTACCGCGGTTACCGACTTGCCCGCCTCGGCCGCCTCGATCAGCGCGCGGATGACCGGCGACTGGTTGCCCGCACGATAGAGCGTCTGCTTGATCGCGACGACGTCGGGATCGGCCGCCGCCTGACGCAGGAAGGACAGGACGACGTCGAAGCTTTCATAGGGGTGATGGACGAGGATGTCCTTCGACCGGATCGCCGCGAAACAGTCGCCGCCATGTTCGCGGATACGTTCGGGAAAACGCGCCGAAAAGGCCGGGAACTTCAGGTCGGGGCGGTCGACATCGACGAGCGCCGACAGCGCCGCGAGGCCGACGAAACCGTCGATCTTGGCAACGATCGCTTCATGCCCCTGGATGTCGGCATTGAGCACCGCGGCGAGTTCGCCGGGCATGTCGGCCTCGAGTTCGAGCAGGATGACGCGGCCACGGCGGCGGCGGCGGATCGCGGTGCGGAACAGGCGCACCAGATCCTCGGCCTCTTCCTCGAGCTCGATGTCGCTGTCGCGGATGATGCGGAACACCCCGCGCGAGCGGATGCGATAGCCGGGGAACAAGGTGTCGCCGAACAATTCGATCAGATATTCGATCGGCACGAAGCTCGCGGGTTCGCCGGGGACCGAGACGAAGCGCGACAGCGACGGCGGGATCATCACCAGTTCGCGGATATGCTCGCCGCCCGCCTTGCGTTCGAGGTCGAAGATGACGCCGAGGCCGCGGTTCGGGATGAAGGGAAAGGGATGCGCCGGATCGAGCACCTGCGGGGTGAGGATCGGGAAAATCTGGTCGATGAAATATTGGCGCAGCACGCCGCGCAGCTTGTCGGCGTCCGAGCCCTCGCCATGGACGGTGATGCCCTGTTCGCCGAGCAGCCGGTGGAGCAATTGCCATTCGCTCTGCTGCTGGTCGACAAGGCGGTTCACCTCTGCCTCGATCTCGGCAAGCTGCTGCCCCGGCGAGCGGCCGTCGGCGCTGGGATCGTCGATCCCCTGCAACTGCTGGCCCTTCAATCCCGCAACGCGGACCATGAAGAATTCGTCGAGGTTGCTGCCCGAAATTGACAGGAAGCGCAGCCGTTCGAGCAGCGGATGCGCAGGATTGCGCGCTTCCTCCATCACCCGCCGATTGAAGGCGAGCCAGCTCAGTTCGCGGTTGAAAAAGCGTTCGGGACCGAAACCTGGACCCGCCGTATCGGCGTCATTGTCGGCACGGAGTGGCTGGCCAGTCAGGGACATATATCGCTTTCCTGTCGTTCGAGGAGATCGGGATCGATCAGCCCCTGTGACAGTAATGTTTCACGCGTGAGACGAACGCCGATGGCGCCGCCGCGTTCGAGCGAGGCGGCGTCGAGCGCCGCGACGATGCGGTGGACCATCGCATAGCTGCGCTCCATGCGCGGCACGATATAGGAGGCGACGCCGGGCGCGAGCGCGATGCCGCGCTGCGCGAACAGCGCCTCGATCAGGTCGCGGGCGAGACAGTCGTCGGGTTCGCCGATCGCCAGCACCGGCACCGCCGCGAGCCGCGAACGCAAGTCGGGAAGCTGGATATTCCATTCCCCCGGCGGCGCGTCGGCGATGATAAGCAAGGGGGTGCCGCTCGCCTGCGCGGCGTTCCAGGCATGGAAAATCTCTTCTTCGGACACGCTGCCGTGCCCGTCGATCACGCGACCGCCGGTTTCGCGCGCGAACAGCCGGCCAATCAGGCTGCGGCCCGAGCCGCGCGGCCCGGTGAGCACCGCGGTGCGCACCGGCCAGGTCGAGACATGGCGCAAATAGCGGATCGCCTCGGCATTGCTGGTGCCGACGATCAGCGGGCCGTCGTTGCTGCCGCCCGCGCTCCAATCGAGCGGGAGCGCGATCTGTCCCGACAGGCGGGCCATCAGCGACTGATCCGGAGCGTGCTCCCGCTCGCCTGCACCTTGTAGCCGCGCGCTTCGAGCGCGGCCTTCAGCGCCGCGATGTCGCCGCGGAAGGTCACGCGCATCACCGACGTGCCGCCAAGCGCAAGGCTGGTCGTCGAGGCCGACTGGACACCCGAAACGGCACCGACCGCGCGTTCGGTCGCCGAGACCGATTCGACGTCGGGCGAGACATATTGGACATTGTAGCTCGACACCCCGACGGTCGGCGCAGCAGGCACGCTGCTGTCGGTTTCGGCCGGCAGCGCGCCGGCGTCGCCCTCGGCCACCTCGGGCAGTTCCTCGACCGCGACCGGCTTTTCGAGCACGAGATAGGTGTCGGTGCGCAGCACCCCGGCGGCGAGCGCGTCGGTGTAGAGGCGGTCCATGCGCGCAACGGCCTTTTCCATCATGTCGGGCAGCGCGGCGGGGCTGGGCCCGGTCATCCGAAAGCTGCCGATCAGCTTGTTGTCGGGGCCGAAGCGCGCGGTAAAATGGCCGGTGATCGGCCCGCCGGGATAGCTGTATTCGACGCGCGCGATCGGCACGAGCACGTCGGCGGCGCCATATTGATCGAGGATGACGCGCCACCAGACGCGGCCGCGGCGGCCGATCTGTCCCGAATTGAGCAGCAGCGTATCGGCGCCGGTGCCCGCGGTGCGGACATAGTCGATCGCGCTCTGCCCCGTATTATATTCGGCCCAGGCGCGCTGCCAGGCGCTGCGCTGTTCGAACACCTGCTGCATGCCGTCGACCGAATAGACCGGGATGACGAGCAGCGGCGGCGAGCGCAAAGTCCGCCCGCTGACGCCGAGGATCTGCCCCGCGCGCACGCGGTCGAACTGGACGCCGAGGCGCGCGACATAGCGGCGCGGGCCGATCTGCTCTTCCTCGACGACGATCGCAGTGACGATGCCGTCGAGCACCGAATCGCCGAGTGCGGGGCCATCGGTGCCGTTTGTCTTGCGATAGAGCTGCGCCCAGCCCTGTCGCTGCGCCTCGCGCCAGCCCTTTTCGCGCGCGTCGTCGGCATTGTCGCCGGTGACATCGACGAGGATGCCGCTGGCGAGGAAATCGCCGCTGCTGTTGATCGGCGTGATACCGCGGTTGCCGCGCGTGATCTGCCCGTCGACGACGCCGACGACGAGAATCACCGCGAAAAAGGCGATCAGCGCGGCAAAACGTCGGTCGCGGCGCAGCGCGGTCGGCAAGCGGAGAAGCGGGGCGAAGCGCCGGGCGTTGGTGGGGGAAGCAGCCGAAATCATCTCTACTCTATGCTCTGCCCCGAATGCGCGTGCCGGACAAGGAAATCATGGCAATTGTCGGCGGGAACCGTTAGTCGCGCGTGCCATGGATTCCAAGCACAACCAGCCCGCCGGATACACTTATGCGCAGGCCGGCGTATCGATCGACGCCGGCAATGCGCTGGTCCGTGCCATCGCCCCGCTCGCCCGCGCGACGCGCCGTCCCGGCGCCGACGCCGACCTCGGCGGATTCGGCGGCTTTTTCGACCTGAAGGCGGCGGGGTTCAACGACCCTCTGCTCGTCGCGGCCAATGATGGCGTCGGCACCAAGCTGAAGCTCGCGATCGAATCGGGGCGCCACGACGGGGTCGGGATCGACCTGGTCGCGATGTGCGTCAACGACCTGATCGTGCAGGGCGCCGAGCCGCTCTTCTTCCTCGACTATTATGCGACCGCCAAGCTCGACAACGACGTCGCGACCGCCGTCGTCGCGAGCATCGCCGAAGGGTGCAAGCAGGCCGGTTGCGCGCTGATCGGCGGCGAAACCGCCGAAATGCCGGGCATGTACAGCGAGGGCGATTACGACCTCGCGGGCTTCTGCGTCGGCGCGGTCGAGCGCCACGAGGTGCTCACCGCCGACAAGGTCGCGGCAGGCGACGTGATCCTCGGCCTCGCCTCGTCGGGGGTGCATTCGAACGGCTTCTCGCTCGTGCGCCGGCTCGCCGCCGACAAGGGCTGGAAACTCGACCGCCCCGCCCTGTTCGACCAGGACGTGCTGCTGATCGACGCGCTGATGGCGCCGACGCGCATCTATGTGAAGAGCCTGCTGCCGCTGGTGAAGGGCGGCAAGATCCACGCGCTGGCGCATATCACCGGCGGCGGCCTGCTCGAAAATATCCCGCGCATCCTGCCCGCCGACCTGCACGCGCATGTCGACGCCGATAACTGGCCGCAGCCGCGGCTGATGGCGTATCTGCAGGCGCAGGGAAATATCGAGCCCGAAGAAATGGCGCGCACCTTCAACTGCGGCATCGGCATGGCGGTCGTCGTCGCCGAGGGCGACGTCGATGCCGTGACGGCCGCACTGACCGAGGCCGGCGAGACGGTGTTCCGCATCGGCCATATCGCCGCAGGCGCGAAGGGCTGCACCGTGAGCGGCGGCGCCGAAACCTGGAGCGCGATGGGCGCGTGGACCGCGACGCATAATGGCTAAGGCGCGCGTCGCCGTCCTGATTTCGGGCGCCGGCACCAACATGGCGGCGCTGCTCTATGCCGCAAAGGCCGATACCTGCCCCTATGAGCTGGTGCTGGTCGCGAGCAACAATCCCGATGCGCCGGGACTGGCGATCGCCGCGGCCGAGGGCATCGCGACCTGGAGCCGGTCGCACAAGGGCATCGATCGCGGCGCGTTCGACGCGCTGGTCGACGCGCAATTGCGCGAGGCTGGGGCCGATTATGTCGCGCTCGCGGGCTATATGCGCATCCTGAGCGACGATTTCGTCGCGCGCTGGGCGGGCAGGATGGTCAATATCCATCCGAGCCTGCTGCCGCTCTACAAGGGGCTGAACACGCACGGCCAGGCGATCGACGCCGGCGACACATTCGGCGGGTGCAGCGTCCATATCGTCACGCCCGGCGTCGA
>NZ_LYVN01000029.1 GCF_001990265.1 Sphingopyxis sp. KK2
CCCAAAAAGCCGCGCAAATCGGCTGAACCCGCCAAGGAGCCGGCCCCGATCCGCCGCCGCGCAAAGACCGCCGCACCGCCGCCGGCGCGAAGGCGGCAGGATCCGCCCCCGCCGCCAAGGGCCAAGCCGGTCCTCAGGATCGTCGAGCCCGACGCTTCGCCCGCGCCCGAACTCAGGCTGCGGCCAGCGACGGCCAAGGACAGAAAGGCGCTCGGACGGCTGCTCGCACAGCTTGCCGATCCGCCCAGGCGCATCTCGCTCGACGCGAACATCGACGCGATCGGCAAGGCGCGTGCCGGACTTCTCGTTGCCGAAGCCGGCGTGCCGGTCGGATGCTGCGCCTGGGCCGTCGTTCCGACCCTGCAGGACGGCCGTGTCGGCCGCGTCACCCTGCTGCTTGTCGACGGCGACCACCGCCGCCGCGGTGTCGGAACGGCGCTCCTTGCCGCCGCCGAGACGGCGCTCGCCAAGGCCGGATGCGCCACGATCGAGGTCATGAGCGACATCATGATCGACAACGCCCACAACTTCTTTCGCGCATTGAAATTCGAGCAGAAGAGTTACCGGTTCGTGCGCGCGGCAGGTTCGCCGAAAGAGCGTCGGCGGGGCTGAGCGCGCGCCAGACGCCATATCCCAAAGCTTTCTGGCATCCTGTATCGCTCAACTCTTGCCGTACGCCATCGCGATCAGGCATCACCGCGGGAACGAAGCGCCGGGCGCCACGTCCTTTTTCGATGCGGCCCACCGGGTCTTCGCATGATCGACCAACGGATAAGATATGTTCGAGCGCCTGAAAATCCTTGCCCAGCACGCGATGCCGAAGCGGCGCCTCACCGAGTTCGCAGGCCGTATCGCCGCATCGTCCGGCCTGCACACCCCCGGGCTGATCCGGTGGTTCGCCGCCAGATATGGCGTCGACATGAGCGAGGCCGAAAACCCGGACCTTCGCAGCTATGCAAGCTTCAACGACTTCTTCACGCGCCCGCTGAAGGCCGGCGCCCGTCCGCTCGCCGACGCCGATTTCATCTGCCCAGTCGATGGCGCCATCAGCCAGTTCGGCGCGATCGACGACCATCACATCGTCCAGGCCAAGGGCCACCGCTTCACCACCGCCGACCTGTTGGGCGGCGACAGCGCGCTCGCCGCGACCTTTCGCGACGGCAGTTTCGCCAATCTCTACCTCTCGCCGAAGGATTATCACCGGCTGCACATGCCCTGCGACGGCGAGCTTACACGCATGGTCTACGTCCCCGGGGCGTTATTCTCGGTCAATCCGACCACGGCGCGCGGGGTGCCCGGTCTCTTCGCGCGCAACGAGCGGGTCTTATGTCTGCTCGAGTCTGCCTCCCACGGCCGTTTCGCGATGATCCTCGTGGGAGCGACCATCGTCGGCAGCATCGCGACGGTCTGGCATGGCGTGGTGAATGCGAAGCGATCGGGCAAGATATCCGAATGGTCCTACGCCCCCAATGAAGTCGTCCTGCGCAAGGGAGAGGAAATGGGACGCTTCCTCCTCGGCTCGACGATCGTGATGCTGTTCGAGAAGGACGCTATCGCCTTCAACCCCGAGTGGTATCCCCAGCGACCGGTGCGGCTGGGCGAACCCATGGGCAGCGCTTCCCCGGGCAGCCCGAGCCGATAACGGTTCTTTTCCGTAAACGGCCTGCAAGCCGGAAATCGGCGGCGAGCATCTCTGATACCGGACGTGACCGGACGATAGCGGACCATCCGCTCCCACCACAAACCACCTCGAACTGGCGGGCACGAGAGGTCGGAACCTCGCCGCCATCCCGATCATTTCGTCTCGGGGGCCCGAGGAGATATCATGCCCGACCCGCTCACCGCCACCGCCATCAATTGCTCCTTGTCGGCGAAAGGCCGCAAAAGTTCGACCGATGCCATGATCGCGGTGCTCGCCGAGCATTTCGAAAAGCATGATGTCGTCGTCGGAACGCCGATCCGCATCGCGGCGCATGACGTCAAATGGGGTGTTTCCTCCGACGAGGGCGACGGGGATGCGTGGCCGCAGATCCGCGCGCAGATTCTCGCCTCTGACATTCTCATCTTCGGGACGCCGATCTGGATGGGCCAGCCTTCCAGCGTCGCAAAGTTGGTTCTCGAACGCATGGACGCGTTCCTCGATGAGACCGACGAGGCGGGCCGCATGCCCAGCTATTCGAAGGTGGCGGTTGCCGCGATCGTCGGCAATGAAGATGGCGCGCACCATGTGTGCGCGGAGCTTTTCCAATCGCTCAACGACACCGGCTGGACCATCCCCGCAGTGGCCGGCTGCTACTGGGTCGGCGAGGCGATGGGGTCGGTCGATTTCAAGGACCTCGAACATCGGCCGCGGATGGTTAGCAAGACCGCGAGCATGGTCGCGGGCAACGCCGCCCATCTCGCCCGGCTGCTGAAGCGCTCCCCCTACCCCGGCTGAACGAACGGATAACACCCTATCGGCCGGCTTGTCCGCCGCGCCTGAAGCACACGACCGATCACGTCGCGAGGCCCGCGGCCGCACGAAACCCCGACTACTCACATCCAGTCTTAGTCGACCCAAAGGCCTCGCGCCCGGTGCCACTCCTCCAAGGCATCGTCCGGATAATGTTCGAAGCACTGGTCGTCCGGGCCGATAACGGGCTCGACCCACGACGCCTTTGATCCGAGCATCATGTGCACGCTCGACGGAGCCTTGGGGAGGTCGCTGTCGATTGCCGAGGCGAAGGGATGGAAAAGGTCGGGATATTCCGGGCTGAACACCCACAGCGCGCTGGCGCAGAGGACGCAGAAATGGCGTTCGGCCGAACTCAGCTCGCAGCCGCCGCGCCCGTCATCGAGCGCGGCATGATAAACCGCCGTCTCGCCATCGACCGTCAGCGTTTTCTTGTCAGCGTGGAGATTGATCGCATATCCGCCGCCGCCTGCGGTCTTCCTGCAGATCGAGCAATAGCAGCGCATAAACGGGACCGGCGCGTGGCTGTCGGCGGAAAAACGAACCGCTCCGCAGCGGCACGAGCCTTCGAGCTTCAGGGGCATATCGATATCCTCTCGCGTCGGAAACTTGCGAAGCGAACCGGGGTTGCGTCCGACGCCCGCCTAAAAATCAACCGCCGGCGGGCTTCAGTCTATAGCGGTCCGGGCCGCGCGAGAGACAAGCGTGTGGTTCGTCCCAGGCAAATCGCCCATCGGCCTCGCAACCGCGCCCCTTGCCGTTCGTTGACACCGGATGACCAGATTGACGCCGATAGCAGTCGAGAAACCGTGGGGCCGAACAAGCCTGCCGCCGCCGTTCGACACGATGCGAGGCCGCCGGATCGGGGAGATCTGGTTTCCGGGTCCCGAGGACGAGCGGCTGGCGCTGCTGATCAAATATCTGTTCACGTCGGAAAAGCTCTCGGTCCAGGTACATCCCTCGGACGCGGAGGCCGTCGCGCTCGGCCTCCCCGCCGGCAAGGAGGAATGCTGGTACATTCTCGATGCCAAGCCCGGCGCGCGGCTCGGCATCGGCTTGCGGATGCCGCTTTCGAAGGCGCGATTGCGCGAGGCCGCGCTCTCGGGGGAGATCGAGACGCTCATGGAATGGCACGTCGCCGAGCCAGGAATGTTGTTCCATATTCCGCCGGGTACGATCCACGCCATCGGGGCGGATATTTCGCTCATCGAGATCCAGCAGAACAGCGACATCACGTATCGCCTTTATGACTACGGCCGCCCGCGCGAGCTTCATCTGTCCGAGGGTGTCGATGTCGCCGACCCTTCACCCTATCCGCGGTCGCGTCAAACCTCTGTCGATCCATCGACGAGTGCTATCTTGCTCGAGGCCGAGCATTTCACGCTCGCCCAGATTGTCGGCGACGATATGTCCCCCTTACCCGGTCATGGCGAACTCCTCGTCGTTCCCATCGAGGGTCGCCTTCGTATTTGCGGTCAGACAATCACCGCTGGCGAATGCGCGCGGGCGGCGTCCAAGGCAGAGATCGACGCACAGGATCGCATACGCGCTCTCGTCGCGTGGTCGTGATACCGAAGGCCGGTAGCGGCCGCTTCGATCACGCATCTGTTGCCCGCCGAGCGGCCACCTGCTGCCAAGATCAGCAGAAGCGATACACGGAAACAGATTTTTGAGTTCTTGATTTTGCGGGTTTCTGTCGGCAGCTAGGAGAGGGTCGTCGAATAGAGCAACCATGAACACGTCCCGACCTCTTCTATCAATCAGGCAATTTGTTCTACCGGCATGCATCCTGGCCTCGGCAGCGGACGTGGCAGGCGCAGCCTCTCCCAACGATTCCGGCTCCCTGCAGGCCTTCGGCGATGCCCCTCTCTGGACCGTCGTCGTGGACGCGAGCCGGATGAGCGTCACGATTGAAGAGGATGGTGAGCCCGTCTTCCGGGAACTCCCGGCGCCCGCAGTGTCGGGTGCCGGCAAAGAAAGAATTTTCAGAACGAAAACTGCGAGCGGCGCCCCGGTCGAACTTCGCATCACGAAGGCGCCCTGCGCTACGGCCGCCGAGGAGCTGGAAATGCAGGCTCTCCTTATTGTTGGACCGGCAAGACGAGAAGGGTGCGCCCTTGCCCTCGATGCCGCCGATGCCCTGCCATCCCGCCCGCTGCTTGGCGATCTTGCATTAGACGCGCGGATCGTCAGCAAAGGAGGGCCGCGGGGCTTCGAACTCGACATCCAGGATAGCGGCACAAGGCTCGCGATCGGTGGGCGCGAATTTACCATGGGCAAGCCCATCGCGGTTCAGACAGAAAATGCGCCTTGGCCAACGATCGCCAATAATACGGCAACCTATGCGCTTGCGAGCGAGGACGAGACGGTGACGGCAAGCGCCCTCGTCGAAGCGGTCGCCTGCAAGGCCGACGGCAAGACTTATCCCCTGGCGCTCAAGCTCGTCTTCAAGGGGACGACGTACCGGAGCTGCGCGTCGCAGGCCTATCAGACGCTGAGCTTGCCGACCGACTTTCCGCCTGTACTCGCAGTTCCGGAAAGATGATGGCGACATGCCCAAAGCGGCGGGAGGATCATTGGCGCCAAGCTCGATAGCGTCACATTATGTTCGAAGACACTAGGGGGATTATTCAAATGTTGGGCCGTCTCACAGCAGCGCTTTGTGCGATCATAATTTCGTCGATCGGTCAGCCATCCTCCGCTGCGGCGCAGTCGATCCCGAACCCGGAGATTCGGTTGATGGGCACCGAAGCGTATGCGGCGGCTGCGGGCAAATTCATCCGTTACCGGCTCGACGTTCCCAACAAGATGTCCTTTCCTGCGGACCTGTTCATCGCGTCGCCCGGACTGCCGCCGTGCGGGACCAATGCGAACGCGTCGCGATCCTGGCTGGATGTCTTCGATGCGAAAGGAACGAGGCTCTATGGCTTTTGCGCGCTTGGTTCGCCCACGGATCTGGGAACGGTCTGGTTCGCTGTGCCCGAGGGCACGCCCGCGCCGGGCGCGGTCTACATAGAAATCTGGGATCGGCTCACCAACAAGCGCTACCGCTCGAACCCGGTCGAACTCGCGCCGACAAAGGCGGAATCTTTATCGACCGGAGCCGCCGTCCAGCAGAAATGGGTTGTTCTGCGCAAGGATGCCGACCTCATCTTTGCTGCCGATGTGGCAGGCCGATCGCCCTCTGGGACCTATCCGATGGCGGTCCTCTTCACCCCGCGCGGAAGCCTGGACACGAGCCCGGACCGCCCGACGATCATCGCGGTCGACGGCACGCCGGATTGCAGCAGCGGTACGATCAGATATTCCGGCGAGAGCCCCTATGTCGACCAGCTCAACCAGGCCGGCCTGCAGGAGAAGCTGCAATATAGCTCGGCAGGCTGGCGGCCGCTGATTTGCGCCGGCAAGGAGCCGCCCTACCGGCCTTTCGCGAACCCGGCGACCCTCTGGTCGGTTTATGGACTGTTCGACAATCCGGGAGGCAGCGATCTGTCCATGGCTCTCCTCGGCATGGGCCCGGGCCGCCTCAGTTTCTTCCGCGCCCCCCTGCCCTTCACCGTAACCCATATCCTGTTCTACTCCGACCTGCCGACCGGAGGACATCTCGAGGCCGACCGCCAAGTCGACTGTACCGCGCGTCGCGTCAGCCCGCCGAGCTTCGAGTTCGTCGATGCCAAGCTCGCGCGCAAGGCGATGTCCCGCCCCGAGTGGACAGCCGACGCCGCAAAGGACGATGAGGCGCTTCTGCGCTGGCAGTGCGACAAACTGCCTCCCATCTCGATCGCGGCTGATTTCGCCTTTGTCGATGCCTCTTTTCGCCGCCATCTCGTCAAACCCTGATCGGCGGAAGCGTCCCATATTGTAGTTCATGGGCGCCGGCAGCCCGTCGGATTCCGGCGCGACATCATGGGAGGTGGCAGCAGCCTTTTCACGCGATGATCGTTTCCCAGCTTATGAGGCTCTGCGGCAAGATGGCAAAGGAAGCGCTGCCGGGCGAAGGGGCTGCCTTTGCCAGCGAAGTTAAGGGGTTCGCCCGGACAAGATTGGGGCCGGGAAGCCGTTCCAGATGGACCGGCGAGCCTGTTGCGACGCCGTGATACCCTCGGTGGCCCTAGCTCGAGCGCGGCCCAGCGACACCGAAGGCTTGCCGCTGGCGGAGAAGCGCGTTGCGCTTCTTTACGCATGGCGCCATCGGCGCGCTCTCGATCTCGCCAACCCGACCCGTTTCACCGAGCTCGTGCAGCTTCGCAAATTGAGCGACCGTTCGCCGGTGCAGACCGAGTTGATGGACAAAATTGCAGCGAAGCGCTTTGCGGGCGCGAGACTGGGCGCGGACTGGATCGTCCCCACGCTTTGGGAGGGTAGCGACCTCCCGCGGCTGATCCCATTTCCCTTTCCGGCGATCATCAAGGCCCGCCACGGGTGCAATCAGTATCAGGTCGTCACGAAAGCGCCCGATTGCGACCGATGGCAGCAGATCCGACGGACTGCACGCCGCTGGCAGCGTAACGCCTATGGGCGCTGGCTCGACGAATGGGCCTACCGCAACGTGCCGCGCGGCACGATTGCCGAGCCACTCCTCGGCGGCGCGCTGCCCCTCCCGATCGACTATAAAATCTATGTGTTCGGCGGCAATGCCACGCATGTGCAGGTGCATCTCGGGCGCGGCGCCCGTCACCGGTGGATCCTGCATGATCGCGGCTGGCGGCAACTGGTTCCCGCAAAGGACCGTCCCCCGCCGCCGCCTTCGCTTGCGGCGATGCTCGACGCCGCTGAGGCGCTTGCCAAGGACATGGCATTTGTGCGGGTCGATTTCTACGACATTGCCGGAAGACCCTTTTTCGGAGAGTTTTGCCTCTACCCCGGTTCGGGCCTCGATCCCTTCGCGGCAGACTGGATCGACCTCGAGCTGGGGGAGCTGTGGTTGAGAGCCATTTCGTGATCGCCTAATCGGCAGTGGCACCCCAATAAACCTGAATAAAATCTCAGCTCGCTCGCCTTCTCTGCGTGAAAGCGAAGAAAATCGGGCAATCTGGCTGGTTGGCCAGTGGCTGGTTGCAGACTGTCCACTCTTGAGACCAGCGCCACAAAAGCGGACGTCATCACCTGACGGAAAATGTCAATCTACAACCGGCTACGTTAGTCGCTCTTTCCGCATGGCGGAGCGGCGTACCTTGCCCGCTTCATCGCGCAAGTCGGTTTCGGTTATCTCGTAGCTTGCGGGGCATTTATATCCGGCGATCCGGGTACGGACGAACGCATCGATCGCTATTATCGAAGCACCACCGGCGGTCCGGATGATCGCATGGACGCGCGCTCCAAGCTCTTCGCACGGCAATCCCACCACGACCGCGTCGATCACGGCCGGATGCTCGATCAACGCGGCCTCCACTTCAGCCGGATAGACATTTGCCCCGCCGCGAAGGATCAGCTCGGTGCGTCGGTCGGACAGGAAGAGATAGTCGTCCTCGTCGAGATAACCGAGATCGCCCAGCGACATATATCCTGCCCCGTTAGTGCGAGGCTCGGCGCCAATATAGTGGAAGCGTTCAGTCGCCTCAGGCGCGAAAAATATCTCGCCGACTTCGCCCGGGGCGCAGCGGTTGCCACTCTCGTCGAGGATTGCGATGGCGTCTCCGGAGAACTTTCCGACCGAACCCGGCTTGCGAAGCCACTCCTCCCCGGTAATGATTGTCGACGGGCCCTCCGTCCCGGCATAGATTTCGACGATCCGTTCGGGGCCAAGCCAATCGATCCAGGCGTGCTTCAGCCATGACGGACAGGGTGCCGCAAGGTGCAGCACCCGTCGCAGCGAGGAAAGGTCATATTTCGCGCGAACCTCCGCGGGCAGGCTCCAGATACGGTGCATCATGGTGGGAACCATGCACACCCATTCGACCTTCTCGCTTTCGATAAGGCGCAGCGCTTCCTCGGCGTCGAAGCGGTTCATGCCGACGATCCGGGTACCGCACAGCAAGGCCAGGCTGGTGAAGAGAAAGGGCGCGTTGTGATAGAGCGGCCCGGGATTGAGCATCACCCCGCCGCGCGGGATGCCCGCCAGATCGCAAATAGCGGAAAGCCGGTCGCCGAAGCGCGCCTCGGCATGATCGACGATCAGCTTTGGCCGGCCGGTCGACCCGCCGCTGGTGACGGCCTTCCAGTTGGTGGCCGCAAGATCTTCGGGCAAATCGGCCGGCGCATCTCCGGCATCGGGAGAAATCCGGACCACAGTGTCCGGCACCTCGCCGCCGCCGCCGATCAGAACGCGCGGCCGGGCGAGCTCGATCAGCTGGGCGAACTCGCGCCCGGGAAGCTTCGCGGGCAGAATGCAAGGAGTCGCCCCGGCCCGCCAGATAGCGAAGCTGGCGATGTGATGATCGACACCGTTGGGGAGCGCCACCGCCACCAGATCGTCGGTCTTTACGCCCCGATCGATCAATGCCCGTGCAAGGGCGGTGGTCCGCGCTTCGAATGCGCGCCAGTTCAGCGAACTGTCAGCATAGCGTATCGCCTCGCCCGCCGAGCCCGCAGCATGCGTCTTGATGGCTGTCCCGAAATTTGCCGCCATCACCGGCCCCCACCCAGATCGGCGGGATATGCCGCTGCCACTGCAGTTCGGCTTCGAGCTGATAGGCGAGCGCCAAGAGCAAGGCTTCGCCCCCGGGGCGCGTTGCGAACTGGATCCCCACCGGCAGGCCGTTGGCGCTGAAACCGATCGGCAAGCTGATCGACGGCGTTCCGGCGAAATTGTCGATCCAGCAATAGCCGGCATAATCGATCAGCGGGTCCTTTTGATCGGCCCACGAAATGTCGGGTCCAAAGACGCCGATACGCGGAATCTCCGTACTCAGCGTCGGTGTCATCCAGATGTCGATCTGCTCCAGCCGCGCGAGATAGGCGGCGACGATATCCTCCATCGACGTCCAGGCCGATGCAAACCGGTCATCGCTGATGGCCTCGCCCGCCGCGATCAAAGTCACGGACCGATGTTCGAGGTCGTCAGCCTTGACCTCGATCCCGATGGCTTGCGACAGCATGCCGAGACGACGGCAGAACATGCCTTCGGTGATCGTGCCGAGCAGCTCCATGGCAACTGGTCCGGCAAAGGGGAGATCAGCCTCCGCCACCTTGTGCCCGAGGCGGTCGAGCAGCGCGACCGCCTCGTCGAAGACCCGCTGGACGCTGGCATCGGGGAGATCGCCGGTGCGCATCACACGGCTATAGACCTGAATGTTCAAACGGTGGTCGATCGGGGCCGTCACCAGCGGGATCGGCTGAAGGCAATCCGGGTCGCGCGTTTGCGTCGCCTCGATCCAAGCGGCTGTGTCGCGCACCGTGCGGCTGACGCAGCCGTTCACGGTCAGGTCGGTTATCGAGCGAAACGCTTCTTCGCCGGCATTGCGACGCCGCGACGGTTTTAGCCCGACGAGACCGCAAGGCGCCGCACCGTGGCGGATCGAGCCGAGCCCGTCGCTGGCATGCGCGATGGGCACCACGCCCGCCGCCACCGCCGCAGCCCCGCCACCCGACGAGCCTCCCGGCGTATAATCGAGGTTCCACGGGTTGCGCGTCGGGCCGAACAACGGCGACTCGGTAACCGCGTTCAGCCCGAGTTCGGGCATCGTCGAACGCCCGATCGATATCAGGCCGGCACCCGTGATCGCGCGCGCATAGGGAGCATCTTCCGGGGGCATGAAATCGCGCAGCGCTGCCGATCCGAAACTGGCGGGGATCCCGCCTTCGGGGAGCATGTCCTTGATCAGCGTGGGCACGCCGGCGAGCGGACCGGATCGCGGCTCCTTCGCTTGCATCCGCGCGCGCTCGAAGGTCGGCCAGGCGATGAAGTTGAGCTGCGGATTGGCGGCTTCGGCGCGTTCGATCGCCTGATCGACCAGTCCCGACGCCGTGGCGCGGCCGGTTGCCATCGCCTCGCGCATGTCCGTCATGTCCACCGGGGAGGATGATGTCGTGCTCATGATGCGTCCTTCGAAAGTGCAGGGCGGATTGCCCGTAGCGTAGCGCCATAAGGGCGGGGTGCGAGCGCCATCAGGATCGCCGACACGATCAGCGACGGCAGGCTGACGATCGTTATGGCATTCAGCATACCGCGCGGCCCCTCGATCAGCCCTGAGATCGCACCGATAGCAAGCGGCGATGCGGCGAGCGCCAGCGCGTTGACGATACCGAGCAGCGACAGAACGCGCGAGCGGAGGTGCGCGGGCGCCAGATTCTGGAGCACGCCGGGCATCAGCGAGGAGGCCGCGATACCCAGCGCGCCCTGCACCGCCGCGATGCAATAGGCCTGAAAGGCCGATGTCGTGAAGGGCAGCAACGCCGCGGGAAGCGGCGTCAGTGCGACGAAGATCGCGGCGACCTTTACGGGATCGAGGTCGGCATCGCCGCGGCGCAGTCGGAGTGTCAGCGGCGCGAGCAGCACGCCGGCGAGCGTCGCAACCGTAATCGCCGTGCCGAGCCCGATGCCCACCGTCGCGGGATCGATCCCGAAAGCGCGCGGGAGCGCCAGCGGGAACCACATCACGCCCGAGGTCATTGCGACCGCCATCGCGAAGATCGATCCGAATATACAGGCGAGCGTATGCCAGTGCGCAGTCGCATAGGGAAGGAAATCGCGTTCGGCCACCGGATCGGCTTCGACCCTGGCGTCTGTTTCATGGCTCCGATTGCCCAGCGGCATCGTTAGAACGAGCAGGAAGAAGACCGGCCCGGGAAGCGCGATCAGCATCATCGCGAGGCGCCAGCTGTCGAAGTCGGCAAGCCAGCTGGGAACGCCACCATGCGCTCCGTCGAGCCATTGAAGCAGCGCGCCGCCGAGCGCCATCCCCAGGCCCGCGCCGAGCAGCGTCCCGCCGTAGAAGATGAAATTGGCGGTGTTGCGCTGCTTCTCCGCAAAAAGATCGGGGATCAGCGCGAAGACGATTGGCGCCAGCCCCGCCTCGCCGATCGCGATCCCGATCGTCGCGGCGAACAGGCCCCAAAAGCCGGTCTGGAAAGCAAAAAGCGCGGTAGCGAGCGACCAGCACGCAACCCCGAGCGCCAGAATCAGGCGACGTCCGAAGCGATCGGCGAGCCAACCCATCGGATAGCTCGCCACGCTGGCGAACACCGCCATGCCTAGCCCCTGCAACATGCCGAGCTGAAAGTCGGTAAAGCCGAGCGAGGTCTGCAGCAACGGCGCAACGAGGCTGAGCATCTGGCGGACGACAAAGGCGAAAAGCGTCGTCATCAGCAGAACGCCGAGGCCATACCACGCCCAGCGGACACTGCCGCTCCGCCCGATGCCTTCGGTGCCATCCTCCATACACGCTCTCCACGCCGAAGCCTTTGCGGCTCATATCGGCATCTTTAAAACAGGTTGACTTTATTGTAAATAGGGTAGAGACATCGGGACAGCAGCGGGAATCGACGATCGAGCGACGCCCGCCGGGAGAAGATCGATGCCATTTCCGGTTCGCACATCCCTCGAGCAATTCACCCTTCCCCATCCGTCGGGGGAGGGCGAGCTGACGATCAGCGTTGCCGCGCCGACGGCCCCGACACCCGACGCGGGCATTCCCGTTCTCTACGTCGTCGATGGCGACCTGTTGTTCGGCATGGCAGCGGAGATCGGACGCGCCATGACGAGCGTCGCCGCCTTTCCCGCGCATTATGTCGTCGGCGTCGGTTATGACGCCGCCTATGCCGATGTCCTGAAGCGTCGCACCGCCGACCTCGCCCCGCCGATCGGCGAAGCGGCCTTGCAAGCCCTCGGCGGCCTTGGCGAAGCGATCGGGGGCGCCGCGAGCGGCGGCGCCGACGCGTTCCTGGCCTTCATGCTCGATGCGCTCCGTCCCGAGATCGCCGCCCGCTATCCACACACGGCGGACGGGCCGCAAATCCTGTTCGGCCATTCGCTCGGCGGCCTGTTCGCAGCGCGCGCGCTCCTCACCCGGCCAGACAGTTTTTCGGCTTTCATCGTGAGCAGCCCGTCGCTGTGGTGGGATGGCTTCGCGATCATGGGCGAACTGGCGATGCTCGGGAAGCGGATCGCGGCCCTGCCCCAACCGCCGCGCGTGTTCGTCGATGTCGGCGCCAGAGAACAAGACCTGCCGACCAGCGTACCCGACGGAATCGGCGTGACGCTGGAAGAAGCACAGGCGCAGATCCGCGCCGCGCGAATGGTCGATGCGGCGCGTGAGTTCGCCGCCGCGCTCAGCGAGGCCGGCATCACCGACGTCCGCCATGTCGCCTTCGCCGAGGACGACCATGTGTCCGCCGCGCCTGCCGCGATCCTGCACGGGATGCGCTTCGCGCTCGGCCGCGGCCACTGAAACAAGAAACGAAACGCAAGATGAGGGGATCCGTTATGCGACTTTCAACCAAAGCCTTGAGCGGCAGCGCGTTGGCGCTCGCCCTCGCCTCGCCTGCAACCCTTTGGGCGCAGGACAGCGATGCGACCATCGGCGACGAGATCGTCGTGACCGCCCAGAAACGGTCGCAGACGCTGATCGACGTGCCGCAGTCGGTGTCGGTCGTCTCGGGCGCGACGCTCGAGCAGCAGGGCGCGACCAGTTTCGCCGATTATCTCAAGAATGTGCCAAGCCTGCAGCTCGTCCAGGGCACGCCCGGTCAGGGCCGCCTCGTGCTGCGTGGAATCAACACCGGCGGGGTCGCATCCACCGTCGCGGTCTATGTCGACGAGACGCCCTTCGGGTCGAGCACCGGCCTCGCGAACGGCTCCGAACTCGCGGGCGATTTCGGCAGCTTCGATATCGCGCGGATCGAGGTGCTGCGGGGGCCGCAGGGGACGCTCTACGGTGCAAGTTCGCTCGGCGGCCTGCTCAAGTTCGTGACTTACGAGCCTTCGACGTCCGGCTTCGAAGCCAAGGTGCTGGGGGGCGTCGAGTTTACCGATGGCGGCGACGCGTCGTACCGAGGCGCGGCGATGGTCAATGTCCCGCTCGGCGAAACGCTCGCCTTCCGCGCGTCGGGTTCGTACCGGAAACAGGGCGGATATGTCGATTCTATCGGCACCGCGGCATCGAATGTTCGCAGTAATATCAACGATTTCGAAAATTACGGTGGCCGCGCCTCGCTGCTATGGGAACCCGGCGCCGGTCTCAGCGTCCGGCTGAGTGCGCTGTTCCAGAATCTCTATGTCGACGCGCCGAGCATCGTCGAAGCCGATCCCGCGGCGCTGAAGCCGCTCTATGGGTGGCTCACCCAGTCGGAATATCTGCCGACCTTCAGCAATGTGAAATACCGCCTCTACAATGGCACGATCGACTATGATTTCGGCGGCGTCACGCTGACGTCGGCGACGAGCTATGGCGAACAGCTCCAGTCGTTCCGCGCCGACTATACCGCAAACCTCTCCCCCGTCCTCGGTTCCTACGTCTATTTCGACCAGCTTACCGAAAACCGCAAATGGACGCAGGAACTGCGGCTCGCATCGAACGGCGGCGATTTCATCGAATGGCTCGTCGGCGGCTATTACACGCACGAAAAGGCGCGCATTTTCCAGAACCTGAAAACCGCGGTACCCGGCACTCCCGGCGTACTCACGCCGATCGACCTGCCATTCGAGCTCGCCGTATTCAATCTCGACTCACGCTATGAAGAGATTGCCGGCTTCGCGAACGCGACGCTGCACCTGTCGCCCTGGTTCGATATCGACCTCGGCGGCCGGTACAGCCACAACAGCCAGCGCGCGCGGCAGGCGACCGACGGCATATTGCTAGGCACCGCGCTAATCGACGGGCTCCGCTCGTCGGACGATGTCTTCACCTGGTCGGTCGCACCAAAGGTCAAGTTCGGCCGTCAGGCGTCGCTCTATGCACGTGTCGCCAAAGGCTATCGTCCCGGCGGCCCGAACGTCATCCCGATCGGTTCGCCGCCGGGGACCCCCACGACCTTCGAGCCCGACACCGTCACCAGCTATGAGATAGGGTTCAAGGGCGACACCGCCGACCGCAGCGCCTCGATCGAGGCGTCGCTCTATCATATCGACTGGAACGACATTCAGCTCGCCGCCGTCGTCAACGGCTTCGGGGTCAATGTGAACGGCACGAGCGCCAAGGTCGACGGCGCCGAAATCGTCGCGACATTGCGCCCGACGCGCGGTTTCACGACGTCGATCGGCTTCACCTATACCGACGCGCGGCTCAGCGGCGATACCGATCCGGTCGCGGTCGGCGCGGTCAAGGGCGACCCCCTGCCCTTCACGCCCAGATATGCCGTCAACTTCAACGCCGATTATCAATGGGATATGGGGTCGGATGTCTCCGCATCGATCGGCGGTTCCATCCGCTCGGTCTCGCGGCAGAGCGGCAGCTTCGACCCGGCCTACCGCGCCGCCTATGGCCATTTCGCGCGCGTCGATGCCTATGCGGTGATCGATCTGCGCGCAGGGCTGGACTTCGGGCGCTACTCGCTCGCCGCTTATGCCAACAATCTGACGAACAGCGGCGGCATCACCTCGACGCAGGCGCTGCTCGGCGTCGCCGGCCTGCCGCGCAACGCCAATGGCGCGCTCGGCACCGCGGTGGTCCGGCCGCGGACGATCGGCATCAATGCGACCGTGGCATTCTGATCTGGCTCGCCTATCCACGGTTCAAACGCTATCGCAGACGACCAGGGCATGACGACGACCGCAACCAGAACCCGCCGCAGCCAGGCAGACCGCAGCGCCGCGACCCGCGCGCGTGTGCTCGCGGCGGCGCGCGACGTGCTTTGCTCGCAAGGCTATTCGGGCGCGACGATGCTCGCGATCCGCGATGCGGCTGGCATGAGCCTCGGAGCGATCCAGCATCAGTTCCCGACGAAGGCCAAGCTGATGGCGGCGGTAGCCGGGGAATTTTCGGCCTATCGTACGCAAGTCTATGCCGAGGCCATTCGGGCCGGCGCGACGCCCCGGCAATCGATGGAAAATCTGATCGACGCCAATTACCAGATGGTCAGCCGCCCCGAAATGGCGGCCGTGCTCGAAATCCACCTCGCCCGCCGCAACGACTCAGATCTCGATCAGGAGGTCGGTCCGAGCGCACGGCGCTTCGATCGCAGGGTCCGTCTGTGGGGCCATATGATCCTGCGCGCCGCGGGCATCGACAATGACGAGGCCTATCAAACGCTCCAGCTGCTCAACAATGCCGTCACGCGCGGGCTGACCGTCGAGTATATCCGCAATCCCGACATGGCGCTTATCGAACGATCGGTCGCTATATGGAAACGCCAGATGCTCGAACTGGTGTTTGGTCCCGAATGAAGTCGGGTGTAGCCGAGGGCGGACCGACGGCATTTGGTCCGTAGTGCAAGATAGCTGACGTTCACCAGGTGCCTTGGGCGTCTCGAAACCTGCCGAGGAGCACACCGTCTACAGGATGCCTAACTTCCGCAAAAAATCGTCATAACCTAAGTTTAATCTGAAGCCCTTTGCGGTCATCGCGGTACGGACACTTCGGCGCCTCTGCGCGCACAAAACTCTCGCAAAAGCGTGGAAATTTAAGCTCCGCTTGCGTCGGCACCCTTTCCAGCCACTTGTCTCGCCGCGGGACAAGTCTGACGTCAGCTTAAGAACTTAGTATCTCTTGGAAAATACGACCGCCCGATGGTCGCGGAGAGAGTCCCTTTTGCTACGCTGGCGCGGCGTACAGCTATAGCGATACTGTTCGTGTCGCTTGCTTGCCTGCTTTACTGGCAAGCGGCAGGCCTGTTGCCCGTGGCAATCATCGCTAGTGCAGTTGCTCTGGGCTGGCTCGGTAGCGCCTGGCGGCACGACCAACGCCTCTGGCTCCTGTCCCGGCGTTTCGAAGCCATGTCGGCGGCCGGCCGGAAAGAGGAGATATCGGACCGGCTCGCTGAAAATGCCGCGAGTGTAGAACTGGCCCTTGCGACGATGAAGCGGCGTCTCAGCGAGCGCCATTCGATCTCGGGTCTCCACACGCGCGAGCCGCTCCTTGACCTGATGACCACCGAACGCGCTGGCATGATCGGGGCCATTGAAATCGCCGACTTCGACCGCTTGGCGGGTTTCAATCCCGATCTTGCGGAATATGTGCTGACGACCATCGTCCGGCGGATCGTTCGCATGCTTCCGCCCGGCCGGTTCGTCGCTCATGTCGATCGGGCACAGTTTGCGATCTGGTATGGCCAGGACATAGCGCATGATGCCGCCCGCGGCGAGATCGATGCGCTCATATATGCGCTGGGAAGCGTTATCACAGCGGGCACTCAGGACATCGTTCCCATAATTTCGGCGCGATGTGCCGCGCTCGAGGAAGGCGGTTCTCCGCACACGTTTCTTGCACAGACCCTCGCCTCGTTCGCGATGCTGCGCGATGGAGGCGCCGGGAATGTCGATCTGACGCCCGCGGCGATCGCGCGGGAAGAATTTCGGTACGGCATCGAACAGGATCTGCGCGGTGCCGTCGGCAGGGGCGAGTTCGAACTCTTGTTCCAGCCGTTGATCGACGCCACCTGGCAGTGCGTCACGGGCGCCGAGGCGCTGATCCGGTGGAACCACCCGGAACGCGGTGCCGTGTCGCCATCGGTGTTCATACCCGTCGTCGAAGCCGCGGGATTGGCGGACGAAGTCGGACTATGGGTTCTGAACGGCGCGGCGCGCGAGGCGAGCCAATGGGCCGGGATCGGGCCGGGCCCGCTGCGGGTCGCCGTGAACATCTCGGCAAACCAGCTCCATAGCGCGAAATTCACCGAATTCCTCGCGCGCATGTTTCACAATCATGGTCTCGAGCCCGGCGCGCTCGAGATCGAACTGACGGAATCGGTCGCAAGCGCGAACGATGCGCGGGTCGCAAGGATGTTCGAAGAGATCCGCGCGCTCGGCGTCAATATTTCAATCGATGATTTCGGCACGGGCTATTCGAGCTTCAGCACGCTTCGGCAGCTCGGGTTCGACAAGATCAAGATCGATCGCGAATTCGTGACCGAGGTGCAAAGGCGGCCAGACAGCCAGGCGATCTGCCGGAGCATTCTGACCCTCGGGCAGGGCCTTGGCATCAAGGTGCTCGCCGAAGGGGTCGAGACCGCCGAGGAATATCATTGGCTCCTCGGCGAAGGATGCCGCCACTTCCAGGGCTTCTACTTTTCCAGACCTTTGGCGGCCGCCGATTTCCTGACCTTCGTGCGCGACACCTCCCGTCTCGCCGACATTCTTCGTATCGCCCCTGCAGGGCGTGAACCCGAAAGGCTGACCGCGTGACCCCCCATCCTATCAGGATTGACCTTCGCCGAGCCCTCTCGGGGCCGTTGCTTGCCGTCTTGATCCTCCTCTCGGGATGCGCCGCGGCGCCCCGGCCGGCCGCGCTGTCGGCGCCGGTCGACAGCGCCAAGTCGATCGAGACCATCACCGGTTTGCTGGAGCGGGGCGACACCGGCGCCGCGCGCAAGCTCATCAAAAGCGCGCTCAAGCGCGATCCTCATAACCCGTCGCTCGCCATGCTCAGGGATTCGGTGACGCGCGATCCGGTCGACCTGCTCGGGCCGAAGTCCTATCCCTACACGGTAAAACCGGGCGATACTTTGGCCGCGATCGCCGAGCGCCACCTCGGGAACCGACTGCTTACCTATCAGCTCGCACGGTATAACGGAATCGACGTCCCTACACGCATCGCGGCCGGCCAAACGCTTCGTATTCCGGGAAGTCCGCCGCCAGCGGCGACCCGCCCGGCACCGAAGACTGCGCCGCAGGCAAGTTCGAAGCCGCCGAGGGCCGCTCCCGAACGACCCGCTGTCCCCGCAGCAGCGGCCGCGCCGGCAAATCCCGCGGGCGCAAGGCAGCTGAGGACGCGGGGGCTTGCCGAGCTGAACCGGGGCCAGGCGGCAAAGGCGGTCCAGCTACTTCGTCAGGCCTCGAGCCTCGACCCCGCAAATAGTGCAATCAAGGCCGATCTCGCGCGCGCCGAGCGCATAGCGGCCACCGTGAGGGCCAAGAAATGACCGTTCACCTGCCCTTGCCCAAGATCGAGCAAGACCGGTCCGCTGTGAAGAACGTCGGACGCTATCAGGTCATATCGCGCCTCGGCGAGGGCGCCATGGCGGACGTGTACCGCGCCGTCGATCCCGGAATCGGACGCGAAGTCGCCATCAAGGTCCTGAAGCCCGAATATGCACGGAACGAGGCGCTCAACCTCCGCTTTCTGAGGGAAGCGCGGGCCGCGGGGGCGCTCAGCCACCCCAATATCGCGACGATCTACGAGGTCGGAGAGGATGGCGGCGGCGCCTTTATCGCGATGGAGCTCGTCGAAGGCCAACCGCTCGATACCATACTTCAGGCGAATGGCCGCATGCCATACGAACGCGTCCTGCAGCTCGGACAGCAGCTGGCCGCCGCGCTTGCCTATGCACACCGCGCCGGTGTCGTTCACCGCGACGTGAAGCCGTCCAACATCCTGCTCTCGAGCGATGGCCGGACCGCGAAGCTCGTCGACTTCGGGGTGGCGCGCATCGACGACCCTGCCTGCGGCGGCGATGGCGCCGAGCTCGAACGAACGCAGTTCGGCCAGATGATAGGGACGCCGCGTTATATGAGCCCGGAACAGGCGCTGAGCCTTCCGGTAGATCATCGCTCGGACCTCTTCTCGCTCGGCATCGTCCTTTACGAGATGGTGACCGGTAAAGTGGCCTTTCCAGGCATCGGCCTTGGCACCGTCGCGATCCAGATCGCGCAGGAGCGCGTCGAATCCATCGAGAAGTCGGCAGCAGATTGTCCGCCGGGCCTGCGCTTTGTGATCGACAAGCTGCTCGCGAAAAAGCCCAACCAGCGCTTTGCCGACGGCGAGGCGGTGCGGAGTGCCCTTCAGCGCGAGATGGCCGCGCGCGAAGATACGGCCGTCACGCGCCGCGGACTCTCGTTGCGGCTCAAGCTACCCATATTGCTTGTATCGGTAACCCTTGCCGTGCTGGCGCTTTGCGGTTCGATGATCCTGTCGCGCGAAGGCCGGGCTTTCGAAGAGATGGCCGTCGCTTCGGGGCAGACGGTTGCGGCATTTGTTGCGAGCAACGCAGGCGTAACCGCCGTCGATAACGCCACACTGCCGCCCGATCAGCAGGATTGGAGCGCGGTCCAGGCGTTCGTCGAGAGCGCGAGCGAAGACCGCGAGATACGCAGCATCGCGGTCATCGATGCGCGAGGCGTCGTGCGCGCTTCGACCAATGCCGTAGAACTTGGGAAGCGCTATGCGGCGGTCTCCGGCCGGGCGATCCAGACCCGAGCAGATACGGCCGTCAGCTACCGCGGCGCACAGCTCGGAGACGGCATGCGCTTCGTGCGGGCCATCCGCTACGCGGGCGGTAACTATGGCCAGGTCGATATCGTCATCCGCACCGATGCGCTTGCGGCGGCAAAGGCGAACACCCGTTTCCTGCTCGCCGCGCTTTCGCTGACGGTTTTGCTGACGGTCGCCGCAGCCGGATATTTCAGCGGCGCTGCCGTCACACGGCCGCTCGGGCGGCTGCGCGGCGCCCTCGACGCGGCGGCATCGGCGCGTTTCGCTCTGCGTATTTCGCACCGGCGGCGCGACGAATTCGGAGCCGCCTTCGACGCGTTCAATAAGGCGGCCGCGACGGCGGAAGCGCAGTTTGCCGAGCGGCCCCAGGATCTCGAAGCCTCGATGATTGCGACGCGGATCTCCGGGCCCGAGGATGCCGGTCCGTCGATCCGCCAGGTCGCCTGAGGAGACCGTCATGTTCATGCTGCAGCTTTTCGACAAGAAAGACGACATCCATCCGGTCGACGCCCGTCTCCTGCGCCAAGGGACTCTCCGCGTCGGCCGCGACCGCGACGCCGACTGGACGATTGTAGATCCCGAAAGCGCGATTTCGAGAATGCACTGCGAATTCAGGGCCGAGGGCGATGAGCTCACCCTGAGATCGCTGGGCAGTAATGGGGTCTATAATGCTTCGACGGGGCAGCGACTGCCCCATGATGACGACATCCCGGTCATTCTGCCCTTTGCGATCCGCCTCGGGGACTTCCGTATCGTCGCCTGCCGCGCACCGCAGGCCGAGATCGCGGGTCAGGAAGCGCGGACGATGGTTCTCATGCCGCCACTCGGCGATTCGATCGGAGTTCCGGTCGATTGGGAGGATCGGCCCGAAACCGAGGGCCGCCCCTCCGCTCCCCTCACCAGCGGATCGCTGCTCGATGCCTTCTGTGAAGGCGCCGGCCTCGACGCTTCGCTGCTTGCCAAGGAGGATCCCGCCGAGATCATGCGCCGGGTCGGCGGCGTCTACCGCCAGATGGTGCTCGGGGTGGGCGATTTGATGAGCGAGCGCGATCAGGCGCGCAGCCACTATCAAATGACGCGCACAACGATCGGAAGCGCTGAGAACAACCCGTTCAAATGGGCCCCGACGCAGCGCCTTGCCATCGACCTCATCCTTGGCGGCAGCCATGGCTTTCTGTCCGGACCCGAAGCGCTCCAGTCCTCGTTTCGCGACATCAAGCGGCACTTGGCCGCCACCTTTGCGGGTCTGCGCGGAAGCCTTCGCGAAGCGATCGACCGGTTCGATCCGGCACGCATCGAAACGCAGCAAGCCGGCCTGTTCCAGAACAAGGCTGCCGCGCGGCTGGACGAGCTTGCGCGCCGCCATGCCGAACTGGTCGAGGAAGTGGAAGGTCGCACATCGGGTGCGCTCGACCGCGCGTTTGTGCAGGCCTATGACGGCGCCGACAGCATGACCGAGGAGCAGCGCGCATGATGCTGTCCCGCATCTTGCGCGCAAAGGCGCCGCAGCCGCAGGAATGCGGGGACGCTCGACCACGATCGTCGAGCCGCACGCACGTTGGGCATGTTCGAAAGATCAACGAAGACCGCATTCTCGATCGGCCGGAGCGGAATTTGTGGGCCGTCGCCGATGGAATGGGCGGGCATCATGGCGGCGACGTCGCCGCCCAGCTTGCCATCGACGCGCTCGACGCGCTCGACAGCCCGACCGCCGATACGATCGTCGAAGCTTTAAAAGGCGCGAATGCTGCACTGTTCAACCGCGGTCACGCCGGCGAGAGACGAAGCGGGACAACGATCGTCGCGGCCAACATGCAAGGCAATATTGCCGAAATCTTTTGGGCGGGCGACAGCCGGGCCTATCGAATTCGGGACGGAGTGCTTGAACTGCTGACCCACGACCACAGTCTGGTTCAAGAGTTGTTGGATGCTGGAGCGCTGTCGGCCGAAGAGGCGATGCGGCACCCCAAGGCGAATGTCATTACCCGCGCGCTCGGAGTCGAAGACCATATTGTGATCGACCGGGTCCAGATTGCGCTTCAGGGCGGCGACCTGATCCTGTTGTGCTCCGACGGCCTGTCCCGAACGATTGACGCGAGGGTCCCCAGCGCGTTGTCCCTACATGACCTCGCGAGCCATTTGATCGATCGCGCCGTCGGGCGCGACGGAACGGACAATGCCAGCCTGGTCATTGCTGCAATCAGCTAAGTCGGTCGGCTTCCGCAAATGGCCGGTTGCTGCTGGGCGGCTTGAGGGGCAAACTTGGAGAAGCGGACGTTCGCGCGACAACTCCCTGCCATGGCCGGCCCCAGGACTTATTAAGGAGGTGCTCCCGGGACCGAAAACTGAGCAGGCCCTGCTACACTCTTACCGTGGCGAACTGAGCCCGCCTCGGCGGGCCCTTTTTTACATTATCGCTTGCCGCCAACCGCCATCTCGATCGCCTGTGCCAGCTGAGCCTGATTGAACGGCTTGCTCAAGCGAATGGCATCACGACAGGAAAGCGCGACATCTTCGCCATAACCGCTGGCAATGACGACAGGCATATCTGGTCTTAGCTCGTCGATCGCAGCGATCAGGTCGGCGCCGGTCATATCGGGCATTGCCTGATCGGTGATGACGAGATCGATGTCGTCCCGCTCGCGCGATATCTGGAGTGCGTGGATCGCGGATTCGGCCTCGATCACGTCATGACCGAGGTCTTCGAGCAAAGCGGCGGTATTCATCAGCACGAGCGCATCATCGTCGACGGCAAGGATCGTGAAGCGTGGCATATCGCTCGGCACCACAGGCTCGGGCGCGACCGGCTGGGCGACCGCGACCTCCAACTGAGCGACCGGAAGCCACAGGATTGCACTTACGCCCTCGCCGACCTTGCTCCTGAGCTCGAAAGACCCGCCGATCTGGCGGGCCATGCCATGAACCATCGGCAGGCCGAGCCCGGTGCCCTTGCCAACGCCCTTGGTCGTGAAGAAAGGCTCGGTCGCCCGGCGCAATGTCTCGGCGTCCATGCCCACGCCGCGGTCCTTCACGGCTAGGCGCACGTAACTTCCGGGCGCCAGGCCTTCGACCGCTCCTTCGGGCATAGTCTCGGCCGAAGCCGTGATCAGGATCGCACCTCCAGACGGGCTCGCATCTCGCGCGTTCACGATGAGGTTGAGGAGCGCCATCTCAAGCTGATTGGCGTCCGCGCGAACGGCGGGCAGCTTCAAAGGGAAATTCGTCGATATCGGCCACTCGGGGCCTATCGAGCGCTGGACGAGATCGTTCATGCCCGACAGCAATTGCGGAAGGTCGATCGGGTGAACGTCGAGTTGCTGGCGCCGCGCGAAGGCAAGCATACGCTGGGTCAAGGTTGCACCGCGTCTCGCGCCTTCAACCGCGGTGTTGAGCAGGCGCTCCGCCATCGGATCTTCGGGGAGGCGTTTTCGAAGAAGGTCGAGGCTGCTGAGCACCGCCATGAGCAAATTATTGAAGTCGTGAGCGACGCCGCCGGTCAGCTGCCCGATTGCCTCGAGCTTTTGCGACTGGAACAGGGCTTCGCGCGCGGCCTCCAGCTCGCGCTGAGCCGCATCGCGCTCGGTGATGTCACGTGTGATTTTGGCAAAGCCGATCGGCCTGCCCTCGTCGTCGCGGATTGCATCGATAACAATGCTCGCACGAAAGCGCTCCCCATCTTTGCGGACGCGCCACGCCTCGGCAATAAACCGCCCGTCCCCGCGCGCCGTGTCCAACGCCCGCGCCGGCTCGCCCGCTTCCCGGTCCTCCTCCGTATAAAAGCGCGAGAAATGCTCGCCGACGATCTCATCGGGCTCATAGCCCTTGATGCGGCGCGCGCCTTCATTCCAGCTCGACACATGCCCGTTCAGATCGAGCATGTAGATGGCGTAGTCGGTCACGCCCTGCACCAGATGCCGGAACTGCTCCTGACTGGTAGTCAGCGCCTCCTCGACGCGGCGACGTTCGGTGATGTCGCGGCCGTAGGCGTACACCAAGTCATCCTCGAGCGTCGTGTTCCACTCGATGCTGTGATAACTGCCATCGAGCGCCAGGAAGCGGTTCTCGTAGCTCGTCAGGCTACCGTCGGAGATCGCTCGCTCAAGCGCCTTTCCGCTCGGCTCGATATCGTCCGGGTGCATGAAATCCTTGAACGGATGACCGACGACCTCATCGACTTGGTGCCCGAAAATACGCGTCCAGGAGGGACTCACCGAGCGGAAAATCCCTTCGGCATCGACCACGACGATGAGGTCGCGCGACAGGCTCCAGATGCGATCGGCGCGGCGACGTTCCACCTCGAGCGCCGCGAGCTTCGACAGGGCGCCCCCGATCTGGGCAGCGATCAAACGTGCCAGGATGAGGACATCGAGATCGTCACCGCGATAGGGATTCAGTCCGAGCAGCAGCGAACCTGCGACCTCGCGCCCAGCAGGCCCGGGAATAGCGATCGCAACCGCCTTCGTCGGTGCACGATCCCAGTCGCCGTGCGGCCAGGAGCAAAGAGGAAGATCGATGATTTGACCCGCTTCATCGAAGTCCGTCACCGCGACGGCTGCGGCGTCGATCATTGAAGAGCCCGTCCCGCTGCGTCCCGGCCCGTCGAGATCGAGCGCCACGAAGGGAAAGTCGCGGCGGCTCGCGGCAAGCGCTCCTTCTACGGCTTTAACGATGGCGTCCCGGCTATCGGCACTTGCCAGGCCCGCGCCAAGAATCCGAAGGGTTTCGAGGCGCCGCTCGCTAATGACGCGCGCTGTGTCCTCGGTAACGACGCACAGCAGGCCGCCGACGCTGCCGTCCGTGTCATAGAGTGGACTGTAGGAGAAGCTGTGGTAGGTTTCCTCGGGAAATCCGCTGCGCTCGAGAAGTAACAGCAGCTTGTCGTTCCATGTCGCCTCGCCCGCGCGCACGCGCGCCACCTGGTCGGCGACCTCATCATAAACCTCAGCCCACACCTCGCGAAACGGCCGTCCGAGCATGACGGGATGCTTGATACCGATCGTCGGAAGATAGGCGTCGTTGTAGAAGAAGCATAGATCCGGCCCCCAGCCGAGCCACATCTCGAATTTCGAGGTGAGCAGCATCCGCATGGGAATTTTGAGGGCATCGGGCCAAGCCCGCGGGTCGCCGAGCGGCGTCGCCGACCAATCGTGCGCGCGCATGGTGCGCGCCATTTCGCTCATCCCCGGAAAGATGTCGGCGAGTTCGTCTATGTCGGCGTGCATCCTGCCCCCTTAGCGTGTCCTAACGCTCGCTTGGAGATTAGGATGCCTGCTCCATTACCAACCCGAATGGCCGAAGGCTGACGGCGTCGAAAATAGAGCCGAAAAGCTCCGAATTAGTCCGGGCCGCACATAAGCGCGGCCCGGTGGAAAGCACTCAACCATCATTGTTTTGAAGCTCGCCCGGTCTACCCTGATGCCCTTCAAACGGTTCCCACCCCAAGAGAATTTTTGACCGAACCGCAGGGCGCACGCCTTCGGCCTTGGCGCGGGCTCCCGGGTTCGTCAGGCCAGCGGTGCCGGCCAGGTCTGATCCAGATAATCGCGAACGCACTCCGCGCGATTGCCCACGACCGCGACGGCGATCAGCACCTCGGACTGGCTCACGCCCAGCATGCGGGACCAGCAGCGCAGGGCGTCGGGAGCGTTGCGATCGATGAGGCCGCCTTCGAACTCGTTCACGTCACATCGCTCTCCGACTTGTCCCTCTCCTCGAACGTCGTGCGCGCAGCAAAATTTGCGCCAAGTAACTGCCTGAAAATCTGCCTAACTTGGAGCATGGGACGGAACGATCGTTACTCCCGGGTCTTGACCACACGACACCTGCTCTCTCCAACTTGGAACCGGTTGCGGGTGCAATGGAGCATCTCTTACCTAGCAAAGGAGCGTTTATGGCCGACGCCGAACCGGCAGCCCGTACCATCGATTTCGACAAGCCTGACGTTCGCCTCCTCGGGGAGCTCGATGCAAATGCGGCGCGATTGTTTTTCGACACGCTGGATTGCGTCGCACCAGATAAATCACCTCTGATTATCGACGTGACGACACCCGGCGGCGACGCCGAACTGGGCAGGCGAATCGCCCTCGAAGTCGAGCGGCTCCGCAAAGCCGGGCGAGAGCCGATCTTCGTCGGCAAAAGCCAGTGTTATTCGGCGGGGACAACGATCATGTCGGCGTTCCCGATCCGTGACCGCTATTTGACGCGCGATTGCCGCCTGCTCATCCACAGCCGCCAGCTCGATAAATGTGTCCAGTTGGCGGGACCGCTTCGCGAAAGCCTGCCGCTGATCGAAGCGGTCGCCGCCGAGATCCGCGTCGGCGCCGAGCTGGAAGAAGAAGATTTCAGGCGTCTGATCGACGGCAGCAAAGTCTCGCTCGAGGAGCTGCTTAGGAAGGCTGCCTCGAACTGGTATCTGACGGCCGAAGAAGCGCTCACGCGTGGTCTGATCGCCGAAATTATCTGACCGACGATCAGGAGACTGCGGCCCCACCTCAGGCGGAGTTGCCGTCCCGCCTTCGCCGCCCTCAGTGCGCTGCGGTGCTTCAGTGCCGGCATCCGGTTATGGCGAACCGAGGCATAGCCGATCTCGATTATTCGAGGCGCTTGGAGTCGCTTGAAGCGCACCGCGGGATGAGGGAGAAACTTTCCAAAAAAGGCGGATCGCTGTCCATATTTCCTGATTTCGGTGCCGGCCTGGGACATGTTTGGTTCATTGTGGGATTTTTGGAACCGCGCCCGAAATTCCTTTGTTGTTTCTGCAACAATGAAATGCTCACTGACGAGGAACGTCGATGTCGCGACACGACATCATTGCGAGAATACCCGGCGACGAGGCGCTACGGTTGGCCGCGATCGAACGCTATAAATTAGCGGGGATCGGGCGAGAACCCGCGTTTGACCGCGTAGCACGACTAACCGCAAACCTGTTCGGGGTGCCGATTGCACTCGTGTCGATCGTGGGCTCCGAAATGCAATGTTTTAGAGGCGCCTGCGGACTCGATGTGTCCGGCACGCCCCGCGACATCGCCTTCTGCGCTTTTGCGATCCTCGACATCGACGTCACGGTCGTATCGGACGCGAGGAAAGATCCCCGGTTTATACATAATCCTCTTGTCACAGGGCCGCCCAACCTTCGTTTCTACGCTGGAGCACCGCTGCGGATCGACGGTCGCGCGGTTGGCACCTTATGCGTGGCTGACACAAGGCCGCGGCAGTTCAACTTTCAGGATCGCAAGCGGCTCGCCGATCTCGCCTCTACAGTCGTCGACCTCATCGAACTTCGCGTTGAACGGTTTGCAGCTGAGGATCATCAGCACCAGCTCGACAATGAGCGCGAGCTATTGAAACTGACGGTCGAGAATGTCAGCGAGGGTGTCGGGCTGTTCGATGCAGATCTCCGGCTAATGCTGTGGAACGAGGATTTCGCTCGGTTGCTAGGCTATCCCGTGGGCGCTGTAACAGAAGGCGCCGCGGCCGCGCAGCTAGTATATCCCGTGGCCGCACGAGGAGACCTTGGCCCGGGCGACCCGGCAGATATCGTTGCCGCGATGATGGCGTCGATTCGAAGCTCAGAAAGCCGTCACCTTGACCTTGTCCGGGCCGATGGGATGACGATCGAGTTCCGGCGCAGGACCCTCGACGATGGACGGTTTATCGCGACAGTTCGCGATGTTACGACCGAGCGGCAGATTGCGCACCTCAAGGACGAGCTGGTTTCGACCGTGAGCCATGAGCTGCGGACACCCCTCACCGCTATCGCCGGTTCTCTTGGCCTGATCACGGCCGGTGCAGCTGGCGAAATCGCTCCCAAAGCAGCACGGCTTGCCACCATCGCCTTACGGAATGCCGAACGGCTCACGGGTCTAGTGAACGATCTACTCGACATGGACAGATTGCACTCGGGCCGCATTAACTTCAGTTTTGCTGTCGAAGACCTGTCTCAGGTGCTCGCCGAGGCGGTGGAACAGAACGAACCGTTTGCGCAGCGTAATGGTGTCGCGCTGGAGCTGAACGCACCGCCGCTGACGATAATGGCGTCGATCGATCACGCCCGGTTTAATCAGGTCATTTCAAATTTGATCTCCAATGCCTGCAAGTTTTCGCCCCACGGGTCGACCGTTCGGGTCAGCCTGCATGCGCGCGATGATCGCGTGGTGGTTCGCGTCACGGACGAGGGGCCGGGTATCGGACTGGATTTTCGCCAACGCATGTTCACCCGTTTCGCACAAGAAGAAGGCGTCCATCAGGCGGGCCATGTCGGCACAGGGCTTGGACTGGCGATCAGCAAGGCGATTATCGACGCACACGGTGGAACAATCGCGCTAGACGAAAGCTATACGGACGGCGCTGCCTTCGATATTTTGCTGCCGCGCCTTTAAGTCGCATCTGACCCCAGCTGCAATCTCGGTGGCAAATGGCCGGTAGCAGCCTGTCCGCATTTAATCTCGTGGTATCGAAAGCGGCCATCCGGCAAGCAGGTTCAGGCAACAACTTTTAACAGCTTCTAAATTGTAAAGCTGGAGGCGAAGCCCATCCTGCCAGGATATCGCAATCCCCTCTGAATGGGCACGACAATGGCTTCGCGAGCAGACGATCAACACGGAAATTTCGATACTATCACGTCCGTGATCGACGTGGCGCTAATCGATGTTGGGAAGCTGATCCTGACGGAGCCAGCTGAAGCACGACATCGTCTTGAACAGATTATAGCCCTCCTCCCCGCTATCAGCGTGCAAAAGGATGATAACAGGGAGCCGAACGGCAGCAGTCATGTCCTGGCGCCTTGGCAGGCGCTGAAGGTACAGTCGTTCATCGATGCGCATCTCTCCGAGCCGATCCAGATACAATCGCTTGCGGCGGCCGCCCGGCTCAGCACAAGTTATTTTTTCCGAGCCTTCAAAGGCACGTTTGGCACGGCTCCGCACCATTATGTCATGCAGCGGCGAACCGACCGGGCCAAACAGCATTTGCGAAGCGGCGAAGAACCGATCGCTCAGGTTGCACTCAATTGCGGATTTTCTGATCAAGCGCATTTTTCACGCGTATTCGCGCGGCACACCGGGCTTCCTCCAAGCGCTTGGCGGCGACTTCATCAGCAGGACGCATCAGCGGCCTTAGCAAATTAGGATCAGGTCATCGCCCAGGCAATCCGAACGTCTGCGTTCGGGGAGTCCGCCTTCCAGCGAGCCAGCAGCGGCGCCAGAATTTCTCTCGCATCGGTGGTCCGCTGGCTTGCCGCGAATAGGCGCGCGAGGCTGACGCGCGATCTGATCTCCCACGCGGAGGCATTTTGCACCGATGCGATTGCAAGCGATTGCTTGAACAGCTCCTCCGCCCGGGCTTCGCCGCCGACGCCGGGAGCGAGCAGCTGTTCGCCGGCCGCGCGGCAATGCTCGGCGCTGCACCAGTGATCGAGCCGGCCTCCGGCACGCATCAAATCTTCGGCGCGGTGATAGGCACAGTGGATCGAGCTCTGATTGTCGGCCTGCCACGGCCCGGGCGGCTCCCAGGCGATTGCCGGCCCGCCATAAGAGCCACCATATTCCCTGAGAGTCGAGAACGCCGCACGCCAGTAGCTCAAGTCGCGCGAATAGCTCGGATTGCTATGGTTGACTGCGAGGACCTCGATCTCTTCGAGAACAGCCTCGGCGCGCTCCCAATCGCCGGCCCATAATGCGATCGGGAGGGCGCAGGTCACGAGCACATAATAGAGGGTCGGCGCATCGCCGACCGCGATCGCTACATGTCGTGCTTCCGCAGCATCGGCCAGCCCGGCCTCAAATTCTCCTAACGTCCATTTCGCCCGCGCCCTAATCGTCAAAACCGCGGGGACCTGAGCGAAACCGCGACCACCGTGCGATGCATCGCTTTGCGCAATATCGGCTACGGCTTCGTCCGCTGCAGCAACGGCTTCAGCAAAATTACCCGACCAATATTCGGCCGACGCGCGGAGGCGATGCGCACTGCGCAGCGCCTCGGCACTCTCGGCCTCAACCGCGGCCGCGTGAAACTGCGCCGCCCGTCGTCGGAGCGCCGGCGTGTCCGATTGACCGGCGGCCGCATAAAAAAGCCCCCAGAGCGCCTGAAACCTTTGAGAAACGTCGCCCAAGCGCACCGAAAGCTCGAGCGCACGCGTCGCGCTCCGCTTGATGCAATCATACACGATCGCAAGATCGAGGGCGGCTGATGCAGCAACCAGCTGAATGAAGAAATTGCGGGTTTCAAGTTCAATGCGCGCAACATCGTCTTCGAGCGATCCGTCACAGAAAGCGAAGCTCTGCTCTGCACGCGTGGCGAATTCCCGTAATATCTGTAGCGAGGTGCAAAGGGGGCTAGCATGATGAAGCAGCCTAAGGGCGAGTTCCCATTGCGTGGTCGCGAGCGCATGGTCGTGCGCGCCGCGCCAGTCGTCGACAATTTCGCGGTAGACCAGAAGCGGCTCTGCCAGATCGTCGACATCGGCGGCAGCCCGGAGGCGGTCCAGCGTGCATAGCGCATGGCGTTCGGTAACCTCCGCGACTTCGCCCGCCTGTTCGAGGCGCAGAAGCGCGTACGCCCGCATGCTTTCGAGGTAGCGAAAGCTCGCCGGCTCCCGCTCGGTGTCGGCCACAAGCATCGATTTATCGACGAGGGACGCAATGGCATCGTAAAAGACGGAAGGCGTCTCAACCTCGGGGTCGACGACCGCAAGCGCGTCGGTCATGCCGAACCAACCTCGGAAAAGCGCGAGACGCCGGAATGTGATGGCCTCAAGGTCTCCGAGCAAGGCGTGCCCCCAATCGAGTGCGGCCTCGAGCGTACGGTGCCGCGCGAGTGCGGTTCTGTCGCCACGAGTGAGCAACGCAAAGCGGTCGTCGAGGCCGCGCGCCAATTCACCAACGGTCATCACGGCGCAGCTCGCCGCCGCGAGCCTTATGGCAAGCGGAATCCCATCGAGCCGGCGGCAGATTTCCCCGACCTGGGTGGCATTGCCGTCGTGAATTGCAAAGGGCTGGCCACGCGAAGTTGCGCTTGCCGCAAACAGTTCGATCGATGCGTATGAGCGCGCTTCGCTAGCTGCGAGCCGCGGCCCCGGAGGTGCGCAGCCGAGCGGTCCGAGAAGAAACACCTGCTCGCCTGGCACCTCGAGCCGTTCCCGGCTCGTCGCCAGCACGTCAACACCGTCGGTGCCGCCCGCCAGCGCAAGCGCCATCGCCGCCGCCCCGTCGATCACATGCTCGCAATTGTCGAGCACGAGCAGCATGCGTCGGGTCTGCAGAGCGCGCACGATGCTTGCCGTCAGATCCTGGCCACCCGCGTCAAGCTCGAGGGCCGCATAGACGCTGCCGGCCACCTGCTCGGACGTCATCGGCACGGCGAGATCGACGAACACGCAGTCTGCGCGGCTCTCGGCAACGCTTCGCCGTGCCGCCTCGATCGCGAGGGAGGTCTTCCCGATTCCGCCCGCGCCGGTGATCGTCACTGTCCGATGGGTTGCGAGTAGGCGCCGGACGTCGTCCAGTTCATTCGCCCTGCCGATGAGCGGCGCAAGCGAGCGAGGCAACGAATGCGAAGCGCCGAAAAAGGTGAGTGAAGCATCGGACGCAGCCGATGGCGGGATGAAGACATAACCCTCGCGGGGGATGGTGCTGATCACCTCCGCACCGCTTACGCCCCGCCCCAATATCTTGCGAAGCGCTGCAATCTGAACTCTCAGATTAACATCCTCGACGTGGAGGCCGGGCCAAGCGGCGGCGCGCAACTCATCAGGGCGCAATATCTCCCCGGGTCGTTCGGCCAGCGCCTGAAGAATCCGGCAGGCGCGCGCACCGAGCGAAAGCCTCACCCCGTCCCGGCGCAATTCCATGCGCTCGCGGTCGAGCAGAAACGGACCGATCTCGAGGGTGTCGCCGGGCATTGTCCACCAATCTTACGCAGGGGGCTGGCTTGCTTGCGTCGCTACACTTGTGCCCGCGATCGCGCCCGATGTGCACTCCCTAAATTCGCGGACCACCTATCCTGTCGCGGACTATGCGCTCAACTTGTCGTCTCGGAGGCGGCGAACATCGCCGCCGCATAGGCAATGCCGACCCCATAGGCCCCGCCATGCGCCTGTGCGATCGAGGTTGTCGCCTCGTAGCTGTCTTGCCGCGCCCAATCGCGCTGCAGTTCGAGCAGATATTGGAGCGCGGTCATAGGCCGCGCGCCAGCTTGGATCATTCGGGCGATCGACCGTTCATTCGCCTCGTCGGACGTGTCGGCGCACGCGTCGGCGATGAAATAGACCTCGAACCCCTGTTCGAGCGCAGAGAGGACCGGTCCGACGACGCAGACCGATGTCCACAGTCCAGCGATCACGATGCGGCCCAGCCCGGCCGCGTTCACCCGCGCGATGACAGCAGCGTCCTCCCAAGCGTTCATAGTGGTGCGGTCGATCGCCTCGGCCGATGGCATGGCTGCTGTCAATTCGGAGAAGAGCGGTCCAGAAAACGATTTCGCGGCGACGGTGGTCAGGATCGTCGGGCTCCCGAACGCTTTTGCGGCGCGCGCGACGAGCGCGACATTTTCCTGCAGAAGCTTGATGTCCATCGTCTTGGCCGCAAACGCCATCTGAGACTGATGATCGATCATGATCAGCGAATGGTCGCCGGGTGAGAGAAGCGAGCGTGCGGGCGCGGCGGTAGCAGTGATCGTCATGTCGGGCCTCCTGATGTGAGCTGTTGTCCTACGGCGCTCTCTCGGCACGAGGCTTGCACGATTATCGGATCATTGGACGAAAATGCCGCGGCACCCTCCAACCGCAGCGATGCCCCCATCTCCCATTTCTTCGGAGCATCCGGCACGCCATTCACGGTCAACTATCGCACGAGCGTGCAAGACCGCCGTTCACAGCCGCGCCAGCTTGTCGTCCAGACATGAGAAAGGACCATTGCGATGAAAGTTGTCGGCCTCCTGATTTCCAGCATAGCGCTCCTCGCCGCGGTACCGGCGGCGGCGGACATCACGCCCTTTCCGAAAGAGTTCGCAGAGCGCGAGGTCGCGACGAACAATACGACCCTGCATGTGCGCGTCGGTGGACGCGGCCCTGCCGTGCTGCTGATACACGGCTATGGCGAGACCGGCGACATGTGGTCTCCGATGGCTGCCGATCTTGCGCGTGACCATGTGGTGATCGTGCCCGATCTTCGCGGTATGGGGCTTTCGGCCACGGCGACGTCGGGGTTTGACAAGAAGAACCAGGCTGCCGACATGGCGGGACTGCTTGATCGGCTCGGGGTCTCGAAGGTAGCGGTGGTCGCGCACGACATCGGCAATATGGTCGCCTATGCCCTCGCGATGCAGCATCCCGAGCGCGTCACGCGGCTGGCGGTGATCGACGCGCCGGTTCCCGGCATCGGCCCTTGGGAGGAGGTGCTCAAAAACCCGCTCCTCTGGCACTTCCGGTTCGGCGGATCCGACATGGAGCGGCTCGTCGCCGGCCGCGAACGTATCTATCTCGACCGCTTCTGGAATGAGTTTTCCGCCGATCCCAAGAAGTTCGACGAGGCATCGCGTCAGCATTATGCGGCGCTCTATGCCCGGCCCGGCGCCATGCACGCGGGCTTTCTGCAGTTCGCCGCGTTCGATCAGGACGCCTCGGACAACAAGGCGATGCTCGCGGAGCGCGGCAAGCTCAAGATGCCGCTGCTCGCCGTCGGCGGCGAACGCTCCTTCGGCCCGATGATGGCGACCGTGATGCGGGCAACCGCCGACCAGGTGGAGGAAGGCATCATTCCCGCCGCGGGCCACTGGATCATGGAAGAAAATCCTGCCGCCACCACCGCGATGATCCGCGCATTTCTGGCGAAGAAATAATGCGGCTGCGACCACTCCTTGCGCTCAGCGCCCTCGCGGTAGCCGCCGCCCTCGCTGCGCAGTCCGTACCCAACGAAGGGCAAATCCGGCTAACTCCGAGCGAGATTGCCGCGCTGCCGGCAGACGATCCCGGTGCCGGAACATCAGGGCTGAAGGCGATCCGGATGACGCGGCTCTACGGTCATCCTGGCGCCACCGGCCCCTATACGATCGCCCTGCATGTGCCTCCCGACACGAAGATCGCCGCGCACACGCACCGGGACGGCCGCACTGCGATCGTCGTGCAAGGCGCATGGACATTCGGTTATGGTAGATCTGCGAACGGCCCCGATGTCCGCACGCTCGGTCCCGGCAGCTTTTACGTAGAGCCGGCGAACTTGCCGCATTTCGCGAGGACCGGCGTTGAAGGAGCGACAGTCTATATCAGCGGCTTTGGTCCGTCCGACACGGAATACGTCGAATAATGGCCGATTTCAGACTGGCAGCTTCTAGATGACGAACCTAGAGAAGCGGACGTTGGAATCCGATACGGCGGGTATGACCGCTCGCGACCGATTGCGGACGTCAGGGTTATGCGATAAGAGAAACCTAGAAGAAGCTTCGATATTTGAGAATATTCACGTCTGTAAATTTCAATAAATCAGCCGATAAATTCGTAAGCGCCTTCCAAACCTAAAGCTCGCGAGCGACGTATAAAATCAAGGAATTTCTTGACTTTTATATAATCTCGATCTACATGCGTCGGGCTAACGTCGCCTGCGACGGAATTTTGATGCCTCTTCGAGGG
>NZ_LYVN01000030.1 GCF_001990265.1 Sphingopyxis sp. KK2
GGTCCGCCGCGCCTGCCCGGCGGCCGGCCGGGAACCCGGGCGCGGGCGGGGCGCTCTGTCTGCATGCGCGCGCGCCGCTTCACCCGTTCGACGATGATCGAGCATGTCGCCTATGACGAGGCGGCGTCGGTGCTGGCCATCACCTTCAGGGGCAGCGGCAAATATCTTTATCACGGCGTCCCGCGCGGGATCTATGAGGGGCTGTGCAGCGCGGCGTCGCTCGGCGCCTTCTTCAACGCGCAGATCAAGGATCGTTTCCGGTGCGAGCGCGATCCGGCGCGCAAGCGGTTCGGTCCCGGCGCCCGATCGCCGGGCGGCGAATAGCGGCTCAGCGGGCAGGCCTGTCATGCGCGCTTGCGCGCGGCGCTCTTGGCGGGCGCTTTCTTCGCCGGAGCCTTTTTGGCGGGCGCCTTCTTGGCGGCGGATTTTGCCTTGCCGCCGCCGTCGCCGATCGACTTTTTGAGCGCCGCCATAAGGTCGACGACATTCGATCCGCTCGGCGCCTTGTCGTCCTTTTCATCGTCGAGATTGAGCGTCTTGCCCTTCTTCTTGCGCTCGATGAGTTCCTTCAGCGCCTCGACATAGCGATCGTGAAAGTCGCTCGCGTCGAATTTTCCGGTCTTCTTGTCGATCAGCGTCGTCGCGAGATCGAGCAGGTCGTCATCGGGCTCGCTGTCGGCGATATCGCGGAAATAGCTCGCCGCCTTGTTGACCTCGTCGGCGTAGCGCAGAGTCTCCATGACGAGACCGCGGCCGCACGCCTTAATGCTCACGACATATTCGCGGCCGCGCATCGCGAGCTGGCCGAGGCCGACCTTCCCCGTGCGGCGGAGCGCCTCGCGCAGGACGATGAAGGCTTCCTCGGCGAGCTCGTCGGCGGGCACGACATAATAGGGCTTCTCGAAATAAATCTCGTCGATGTCCTCGGCCTCGACGAACTGCGTGAGCTCGAGCGTCTTCTTGCTCTCGAGCTTGACGCCCTCGATCTCCTCGTCGTCGAGCAGGACATATTGGTCCTTCGCATATTGGAAGCCCTTGACGATCTCGTCGACGTCGACCGGGCCGACGCCGGGTACGACCTTCTCATATTTGATCCGTTTGCCCGTTGGCTCGTGGATCTGGTTGAAGGCGATCGTCGCCCCGCTCTTCGTTGCCGAATAGATCTCGACCGGGATCGAGACGAGCGCCAGGCGGATCTGGCCTTTCCAATAGGGACGCGCAGCCATTGTCCATCACTCCTTCGTAAGACTCCTTCAATGCGTGCGGCCGCCGGTCGTTCCTCGCGCGGCGGATTGCCAACATGGATCAATTTTCGCGAACAATCAGGCGCTGCGCGCGCCCAGCCGTGCAACGGAGGCGGACGCCGCCGGTTGATATATCGGGGCCCGCGTATCGGCCCGGGCCGGCACAGGAGCAGAAGATGATAGACGATAAACAAGGACAGGGCGCCGACGGCAAGCAGAAGGGCCCGGGCGAGCAGATCCGCGAACGCGAAGACGAGGAGAATCGCAACCTCAACAATCTGCGCGGCGGTGCCGACCCCAGCGGTGGCCAGTCGAGCGAGGTGCCCCGAAACAATGGCGCGGGCAGTCCGGGCGCCGATGGTGGCGGCGATGAGGGCGAGCGCGACATCTTGCCGCTCAGCACGCCGAGCGAAGGACGCGCGGACGAACGCCCGACCGAGGATGATCTGGTGAGGCACGGCGGCAAACCCACTGCAGGAGACAAGTGATGAGCCAGTTCCGCAAGGTCGGCGACGTCCCGACCGAAAAGACCAGGAACCCCAACATCTCGACCGAAAACCAGCCCGAAGGCGCGGCGCGCCGCCCGAGCGACACCCTCGATCGCGAACCGAAGCGCGATCCGGAGAGCGGCGCGAGCATTCCGGAGAATTACAACCCCGAGAGCGGAACGCGCGTCGGCGAGGAAGAGGACACGGCGGCCGGCCGCCGTGGCGAAGGCCAGCCGCGCGGAGATGCGGAATGAGCGATGATCGGGATGTCTGGAATCAGCTGGGCACGCTGACGCGGGCCTATGACGAACAGGATGGCAGCGAAGTGCCGCCCCTTGAGAGCGAGCGGCCCGCGTCTGCTCCGCTCCGGGATATCCTCGGCGAATTTGTCGCGGCGCTGCCGGCCGAGCGCGAGCGCTACAGTCTGGTCCTCGACAATGGGCAGGCGTTTTCGGCGGATGCGATCGAGGAATTGCTCACGCGGGCGGACTCGCCATTTCCCGCGCCCTAGACCGGTTCCTGCTCAGACGGTCCAGCGTGCCGGTTCGAGGGCGATGGTCTCGGGCGGGTGGACGCGCCGCCACGCCATTGCCGCGAGGACATCATTGCTCTCCTTCGCCTCGCGCCCTGCCGCGAGCGACCAGGTAAGATGGTAATGGCTGCCGTCGCCGCGACCGGTCGTGCCGCCGATCCGCACGATCAGCGCCTGCACCCCGCTGCCGTCGTCGACCTCGCCGACGATCTCGCCCGATCGGGCGAACGGAAGCGGCGTGTCTTCGCCTGTTCCGTACCGGAGAGTCACATGGTCGGCGACGACATCCGGGAAGAGCGGCCGAAAATGCTCCAGCAGCCGCTCGCGCTCGCGCTGCGGGAGGCGCCAGCCGACGATCGTCCGCGTCATGAACGCGTGCCCTTGGCCTTGCGGGCGCCATCGGCGAGCTCGATCCACGCCGGGGCGTGGTCGCTCGTCTTCTCGAGCCCGCGCGGCCGGGTGTCGACGCCGGCTGCCTCGAGCCGTTTCGCTGCCGGTTTGTTGAGCAGCAGATGGTCGATGCGGATGCCGGCGTTGCGCTCGAACGAGCGCCGCCAATAGGCCCAGAAGCTGTAGATACGCTCATCGGGATGCAGATGACGGATCGCGTCGGTCCAGCCCTGGTCGAGGAAGCGCTGGTAAGCGGCCTTTGCTTCCGGCGCGAAGAGCGCGTCTTTCCTCCAATTCTCTGGCTTGTAGACATCGAGGTCGGTGGGAATGACGTTGAAGTCGCCGCAGACGACGACCGGCGCGTCGAGGCCGAAGAGCGTTTCGAGATGCGCGTCTAGGCGCGCCATCCACCGGAGCTTATAGTCGAACTTCGGGCCCGGCCAGGGATTGCCGTTCGGAAGATAGAGGCCGGCGACGAGGATGCCGCCGACCGCGGCCTCGATGTAGCGGCTCTGCTCGTCGGTCGGATCGCCGGGAAGCCCGCGCCGCGTCTCGTGGATCTCGCCGACGCGGCTCAGCATCGCGACGCCGTTCCAGCGGCTCTGGCCATGCCAGATCACATCATAGCCCGCATCGCGGATCGCCTTCTCGGGGAAATTCTCCTGCGGCGCCTTCAATTCCTGCAGGCAGACGATGTCGGGCTCGGCAAGCTTGAGCCAATCGAGCAGGATGGCAAGCCGACCGCCGATGCCGTTCACATTATAGGTCGCGATCTTCACAGGTCGGGCAGCATCTGGTCGGCGCGGCCCCAGCCTTGCAGCGCCTTGAGGCTCGCGCGCTTCAGCAGCGCCTTCGCATCGGTGATGCGAAAATGCGACGGCGTGTCGATCGTCTCCATCTCCTTCCAGCTGATCGGGGCCGCGACCGGTGCGCCTTCGCGCGCGCGCGCCGAATAGGGCATCACCGCGGTCGCGCCGCGCTGGTTGCGGAGATAATCGACGAAGATGCGCCCCTTGCGCTGCGCCTTCGGCAGCGCGGCGGTGAAGCGGTCCGGATCCATCTGCGCGACGGCGCGCGCGAGCCGGTGCGCGAAATCCTTGACCTCGGGCCACTCGGCGCGCGGCACGAGCGGGGCGATCACATGCACGCCCTTGCCGCCGGTGAGCATCGGGAAGGTCTCGAGGCCCATTTGCTTGAGGATATCGCGGAACTGGAAGGCGGCGCTGCGCACTGCCTCGAAGTCGAGACCGACATCGGGATCGAGATCGAAGACCAGCCGGTCGGCCTTCTCGACATCCTCGATGCGCGCGCCCCAGCCATGGAACTCGATCGTGCCCATCTGGACGCAGGTCATGAGCCCCTCGGGCGTGTCCATGTAAAGATAGGGCTGGTCGTCGCCATCCTTCTCCAGAATCGCGACTTGCTTAACCGCATCGCCGAAGCTTCCGGCATCATGTTTCTGGAAGAAGCATTTCTTGGCGCGGCCCTGCGGACAGCGCACGAGGCTGATCGGGCGCGAACCCGCCCACGGCAGCATGATCGGCGCGACCGCGGCATAATAGGCCGCGAGCTCGCCCTTGGTGAGCCCCGCCTCGGGATAGATGACGCGGTCCGGATTGCTGATCGGAACGGGCGATGTGCTCATTGCCTCGGCGACGGGGCCTTCGCTCTCGAGGACGACCGCCGCGGGCTTCTTGTCCTCGCGAAGCCCGAGATAGCTCGGATGGCGGAGCGTGCCCTCGTTGGTCATCTCGGTATAGGCGATCTCGGCGACGAGCCTGGGCTCGATCCAGTGCGCGCCGCGCGTCTCGCCGCGGGGGGCCTTCACCGTCGGCTCCTTACGCTCGAGCGGTTTCATCATCGCCTGGAGGCGGAACAGCTCCTCCGTATTGAAACCGGTCCCGACCTTGCCGGCGTAGCGCAGTTCGCCCTTCTCATGCACGCCGAGCATCAGCGAGCGGAACGTGCGCGACTTGTCCGAGGGAGTCCAGCCGACGATGACGAATTCCTGTCGCTTTATGCATTTGGCCTTGAGCCAGCTGCCGGCGCGCGCGCCGACATAGCGAGCATCGGCCTTTTTCGAGATGACGCCTTCGAGACCCGCAGCGCAAAAGCTCTGCAGCAGCTTCTCGCCGCTGCCCTCGATATGGTCCGAGTAGCGGATATGCTTTGCGGTCCCAGGGAGGATTTTGGCGAGACGTGCCTTGCGGTCGAGGAGGGGCAGGGCCGTCATGTCTTCGCCGTCGAGCTCGAGCAGATCGAACGCGAAATAGTCGATGCTCTCCGGCGCCGACTTGAGAGCATTTTGCAGCGACTGGAAGCTCGACCGGCCATCGGCATCGAGCACGACCGCTTCGCCGTCGATCAGCGCGGTGTCCGCCTTGAGCTTCGCCGCTTCGGCGATCAGCGGCGCGAAGCGCTCGGACCAGTCGAGGCCTGAGCGCGTATAGGCGCGGGCCTCGCCGCCGCCGACCGCGATCAGCAACCGGTAGCCGTCATATTTCATTTCATGGACCCAGCCGCTCCCTGTGGGGACGCTGTCAACGAGGCTTGCGAGCTGGACCGGACGGAAGGGCGGGGGAGCGCCTGCGTTTCGTCCGACGCGCGGCGAGGCGGCGTGATTTGCGGAGCTCGGTTTTGGGGTCCGTCTGGCCATGGACTCAAGACCATCCGGGCGCGCGATCGTTCCCGCCTGCGGGGGCAACTTGCCCGCGCTGCCACGCGTTCCCATGTTAGGCGCGCGGCAAACGACCGGCGTCCGCGATGAGACATGGAGTCCGATGATGGCCAACGGCTGGGCGCGCGACGGCGCCGTTCAGGAGCAGATCGACGACACGGTGAGCGACGCCGTGAAGGAAGCACGCCTGCGCCTGCTGTCGGGCACCGGCGCGGACTATTGCGACGATTGCGGCGAGCGGATTCCCGCCGCGCGGCGAAAGGCTTTGCCCGCGAGCCGCACCTGCGTCGGATGTCAGACGATCCGCGACGCCGAACGGCGGCCGGCCGGTTTCAATCGCCGGGGGAGCAAGGACAGCCAGCTGCGCTGATCCGCGCGAATAGGGGCCTTTGCGAGCGTGTCACTGGCGCGCCCGGGCTGCAGCCCGGACCTCCTGCGACCGGTCGAGCGCGATGACGAGGATGTCGTCGCCGTCGACGATGACCCCGACATTGTCCATGCCGACGAGCGAGACGCGCTTGCCCGGCGCGCGGACGAGGCAATTGTGGCTGTCGTGCGCGAAGAGATCGTCGCTGCAGGCATTGCCGGCCTCGTCGGCGCCGGCGAGCGCGTGCACCGCCTGCCAGCTCCCGAGGTCCGACCAGCCCATCGACACGGGGACGACCGCGACGCGCCTGTCCTTTTCCATCACGGCATAGTCGATCGAATCCGATGGCGCCAATTCGAAGGGCTCGCGCGCCGCGTGGAGGGCGTCGCCGTCGTGCAGCGCATTGGCGACCGCGGCTTCCGCCGCGCGATAGATGGCGGGGCAGTGCGCGAGCATCGCCTCGCGCATGCGGCCCGCCCGGAAAAGGAAAATGCCGGCGTTCCAGCTATAGCCGCCCTCGCGGATCATTGCCTCGGCGTCGGCGAGCGGCGGCTTTTCGACGAAGCGGTCGACGGCAAAGCCCATACCGGCGAGTGGCGCACCGCTGGCGATATAACCAAAGCCCGTGTCGGGCCGGTCGGGCTCGATACCGAAAGTGACGAGCCAGTCGCTGCGCGCCAGATCGGCCGCTTTCGCGATCGCGTCGCGAAAGGCCTGGACATCGGATATCACATGATCGCTCGGCATCACGAGCAGCAGCGCGTCATCCGCCGCCGAAGCCACCGCGAGCGCGATGGCCGCAGCGGTATTGCGCGCCGCCGGCTCGACGATCAGCCGAAGGTCGCGACCGTTCGCCTGTTCGCGCACCATGGCGACATGCTCGGCGCCGCACACGATGAGCGGGGCCGAAAAGCCGGGTCCGCTTGCCCTGTCGAGCGTCCGGGCGAACAGGCTTTCCTCGCCGATGATGTCGAGAAACTGTTTTGCACGCGCGCCGCGCGAAGCGGGCCAGAGGCGCGTGCCGGCACCGCCGCAGAGGATGACGGGCTGGATCGTCACAGACATGGGATCAACTTTCTGGAGGCGCGGAGGGTGCGTTTGGGCACCATCCGATCATGGGAAGGGCGTGCAGGAGCGGGGAGCGGCATCGCTGTCCGGTACGGCGGGTGCAGCAGCGACGCCGCTCGCGGCATCCGGCCGAAGCTCCGCAGTCGAGCGACGCCTCCTGCCGTTCGCTATGAATGAGGCTCTACCTGTCGCCGCGACCCGATGTGTCGAAACGGTCCGGCTTGTGAAATTCGAGACTGGATGAGCCATGGTCGAGGGAACGCTGGTGGAGATGGCGAGTTGCCGCTGCTTGCCCCGGAAAGCCCGGAAACCGCGGCCCGATTAACGCAGGTTATATCGATTTCTCGACGGAGCGGCCGGGTCGCACCCGGCTCTCGGTAGCCAATTGGACCGTTTGGAAAGTCTGGCTTCACCGGCTTGTCGCTGCGCGGGGGGGCTCATCGACCGCCCGATGCAGCCCGCCGGGGGCGCCGGGCGTTGCAGAGATATGAACCAGAGCGACAAATTTCTGATGCAGGCAGGGCAGGAAATCCAGTTCGTCTCCGACCTCATCCTGCGCATCGATCAAGGGCTTCTCGATCCCGTCGGTCTCGACCCGGAGGCTGCGGTTCTGCTCCTGCGCGAGGTGGCGGCGGAGCGGAGGCGCCTCGTCGATCGTCTGAAAATTTGTGACGAGGTCGGCGGAGCGGCTTGGGCCGGCGCGCCGGTCTAGGGGGCTCTTGACCCGGTCGCTTGACCCGCTTCAGCCCTTATCCTTTTGCATTTCGCCGCCGGGTCTCCCAACCTTTTTTGGCGGCGGCGGACCGCTTCTCGCTGCTTTGACTCGAGCCGCCGATCCGGCCGCCCTTTCGCGAAGATTCATGGGTATCGGGTTTGCCGCGACCGGAGCCCGATTTGTTGCCGCCGCCCGACTCCTTGTTCACCGTCGCCCACGCGCGGCTCTCGGCCTCCTTCTTGCCGACGCCCCGCTTCTCATACCCTTTCTCGATATGCTCGGCTTTGCGCTTCTGCTTGTCGGTGTAGCTCGATTTGTCGCCGCGGGGCATGACAGCTCTCCATATCCGGCCCCCGTCTTGCTCAACCAACGGGCCCCGGCCGGGTTCCGTCAGGTCGCGGACATGGCATCCAGGATCCGCGAGGTAAGTGTCGCCGCCCTTGTCGGGGATTTGCGAAGCGCTTTGGCAGGTGCGATCCTGCAAATGTCCTCTCCGCTATCGCTATGCGGGCGCGATCAGGGGCCGATGTCCGCGCCCGAAGGGCGAAGCCTGTGGCCCTCGCTCGCGGGGAAGCCGAGCGTGGCGGACACGCGGTCGTTCCAGCCATAAGGGTCTGCCCGGACGACGGGTTCGCCTGCCTCGTCGAACAATATGGTCTGATAGGTGAGGCGGACCGGAATTTCGCGCGGCAGCGGGACGAAGCTTTCCTTGCCGGTGGCCCGGGCCTTCTCCCATTCGGCCTCGATGCCTTCGTCCTTCGCCAGCATCGCGGCGAAGCCGAGTGCGTCCTCGACACGGACGCAGCCATGGCTGCGCTGGCGTTGGACCTCGCTGAAGAGCTGCTTGGCGGGGGTGTCGTGCAGATAGATCTGGTGCTCGTTGCGCATATCGAACTTGACCAGTCCCAGCGAATTTTTCGGTCCGGGCTGCTGGACGATCCACCCGTCCTTCCAGGCCATATTGTTGCGACGCAGATAGGCTCCACCCTTGCCCGCGATTTCCTTGCTCTGGATCGAGCGCGGTACGGTCCAGGTGGGGTTGGCGACGAGCCGGTAAATCGGCGATCCCAGCTGCGGCGTCTCGGTCTCGGGCTTGCCGACGACCACCTTGCGGGTGTCGGTGAGCTTGCCGTCTCGCCAATAGGCGAGCCGGGCCGAGGCGAGATTGACGTCGATGCGCGTCGCCGGCGGGCTGCGGTCGAGCCAGCGCATGCGTTCCATGGCGACCGCGATGGCGCGCGCGCGGTCGGCGTCCGAGAGGTTGAGGATCGCGAGCGCTTCGGTTCCGATCACGCCATCGGGCTTGATGCCATAGTCGGCCTGCATGCGCTGCACCGCCTTCACCATCGCCGGCCCGTAGGTGTCGCCATGCGCGGACCCGCCGCCCAGATAATCGGAGGCGACAAGCTGGCGCGCGATGGCCGGGATGCGCGGGTCGCGCGCCCCCGGTTCGAGCGGTTTGGCGGCTTCGGGGATGATCGCGGCGGGCGTGTCGCCCTGTTTGCGCAGCGCCAGATAGGCTTTGGAGAGCGCGCGATAGTTGTCGTCTTGCGGGGCGAGCCCCGAAAGCCAGTCGTCGACCTTGCCCTTGGCGAGAGCGTCGGCGAGGCCTGCCTTCAGTCTCGGGTCAGGCCGCGGCACGCTGTAGATGGTGTTGAGCTTCGCCGGATCGGACGCGCCGCGCGCGAGCGCCGCGGCGTAGCAAAGGGCAGTTTTCGTGAGCGCGGCCTCGCCTTCCGCGCTGCCGGGCTTGCCTTCGACGGTAAAGCGCATTCGGTCGAGGCCGTGCGCGGCCCGGCGGTCGATTGCTTCGCGGAGCTGTTCGACCGCTTTGTCAGTCCAGCGTGCATCTTCGGCGGCAGCGCTGGATTGAGCTGAATTTGTGGAGGTATCGCATCCGGAGAGCGTGGAGGACAGGACGAGCAACGAACAAGCAAACACACCGTAACGCACGCAAATCTCCTCGAAAACTGAAGATGTAACGCGCCGGTTGGTGAGGCGTTCCGATCCTTTGGCGCACGGCGCGCCCATATCCGACGATCAGGCGCGCGCCGCGTAAATGAGGCGTCCCGTCCCGAGATGCGCGAAGGTTTCATCGAGACACTGCTCGCCGACGGCAAAACATCCCTGGCTGCGCCCGAGCTTTCCATGCGCCGCGATCATATCGTCATTGGCATACCAGGCGCCGTGAATGACGATCGCGCGCTCCATCGCATTGTCGTTCGTGGCATCGAGTCCGGTGAGGCGCTGCGACCGGCCATGCTTTCCGACATAATAGTCGCCGGTAAGAAAGGCCCCCTCGCTCGACGCATTGGATTCCGACATGTTCGAGAAACTGTGCAGGTATCCCGTGTGGCCGGGATCGGAGCCGCTGCCATGCGCCACGAGCTGCCGCGACACGCGGCCGCTCGCGACGTCGAGGAAGTGAAACCGGGCCTCGGAAGAGGGGGCCGAGAAATCGACGATGGCGATGCGGTCGCGGTGCCGGATCGTCCCGGCATGCTCGTCGAGCGCTGCAAGCGCCCTCCGCAGAAGCTGCGGGTCGAGTGTGGTGTCCGCCGGGCTGATCGGTCTCGCGGGCGTCGCGAGAGGCAAGGGAGCGGCGGCGAGACGCGGCGACGTTTCAAGACGGCCCACCGTCGATCCCGCAAGCGCGCCCATAAGGGCAGCAGCGCCGGACACCATCAGTGTCCGCCTGCCAAGTTCGAGCGGCGGCGTTGTCATTGCCACAATATAGGCCAAGGTCCGCGACATTTAAGATGCCGCTATCGGCGGCGGTCACCAACGCGCCGCATTGTGCGCCTAGTCGGGCGAGCCGTTGTCGCCAATGGCGGCCGAGCCGATAAAAGTCGGGGCGGCGTCTAGCCGTTTACGACCGTGCCGCCGTTCGGGTGAAGGACCTGGCCCGACATATAGCTGCTGTCGTCGCAGGCGAGAAAGAGGAAGCTCGGTGCCACCTCGTTCGGCTCGCCGGGCCGCTTCATCGGCGTGGTCTCGCCGAAGCTTGCGACCTTGTCGGCAGGCGCTCCGCCGCGCGGGTTGAGCGGGGTCCAGATCGGGCCGGGGGCGACCGCATTCACCCTGATGCCCTTTTCGATCAGATTTTCGCTGAGCGAACGCGTGAAAGCGGTGATCGCGCCCTTGGTTGCGCTATAGTCGAGCAGGCCGCCGCTACCCTGATACATCGTCACGCTCGTGCAATTGATGATCGCAGCACCCTTTTTGAGGTGCGGGAGCGCGGCCTGCACCAGATAGAACATGCCGAAGATGTTGGTGGCGAACGTCCGCTGAAGCTGGTCGGGGGTGATGTCGCGGATATCGTCTGCCGGATGCTGTTCCCCGGCATTGTTGACCAGCACATCGATGCGCTTCAGCTTGCTCATCACCTTGTCGACGATTGCCTTTCCGGCATTGGTCTTGCCGATATCGGCCTTGACGAGGATCGCGGTGCGCCCTTCGGCGCCCACTATCGCTGCCGTTTCCTCGGCATCGGCCTTGTTGCTCTTGTACACGATCGCGACGTCCGCGCCCTCGCGCGCGAACAGCGCGGACACCGCGCGGCCGATGCCGCTGTCGCCGCCGGTCACGATCGCCACCTTGTCCTTGAGCCGCCCGGAGCCGGCATAGCGCGGCTCCCATTTCGGCGCACGGTCGAGGTCTGCCTCTCGATCTTTCGGCGGGGTGGGGATTGTCTTCGTGTCGCCGACATCTTTCCGGAGCTTCCTTGCCGCAGCCTGCTTTCCGCGCTTTTCGGCCGCGGTTTCTCCGACTTTTCCGGCCGCTGATTTGCGCGACATCGCCAACTCCTCTTCTTCCGTCTGTCACCGACAAACCGGCTGGCCCTCCACTTGGTTGCAGATGGTAAGCGCGATCGGCATTGACCCTAGCCGCGAATGGAACGGGGGCGGGCGCGCATGCCAAGGCGCGAATGACCGCTGCAAGCAAGCAGGGCAGAGTGTTCAATCCCGTGAGGGTGGAAATACGCGGTCGCCTATCTACCTAAGCACCATCGCAATCCTTGCCGCCCGCGGAACCCAGGTCGCGAGCCGCGGGTCGGCACCGAAGCTGAGAGAAGAACCCTGTCCAAGATCGTCAACGGCGCCAGCCTGCAGCCTCGCTCCGGCCGCGCCCCCAAACACATCGTGCTGCTGCTCCATGGCTTCGGCTCGAGCGGCACCGACATGATCTCGCTCGCGCCGCAATGGCAGGAGGCCCTGCCGGACACGCTGTTTCTCGCGCCGCACGCGCCGCAGCGATGTTCGATGATGGGCGCGGGCTACCAATGGTGGGGGCTTTCGGGCTTCGCGCCGTCGGCGCTGGCCGCGGGTGCGGCATCGGCAGCGCCTGCGATCGACGCGCTCATCGACCGGAAGCTCGCGCAATATGGGCTCAGCGAGTCCGATCTTGCGCTGGTGGGGTTCAGCCAGGGCACGATGATGGCGCTTCAGGTGGGTCTTCGCCGCCCGCGCCCCGTTGCCGCGATCGTCGGCTACTCGGGCATGCTCGCAGGCGCTGCGGATCTTGCGCATCATGTCCCGTCAAAACCGCCGGTGCTGCTGGTACATGGCACGGCCGACCCCGTTGTTCCGATCGCGGCGCTGCACATGTCGGAGAGCCAGTTGAAGCGGCTCGGCGTCGAGGTGGAGACCCATATCTCCTACGGCGTCGCGCACAGCGTCGATCCGGTCGGCCTGCGGACCGGCCGTGACTTCGTGGCCGGGGCCTTTTCGAGAAAATCCGGCTGAACCGACAGACTTCTAACGGGGCCTCCGCCGCAAGGGCGGCGGCGATCTAAACGCGGCCTGCCGGGAAGGGAAAGCCGGGTCCGGCGCCGCGGCTCGGAGCGGCGGGAACTGCGGGGGGCAGCGGGCGTTGGCTTGATGGTCAACCATCGGGACAGGCATCATGAACAGGCTTCGGCGGCTCGAGACATTTGCGCGAACCGGCTGGTTCGCGCGCAGCGTCGTCTATTGCCTGCTTGCCTGGATCGCGATCAGCGGCTCGTCCGCCGACGACCCCAGCCCGCAAGCCGTGTTTCGCTCGGTCCGCGACATGCCCGCTGGCCCTATCCTGCTCGCCCTCCTCGCGATGGGGCTCGCGCTCTATGGCGGCTTTCGCCTCTACGGGGCGGCGCTCGATAGCGAAAACAAGGGGACGGCCGCCAAGGGAATTGCCGTACGCGTGGGCTATGCCGCGAGCGGCATCGCGCATTTCATCCTCGCCTGGGCGGCGCTTCGCCTCGCCTCGGGCGGCGGGGCCGAGGAGGGCCGCGAGAAAGAGGCGGCGGCTATGCTGCTCGACTTGCCGCTCGGCGGCCTGCTGCTCGGGCTCGTCGGCGCCGCATTCCTCGCGGCAGCCGCGCAGCAAGCCGTCAAAGCCTGGACCACCGAATTCGCGAAGGATCTCGATGCGGCAGCACCCGCCTGGGCGGTGCCCGTGGGCCGCGTCGGACTTGCTGCGCGCGCGGTGGTGTTCGCGGTGATCGGTGTTTCGCTCGTGCGCGGCGGCTGGTTCGGCGCCGCAGGCGAGGTCAGGGGACTCGGCGACGCGCTGTCGGCGCTGACCGACAATCCGCCGCTCTATCTGCTCGTCGCCGCGGGTCTTTTCCTGTTCGGGGTCCACAGCTTCGTCGAGGCCCGCTGGCGGCGGCTACGCGACGAGGACATGATCGCACGGATCATGGCTGCGAGACGCTGATGATTTTCACCTGGCTGGCTGGCGGAACCCTGTGGGCCGCGCCGCGTTAGCTCGGCAGTCAACAACAGGGAGAGTCTCGATGAAAAAGCTGTTTGTAACCCTTGCTGCCACCTCGGCCCTCGCGCTCGGCGCCTGCCAGAGCCCCGCCGCCGACAAGGTCGAAGACCAGGCCGAAGCAAAGGCCGACGCGATCGACGATCAGGCCGACGCGATGCCCGAGGGTCCCGCGAAGGAAGCGATGGAGCAGAAGGCCGACGTCGTCGAAGAGCAGGGCGAAGAAAAAGCCAATGTGATGGACGACAATGGCGAGATCGCTCCCTCCGAATCCGGCGTCGGCGACACGCAGAAGAAATAAGACTGCCTTCCCTAAGGGCAGGGTGAAGGGCGCCGGGCACGGCGCCCTTTATCGTTTCGGGAGGCGGGCTTCCGTCTGGCATTGCCATTGGCGGGTGAAAGCCCGCCGGCGGCGAGGGATCAGAATATCCCGAGAAACTTCTTGCGCTGCTTCTTCTCGCCTTCGCGGGACTGCTTGCCATCCTCGGACTTGGCGGTCGTGCCCTTGCCGACGTCGTCGCGCGGCTTGCCCTTGCTGGTGCGCTGCGCCGCCGCGGTCGCCCCGGCGAGAACGGGGCCGCACTGCGCCGCCTTCGCATCGCCCGGATCGATGAACGGAAGGATCGCAGCCACCGGGCTGGCGAGGACGCCGAGACCGAGCCCGGCGCCGGCGCGTCCGGCGAGTTCGTCGCTCACCGGATCGATCTTCGGCGCCGCGAAATAGCCGCCGACGCCGACGGGAGACTGGCCCGAAAAGAGGCTGAAGGTCTTGCCGTCGGCACGCACCGCCATATCGAGCGCTTCGCTGCGGAACGAGAAGCCGCCGCGGCCGAGCATAACATTCTTCTTCGTATCGATCAGGATCGGATCGGCAGCGGCGATGCCGCCGCGCACGGTGAAGGCGATCAGCCCGCAATTGATCTCGACGGGCTTCTTGAGCTTATCCTGGAACATCTTCTGCACGAACGTGCCAAGGTCGAGTTCGGCGAGCTGGATGTTGCGCGTCCAGAAGGTGCCCTGCGGCATCACGAAGGCGATCCTCCCGTTCGAGGTTGCAAGCGACGCGCGTACGCTGTCGCCGAAGCCGACCATCCTGATACGGCCGCTCACCGTTCCCGTCGTGCCCGACTCTTCGGTCCCGAAACGGGCTAACAGGGTCCCGAGACGCGTTGGCGACAGGCGGATGTCATATTCGGTGCGCACCACCGCAGGGCGGGCGTCAATCGATATGTCACTTTTCACCGTGCCGTCGGCGACGACGAAATTGAACGGCTTGAGCTCCATCAGACCATTTTTGAGCCCGAGCGTCAGGTCGACCTGGCTGATCGGAAAACTCTCGGCGCGTACGCGGGTGACGCGGTACCGGACATCGGCATCGAAGCGCTTCAGGGCCGCGACGCGCAGCGGTGCGTCTGGGAGTATGCGCGGCCGACCGCCCACGGTCTCGACGGTGCCGCCGGTGCCCATCTTGTCGAGGCGCTGCGGGTCATAGCCGACGAACGGCCCGGCATCGATGATGTTGAGCGAGCGCGTGGCAAGATCGGCCTTGAGGTAGAGCCGCCCCCTGGGCTGGCTCACCGCGAGCGAGCCAGCAAGGTCGCTGTCGCCGAACAGGCCTTTCATGCCCGTCAGCTTCCATACTTCCTTCTCGTAAGTCAGGGCGGAGGTCAGCCGGTACGCCCGGGTGTCGGGGATTGCGACACCGAGAAAGTCGAAGATGCGCGACAAATTGCCGCCGCGCGCCTGCAGCTTGAGATCGGCGCCCTCGAGCTCGGTCGGACCCGGCAGCGTCCCCGCGACGTCGAGCGTGTTGCCGAGCCCGGTCGCATGGAGGGTGAGGGCATTTCTGCCGCCGGCGATCGTCTCGTTTGGCGATTTGAGACCGCCCGACAGGGTGAAGGGCTGTGCGCGCATCGTGCCGCGCCCCGAGAAGCGGATATCGTCGTTGATGCGCGTTCCCGTGGCGCGCACCGTGTCGATATCGATATCGGCGAAGAGCTGCAGTTTGGGATCGCGGTAGCTGAGGCCGCTCTGCGTGATCGCGGCGCGGCGGATCTGCGGAAGCTCGAGCGGTTCTGGCGGGCGGTTCGGGTCGCCGAAGGTCCAGCTGTTTCGTTTGTTTCCGGCATCCCATTCGAGCGCGACGCGCGCGCCGTCGAGATCGGCGAACCGCAGGATGCGGTCCCCGAAGATCAAGGGCAGGGTGGCGAGCCGCGTGTCGACCTTTTTCGCGGTGAAGAACTGCCTGCTGCGTGCCCAGGCCGGGTTGGCGATCCGCACGTCCTCGGCGTAGAATTTGACGTTGAACGGCGCGAAATAAAGCTGGAAGTCGCCGCCGACGTCGACCTCGCGCTCGAGCTGCGCGGTCGCGAAGCGCTCGAACGGCCCTTTGAGGAAGCGGCCCTTCGTGATGAAGAGGATGAGCCAGATCGCGAAGAGGGTGAGAAGAAGGATCGCGACTGTCCGCACGGCGATCCGAAGCGGGCGCGGTCGGCGCTCTAGCCAAGCCGGCGTCCAGACGGACTTCGCCCAGCGACGTGGAGGACCAGCCCAGCCGTTGGCGGGTGTCCGGGTTGCCGAAGCCGATTGACCGGAGCGGATGTCCATAGCGCATCAATCCGCCGCGCTGCGCATCGTTCCTTGCGGGAAAGCCCGCCACTCCCGTGTGTTCGCGGCTTTTGGTTTCAGCGTAGCGTCCGGTCGAGAAAGTCCCGCATCAACGCAGCCACCTCTTCGAGATTGGTCTCGAGCAGCCAGTGCCCGCCGTCGAGCAGGTGGAGGTCGGCGTCCGGCAGGTCGCGCAAATAGGCGCGCGCCGATTTCTCGGGCATGTAGAAGTCCTGCGACCCCCAGACGATGAGCGTCGGCGGACTTTGCTCGCGCAAATATCGACGATGCTCGCCGAACCAAGAGCGGTTGGCCTTGAGGCCCGCGATGAGGTCGATGGCGATCTCGCGGCGTCTCGGGGTGATCAGCGACCAGTGAAGCTTCCAGAGGTCCGGGGGAATTCGCGGAACGAGGTCTGCCCGCACGTCGTTCAGAAACTCCTCGCGAAATACCTCCTCGCTGATGGCCTTGCCGATTTCGGCGCACATCTCGGGCTCGGGAAGCGACCAGCTCTTCTCGATCTCGGCATATTTGTCGCCGAGCGCATCCTCATAGGGGATGTCGCCATTCTGTATGATTTGCGCGAGGATGCGCTCTGGCTTCATGATAGCGAGGCGCGCGCCGATCGGCGAGCCGAAGTCGTGAAGATAGAGGGCGAAGCGCTCGATTCCCAGCGCGCGCACGAAACCGTAGAGCAGTTTCGCATAGCCGTCGAAGCTATAGTCGAAGCGCTCGGGCGTATCGCTGTACCCCATGCCCGGATAATCGGGGGCGAGCAAACGCCACCGGTCGCCAAGCCGCGGCAGGAGATTGCGGAATTCGAAGGACGAGCAGGGATAGCCATGCGGCAGTAGCAGCACCGGGGCGTCGGGCGGACCCGCTTCCCGGTAGAAAATGCCGACGCCGCCGACATCGACACGGCGATGGAAGACGGCCGCGGTCATTGTTTCGCTTTGCGCGCCATCGCTCAAGGTGCCGCGAGCTTGACTTCGGGGAGCGCGTCGAACTCGGCCTTTGCCATGCTGGTCTGGAGATCGATGTCGTCCCCGCGAACGACGACCTTCAGGCCCTGCACGGGCACATGCACATATCGGTCCGGACCGACACCATCGAGTTCGACAAGCAGGCGGTCGACCTTGTCGTCGGCACCGCGCAGCACCTGCGACACGTCTCCGAGTTCCTTGCCGTCGGCCCCCAGAATATCGGCATCGAGCAGCTGCGCTTCGCTGAGCCCTAGCGCTGCGGGGAGCGGACCGGCGACCGTGGCGCTGGTCTCGGCTGCGCGCTCCATCTTGTCTTCTGCCGCCTCCCGCTTGCTGTCGCATGCTGTAAGGATAAGGGCCGAGCAGGCGCCGAGGATAAAGATGCGCATGGGAAATCCTTTCAAGGGCAGGGCAAGCTCCGGCTCGGAAGCGGCGAAGCTCGCAATCATCATGAACCGGGCAGGAAACGCTCGGTCGGTCAGTCGGTTGCGCCAGCGGGCCGTGCAACGTTCGCGCTGACCGGAATATCCGCTGCGTGCACGGCGCCGGCGCCGAGCCCTGCGTATGAGCGGCCGGCACGAAGAACGTCCAGCGAGAAACATAGATCAAGGTTGCCGCGAAAATGTTCGCCTTTGTGGCACGCCTGATTCTCGTCCAGGCCGGGAGCTGGGGGGCTCCCGCCGGTCCGGATTTGAGAGCGACGAAGGGCTTCGCCGACCGGCGGAGCCCTTTTGCGTTTCAGAGCTGCGATCATTGGCGCGCGCGCGATGTCGCAATTGCCTCCTCGGGCTTTTATGAGCCCTCAGCCCGCCTCCGTGACACCCTCTTCGAGCCCGCGCGTCTTCGGTCGGAGGGCCTTGTAGCGCGGAAGGAAGGCCACCATCGGCATCCAGCTCGGCGCTTCGGCGGTGTAAAGATGGAAAGTCGGCGCAACCTCTTCCGGATCGTCGAGCGTCCCTGCGGCAATGTCGATTTCGTCGGCCTGATGACGCACATGGATGGTCAGGGGCGAGCCGCATTCGCGGCAGAAGCTGCGCGTTCCAAAGCTGGTCGAGGCAAAGCGGCCGATATGCTCTTCGCCCGCAAGGATGCGGTACCGGTCCAGATGCACGGTCGTAAAGACCATGCCGCCCGAACCCGAGACATGCTGGCAGACCCGGCAGTGACACCAGCCGGTGTCATAGGGCCTTTCCTCAAGGCGGTACCGGACGGCACGGCAAGCGCAACCACCCTCGAGCGCGATGTCTTCGGCGTCTCCACGATCACTATAGGATAGGTTCGGCATAAATCTCGCCTTTCGCGGCGCGGTTCGCAAACGATATTGACTGAAGACCCTTAAGGCAGCGGGCTCTTCCCCGGCTCGCGACCGGCAACGGTCGCGGGACATTGACCGGCGGCTCGGTCAGAGCTGGAGCTCGCCCTCATCCTCGCCATTCCAATAATGGGCGCGGGTGCCCGAGACCTTGATGAGGACGAGGCCCGGCGTATCGACGCCGTCCGGCCACCAGCGTTCGAGCCCTTTCGTCCAATGTTCGGCGAACGCGGCCTTGTCGCGGATGAGCGCGGCATGGCCCTCGATAGCGAGAAAGAAGGGTCGCATGCCGAGCAGGCCCGACTTGCCCTGATAGCTCAGATTGACATTCGGGTTGGCGGCGATGTCGGCGACCATCAGCGCCGTCTCGTCGGTGAAAAACCAGGCATCGCCATCATAGTCCACCTCGCGATTGTTGCTCATCGGCCGCGAGCCGATCGCGCCGCCCGCAGTGTGCGTGGCGAGCATCGCGAAATCGATGTCCTTCATCTTCTCGGAGAGCTTTTTGGTGGTCATGGTCATGGGAAGAGCCTTTTTTCTGGAACGTCTGTCTCTGCATCAATGCGCCGCCAAGGCGGGAGTTGCGGCGGGCACGGTCGGTGTCGTCACTCCGCGTCAGGGTCCGGACGCGGCGTCACGGCTTCGCCGGAGCACCGCGCGGATCGGGCGATATTCACAGGTCACGACGGGCTCGCGCCGCGGAGCGGGCGCGAGATGAATGTGGAGCCGCGCTTCGGCGGCGACGGCATCAAGCGCAAAGGCCTGCTCGGCCTCGTACATCTCGTCGCGGTGCGGCTGCAGCCATTGCCGCACCGAGGCCAGGGCTCGCGACTTGGCCCGTGCAAGCGTGTCGGCGACAATGAAGATATTGCGGTGCCGCTCCAGGAATTCGCCCGGAACATAGCCGCCGAGATTGACATAATAGAGCCGCTCGGGACCCTCGAACGGCTCGGGTTTCAGGATGATGTCATAGCCATCGGCATGATCGATCTCGGCCCAGCAGTCGATATGGAGGCTGCCGGGCGTGCCCCACCATTGCCGGCGAAGCGCATCATAAGTGTCGGCGATGGTCGGCGCGGCGACGAAGCGCATGTCGTGCAGCTCGATATTGGCGCCGGCCATCTCGCCGCCGATATAGATGGCGAACAGCTTCATGCTGCCGCCTGCTCGGCCTGCGCCTCGGCGACGACTGCGGCCAGCTGCTCGCCCACAACGAGCCCCATCTCGTGCGAACTTGTGATCCCCTGGATGAAGGGGTGACGGCCGAGAAGGAAGGGCAGGCTGAGGCAGAAGAGACGATCTTCCGGGGCGTCGTCCGCAAGCGGATGAAACTCCTCGTCGATCGCGATACCGCGCATGTCCCCCTTGCCGGCTTCAAGCGCCGCGTCGCGCACGATCCCCTGGCGCCGCAGCGAAGGAAAGGGAAAGGCCGCGGCGCCCAAGGGGCGCTGGCCCATCGCTTCGATGAATATCGGAAAATACCGGCGCTCGCCGCCGAGAACCAGCGTCGCACCCGCCTCGTCGCCGCTCGTGTCGATGCGGTAGTCGTCGCCGATCGCTGCGACATCGAGCTTGCCAGCCCGGTGGAGTGCGATCAGCCGCCGGATCGATTTGTGCGGAACGGTGGCATAATCGTCGACGAAGATCGGCTTGAAGTGGCGAATGAAGCGGCGATAGTCGCTGGCATCGAGATGGGGCACCAGGAGCGCGAGAACCTCGTGCATGCGCAGGATCGCGTAGCGCCAGGCGACGGTATGTTTTTCTGCATAGTCGCGTTTCGCCTCGGCGAGATTGGCTTCGGCCCATTCGAACGGGTCGCTCGCCGCGCGCCTTGCGAAATAGGCCTCGCAAAAGCCCTCGAGATCGAGATTCTCGAGGCCGATACTCGCCGCATAACGGGGATCGCCGGCAACAAGTTCGGCCTTGAACAGTTCGAACGCGGCATCGAGCAACTGGTCTTCGTCGCTGGCAACAAGGTCCTTCATGGCCTCGTCGGTGCAGATGGCGAGCGGCTCATAGGGTAGCGGCGCGTAGAAGTCGGCCTCGGGCAGGAGACCCTTCCTCGACATCATCGTCATGTGGAATGCGTCGGTGGCGGGTGCGGGACGATAGTGTGTTTCGCCATCCTCGGCCTCGTCAAACGACCCGTGGACGTTCCCCAGCGCGACGCACGCATCGATGGCGGTGAGCGAGCTGCCGCGAATGCCGACACTGCAGGCGGGTACCGCGGCCAGCGCCGAGGAGGGCCAGGGGCTGAGGAAATAGCCCGGGCGAACCTCGGGTTCGGCGGGCCATTGGTGGCCCGTGGCGAGGACGACCTGGTCGAACGTCTCCTCGCTGCGCTCACCTGACCGGGAGCGGATTTTGAGGATCATCGCGCCGGGGGTGCTGACGGCATCCTCGACGCGGCAGCGCGTCCGCAGTTCGACATCGACGCCGCGTGCGCGTGCCATATCCAGGACCGCGTCGAACTGATCTCGGAAATATTCGCCAAGCGCGACGCGCGGATAAAAGGTGCGTTCGCCGATCGCGCCGGGATCGACGCCGAGATCGGCGAGCCGCTCCGGCGTCTGTCGCCGCAGCCAGTCGCAGAGCGTCTCGGCGAGCGGCGGGATCTCGATACTGGCGATATTCGCCAGCATGGCGGGGTCGTTCCAGCCCGGGCGATAGGGCGTTCCGCGGCCCGCGCTCGCCTGCGCTTCGTAAATGGCGAGACGGAAGGGCGGGGGATTGTGCGCGAGAAGCGCGTGCAGCGTGTAAAGTGTGGTCGGACCGGCTCCGACGAAGGCTATGCGGGGCATCATTCCGCATCAATGCGCCGCGGGCGCGGAAGTTCGGCCGACTTGCTCTGGGTCAATGCGAATTTCTTTTCAGCCAGGTGGCTTGCCGCCCGGGCAAAAAAATGGGTCCGCGTGCGCGGACCCGAGGGGGCCATCAATCTGGCTGGGAGGATTAGTTTTCGGTGCCGGGAGTACCCGTCTTCGGCGGCTTGCCATCTTCGATACGGCCTTCGTTGCGAAGGTCGCGGCCTTCCTGCGCCTTGCGCTTCGCTTCCGGGCTGTCGCCATTTTCGAAGGCTTCTTCCTTCACATAACCGGCGGCTTCCTTGATCTGTCCCTTGACGCTCATGATGATCTCCATTGGCTGTGGGTTCTGGTTCGACAAACCCTTTGCTGAGCGCGAAAGTTGCCTGCAATCGCCGGGATTTATCTTCGTTTGTCTGCGCAACTTTCGCCGCATGACGGCGTTTCGCGGCGCGCGCGGACGAGGAGAAGGGAGGAGTAGAAGAGGGCGCCGCTCGGCAACTATCCTGCGCCAGTTGTGAGGATAACCGGCGAGCAGAGATAGGCGCTCCGCTTCCGCAACTTTCGCATGCCATGTGCGTTCGCCCGTCAACATCGACGGGAGACGGGCATGATCCACCAGAAGTTCGAAAACGGCCGGATCGATCGCAGCGAGCCCGACGCGATGCGCGCATGGGCACGGCTTCTCGGCGTCAGCCAGTCCGAAATATTGATCGCGGTCGCGGCCGTCGGCGATCATGCCGACGCAGTTCGAACCTATCTTGCCCGGCCGTGGCCGGAGCCGCTCGTTTGACGGGCGAGAAGCGTAAGGCAGCCGGGAACGCTGCCGACGATCAGACGGCAAGGGCCGCTGAATCGCGGCCCGACGGGATCAGCGAGACAATGATCTCCGGGCAACGCTGGCACCGCCACGCGAGTCCTATCTCTTTCCTCATCCTCGCAGCGATCGTCGTCTTCGCGCTGTCGGGCCTCGCCGGGGGGCAACCGAGCCCGCTGCGGAGCAAAGACTTTGGGGCGGCGCGGCTTGAGGTTAAGACGCCGTCGGTCATTCGCAACGGCGAGTTTTTCGAAACCCGCATTCGGATCGAGGCCACCAGCGATATTTCGAACGTCGTGCTCGCGGTCTCGCCTTCGCTCTGGACCGACATGACGATCAACACGATGATCCCCGCTGCCGCCGAAGAGAGCTTCAAAGGCGGCGCCTATCGCTTCTCCTACGGCGAACTTCGTGCAGGCGAGACGCTCGTCGTCAAGATCGACGGGCAGATCAACCCGCCGCTCTTCGCCGGAACGGAGGGCGAGATTGCGCTGTTCGATGGCGATCGGCGGCTCGGCGGCATGCCGCTCCACATCAAGGTTCTTCCCTGATGGATATCGTCCTCCGCGCGAGCGCGATGTTCTTCCTGCTTTATGCGCTGCTCCGTCTCATGGGGAAGCGCGAGCTCGGGCAGATGACACCCTTCGAGCTCGTCCTGCTCGTCGTGATGGGCGACCTCATCCAGCAGGGCGTCACGCACAATGATTTCAGCCTGACCGGTGCGCTGCTCGCGATCGTCACATTTGCCTTCTGGGCGCTCACGCTGAGCTGGGCGACCTATCTCTTTCCACGGCTCAAGAATATGCTCGAAGGCCACCCGCGCGTCGTGGTGAAGCAGGGCGAGATCATTCGCGACAATCTCCACCGCGACCGGCTCACCGCCGACGAAATCGAGTCCGAGATGCGGCTCGCGGGCATCGCCCACCTCTCGGACGTCGAATGGGCGATCCTCGAGCCGCAAGGCAAGATCAGCTTCATCAAACGGTCGGGCGGCGCGGCGCGCCAGCGCGATGCCGACGATGGTGCGGTCTGAGCGAAGGGGCGGCAACTTTCGGGCGCGGCGCGCGCTGAACATGGGCGGGGCACGACGATGGAGACTGCCATGAAACCGACCGAAATCGACACCGACGCCACCCATATTCTCGCCGCCGACCACCGCGCGGTCGAAGCCCTGTTCGAGGAATTCGAGAAGGCGAGCGGGACCGACCGCAAGGCGAAGATCGCCGACCGGATCTGCACCGAGCTCAAGATCCATGCGCAGATCGAGGAAGAGGTCTTCTATCCGGCGCTCAAGGGCAAGATCGACGACGATCTGCTGAAGGAAGCCTATGTCGAACACGACGGCGCCAAGATACTGATCAACGAGATCGTCGCATCGGGGCCCGACGACGAGTTCTTCGAGGCGAAGGTCACGGTGCTGTCCGAAGAGATCAAGCATCATGTGAAGGAAGAGGAAAAGCAGCACGACAATATGTTCCAGCAAGCGCGCGCCGCCGACGTCGATCTCGACGCGCTCGGCGAAAGGATGCTTGCCCGGAAGGAAGATCTGAAGCGCCAGGCCGAGACCGCGGGACTTCCACCCGCCGAACTCGCAACAATGTAGGGTGAGTGCGGCGACGCTGATCGAACACCGCAGTCGCAAGCTTGCCCGCCATCTAGCGGGCAAGACCCTGCGGTTCGTGACCGCCGAAAGCTGCACCGGCGGGCAACTGGCGGCGATTTTCGCGGCCGATTCCGCACTTGGACCCCATCTCGAGCGCGGCTTTGTTGCCTATTCGATCGACGCCAAATGCGAGATGCTCGGCGTGGCGCGAGACGTTGCCGAGCAGTGCGATGGGGTCAGTTCCGAGGTTGCCGCGGCGATGGCGACGGGTGCGCTTCGCAAGAGTCAGGCGGATATTGCACTGGCCATCACCGGTTTCTGCGGACCGCGTGAAGGCCGCGAGGAAGTCGGTCTAGTCTACATCGGCGTTGCCGGTACGGACGTGGTGCGGGTCGAGGACTTCCATTTCGGTGACATCGGTCGCCGCCATGTCCTTGATCAGGCCGTCGCCGCCGCTCTCCAGATCATGATCGAGACCGCATCATGAGCTGGAGCCGGAATATCGCGACCCTGCCGGGCGGCCAGCAGCTGATGGGCCGATCCTGGCCTCTTGGTTCTGCCCCTTTATTTGCGCCTCAAAGCGGCCGCCTTATGTGCTGCGCGTTTGCCTTCGGCGGTCTCGACCAGAAACTCCGGGTTGTCGGGCGATGCGGCGACATGATGGCCCTTGATGTCTATTGGCTCGGTGATCTTCCGCACGACCTTTCCCTCAGCCCGGCCGCCGTGGCTTTTCCAGCTGACATGCTGGCCTTTTTCGGGTTCGTCCTTCATGCGCCTGCTCCTTCAAAGGTGGAGTCCGTGGCGGTCCCAAAGGTTCCGTCGGCACCTTTTTCGGCTCGACGTCCGGTCGGACAAGGGTCGCCTTGGGCGGCGCATCGTTGGTTCGCCGTGGGAGAAAGTCATGGACGATGAGCATGAACGGGGGCAGCGCGACGGTCTGCGGCTCGCCCTCGCAGTGCTTGCCGCCGAGGAAGCCAAATGGGCGGCATTGCTCGGCGAGAGCCGTTCGTGGCGGACGAACCGGGAGCGCGAAGTGCGGCACAAGGCGCTGCAGGTCGCGCAAAGGCGGATCCAGACTTTGCTTAACCGCCTGTCGCCAAAGCGGTCCGGCGCAATCGATCCGGAGCTGGTGGCAGCTCTCGAAAAAGCGGGTCTTTGACCGGGGAAGCGTCAGCTGCTTCGCGCGGAAAGGCCGGTCAGGGCCGCCTCCAGACGGGCAAGCGTGCAGGGCTTCGTGAGGATCGGCCGGCCGTCCCAGCAAGGGCCCGGCCGCCCGACGAAGCCGCCGGTCGCAACGAGAAACGGCAATGACTGGGCGGCGAGGGCTTCCGCGACCGCGTCGCATGGCAAGCCCGATTCAAGATAGACATCGACGATCGCCGCGTCGAAACCGCCAGCGGCAATCCGGGCAAGGGCGGAAACGATATCGCCGGCATCGCCGATGACGTCGTGGCCGGGTGCGTCCAGCGCATTCTCGAGCATCATCGCGACGAGGGGATCATCCTCGACGATCAGAATACGCTTGTTCATAGGTGCGTCTCTATCTCAAGAGACGATTGCCTCGATAGCCATTCGCAAATCGCTCTGGCCATAGGGTTTGCCGAGGCGCTGGATATCAAGTCCGTTCGTCGCCGGCGTTTCTCCATAGCCTGTCGCGAGGATGACCGGAAGGTCCGGGCGCCCGGCTTGTACCGCAGCGATCAGTTCGCTTCCCGTCATGCCAGGCATCGCCTGATCGGTGATCAGAAGATCGATATCGGGCCGTGCCTCGAGAAGCTCCAGCGCTTCATCGCCCGAGGCGGCTTCGAGCACCTCGTGGCCCAGATCCTCGAGTAGTGCGGCGGTGTTCATGAGGATGATCGCATCGTCGTCGACTGCGAGAACGACGTGGCGGCGACCGGAAGGGGAAGCGGCAGATGCGGCCGCCTGAGGGGGGCGGGGGCAGGCACTGCCGGGTGCGAGCCAGATGTGCGCGCGGGTGCCCTCGCCCGGGCGGCTCTCGAGCTGCAGCGCCCCGCCAAGCTGGCGCGCGAAGCCGTGAACCATCGACAGGCCGAGTCCCGTACCCTTGCCGATGCCCTTCGTGGTGAAAAAAGGATCGGCGGCGCGCGCGAGCGTTTCGGCGTCCATGCCCGGGCCGCGATCCTCGACCGTCAGACGGATATGGTCGCCTGCTGCCAGTTCGGGAAGCGCGGCCCGGTCAGGCGTCGTGGCAGCTGCCGAAATGACGATGATGCCGCCGGCGGGCATTGCGTCGCGCGCATTGACGACAAGGTTGAGGAGCGCCATCTCGAGCTGATTAACGTCGGCGCGAACCGCAGGAAGGTCTCCGGGAAAATCGGTGCGGATCTCGAAACTCGGCCCGAGCGAGCGGCCGAGAAGATCCATCATTCCCGCAACCAGCGGCTCGAGCGCGACATCTTCGGTCACCAGTTCCTGCCGCCGCGCAAAGGCCAGCATGCGCTGCGTCAGCGCCGCGCCCCGTTCCGCCGCCTTGAGGCTGTTATCCACCAGCTTGGCTATCTGGGGATCGTCCTCGGTGCGCCGCGCCAGGAGTTCGAGGCTCGAGTGGATCGCCATCAGCAGATTGTTGAAGTCGTGCGCAACGCCGCCAGTCAGCTGGCCGACCGCCTCCATCTTCTGCGCCTGCCGCAGCGCATCCTCGGCGAGCGCCAGCTGCTCGGCGCCTCGTTTCTGCTCGCTGATGTCGCGGCCGTACCCGAAGACGAGGCCATCCTCCATTGCGGTGTGCCAGGAAATCCAGCGAAGGTCGCCGCCCTTCGTCCGAAACCGGTTCTCGAAACCGGTCAAATCCCCGGTGTTCATCGCCTGGCCGAGCGCCGCGCGCGTCCCCTCGAGATCGTCCGGATGGACGAACTCTTCGAAGTGGTGGCCGATGACGTCGCCGCTGTCATGCCCGAGAATTCGGCTCCAGGCGGGGCTGGCCGATACGAACACGCCCTCGGCGTTGACGGCAACCATCAAGTCTCGGGCGTGCGTCCACATCCGGTCCGCGCGCTGGCGTTCGGTGTCGAGCGTTGCAACGCTGGCAAGCGCGCCGCCGACCTGGGCGGCGATGAGGTTGGCGAATTCGATGAGTTCATCGTCAGCGCGCCGATAGGGGTTGAGCCCGAAGCCGAGCGACCCCAGCGGCGGCTTGTCGGCCGCGCCCGGGATGTTGACGACAAGCGCATCGCGCGGGGCGATGTCCCAGTCGCCTGAGGGCCAGGACGTGCCGGCATCGAGCGCGAAGATGCGGCCCGGAGCCTCGCGGGACGGCAGGCTCGCGACCGTCGTTTCTCCATCGCAGCGGTGGAGGCGGCCGCCGTCGGCATCGAGACGAAGCTCGGCAAAAGGGAAATCGCGCCGGTTCTCCGTGAAGACCGCGCGGACCGCGGCAATCACGGACGGCACATCTGCGGCGCCGACAAGTGAGGTTCCAAGATGGCGGAGCGTCTCGAGCCGGCGTTCGCTGATGATCCGCTCGGTTTCCTCCGAGACGATGCAAAGGAGGCCGCCGACCTTGCCGGCGCCTTCGCCCAGCGGGCTGTAGGAAAAGCTGTGGTAGGTTTCTTCGGGATAGCCGCTGCGTTCGAGCAGGAGGAGCAGCGCCTTGTTCCATGTCGCCTCGCCGGCGCGCACGCGCTCGACCTGGTCGGCGACGTCGTCATAGACTTCGGCCCACACCTCGCGAAACGGCCGACCGAGCATGGACGGATGCTTAATACCGAGCGTCGGAATATACGCGTCGTTGTAAAAGAAAGCGAGGTCGTCCCCCCAACCGAGCCACATCTCGAAGCGCGACGTCAGCAGCATATGAAGCGGTATCTTGAGGGCGTCGGGCCAGGTGGCAGGGTCGCCGAGCGAGGTCGCGGACCAGTCGTGCGCGCGCATCTGTCGTGCCATCTCGCTGTCGCCCGGAAATATCTCGCGAAACGCCCCGTCCATCGACCCCATCGGCTGCTCCTGACCTGTCGCCTGCCAATAACGCAGGACAGCCGATTTCGATGCGTGCCATATACCCGCGCTGGCGCTGTCATCTGACTTGATCAAGTCTTTCCATAGCGATCATGGATGCATCTTTGCGGTTGCGTGGCTCGAAGTGTGGTCAAAGTCATATGCCTTGCCCGCGCGACGCGACACACGAGCCGGCACGCGCCTTGTCGAAGCGCCGCCGCGGACCCACAGGTCGCGTTTCTTTCCCCGCGGTCGAAGCTTCGCACGATATGCCGGGGACCAGCGCGGTCATCCGGATTAAGATGCGACGGGGCGAGCTTAGAGCCTAGATTTCGCTGGTCGGCGCGGGAACGGGCGTCTCGTACGGGCGGGGCTGGACGAGTGCGTCCGACTGCTTCTCGGGGCGGATATAGATCGAACTGATATCGCTCGACGCCGCCTTGAGTTCGGCCTCGATTGCCTCGATCAGAGTCTCGGCGTCGCCCATGGCAAGACGATCTTCGAAATCGGCGCTGACCGCTACGAAGATCGAATTGGGGGCGGTGTGGATCGTGCGCACATGGTTGACCGCGGTTATCTCGGGGCGCCGTTCGACGATGGTCCATATCCGCGCGATCAGTTCGGGGTCGGCGGCCTCGCCGATCAACAATTCTTTCGCCTCGCGCGCGAGCAGGATCGCGACTGCCGCGAGGATCGCGCCGATCGCCATCGAGGCAATTCCGTCGATTCGGGGATCGCCGGTCGCATGGCTCAGCCAGATACCTGCCGCCGCGATCGCGAGCCCGGCGAGCGCTGCGCTATCCTCGAACAGAACGATAAAGCCAGCCGGATCCTTGGAGCGCCGCACCGCTTTCCACCAGCCAAGGCCGCGCCGCCCGGCATTGAACTCGCGCACTGCGATCGTCCACGACGCACCTTCGAGCAGGAACGCGATACCGAGCACCACATAGTTGATCGTTGGATCGCGTAGCGGCTCCGGATCGCGGTAGTGAATCCAGCCTTCGTACACCGAGATGCCAGCGCCAACCGCGAATATGAGGATGGCGACCACAAAGGCCCAGAAATAGAGTTCGCGGCCATAGCCGAAGGGGTGCCGATTGTCGGGCGGCCGCTTCGCTTTCGCCTGGCCGTAGAGCAGAAGTATCTGGTTGCCGCTATCGACGAGCGAATGGACCCCCTCCGACAGCATCGATGAGGAGCCGCTGACAGCGGCCGCGACGAATTTGGCGACGGCGATACCGAGATTGGCGAAGAGCGCGCCGTAGAGAACGATATTCGCTTTGACGTGGCGCAATCGCGACGGCTCGGCCTCGATGACGGTCCGGGCTACCATGGCAGGCAGCGGGGATTGTCACCCAAGAGGCGGCTCCGTTCGAAGGCAGGACCGGTGCAGCGGGACATGGATGGGCTACGCCCTGCAGGGGCGCGCGTTCCATGGTGCGTGCGCCTGGCGTCTCGGGAATGCCACGGCGATTCTCCTGACCGACCGCAGCGGATGGGACCGGCGGTGGTCTCTCGCGGCTTGCGGGCGCAGGAGGTGCCTGTCGGATTCTTTCGCAGTCGGGCAGGCATAAGGTGCTGCGGCCCGGACCTTTTTAGGGTCTCCCGCATCCATCCCGCCTTCCGCTCGTTGACTGCAAGCGGCCGGCCGGCCGGGGCGGGGATATGGAGAGCGACAATGTCCAGCCCTGTGAGTTACACCCCCGCCGTCGAGACAGTTCTGCCCGATGAGGAAGAGACGATCGCCGAAATCAACGCGGCGTTCGATACTATCCTCGAGAAGACCTCGGAAGATTATGGTCACGCGGTGCGGGCGGTCCATGCCAAGGCGCATGCGATCATCGAAGCCGAGTTCATCGTCGACGAAGGGCTTCCCGAGGAGCTGGCGCAGGGCCTGTTCGAGGCGCCGGGCGCGCATCGCGCGTGGGTTCGCGTCTCGACCAATGCCGGCGACATCCTGCCCGACACGATCAGCCTGCCGCGCGGTATCGCGATCAAGGTCGAGGATGCGCAAGGCGCGCGGCTGGCGGGCGCCGAAGGAAGCGCGCAGGATTTCATCCTCGTCAACGGCAAGATCTTCCAGGCGAAGACCGCTGACAAATTCCTCGCGAACTTGAAGCTGCTCGCCAAGACGACCGACAGGCTCGAGGGCACCAAGAAAGTCATCTCGGCAGCGCTGCGCGGCGTGCATCATGCCTATGCCGCGGTCGGTCTCGATGCGCCCGCCGCGGTCGACACGCTCGGCGGCGCGCCCAACAGCGAGCCGCTCGGCGAAACCTATTATTCGGCGACGGCCTTCCGCTTTGGCGACTATATCGCAAAGTTCAGCCTCGCGCCGCTCGCTCCCGAAATGAAGGCGCTGACTGGCAAGACGATCGATGTCGGAGGGCGTGAGGATGCCATCCGCGAGGAGCTGCGGAGCGAGCTTTCGGGCTTCGACGCCCTCTGGGAATTTAGGGTCCAGCTTTGCCATGACCTTGCCAAGCAACCGGTCGAGGACGCGTCGGTCGAATGGGACGAGGAGGAATTTCCGTTCCGGCGCGTCGCGCTTCTGCGCGCCCGCGCGCAGGACAGCTGGGACGCTGCGCGCCGTTCGCATGTCGATGAGGCGATGCGTTTCTCGGTCTGGACCGGTCTCGAGGCGCACCGCCCGCTCGGCAACATCAACCGTGCGCGGCGCGATCCCTACCGGCACAGCGCCGACTTTCGCGCCGCCTTCAACGCGTGCCCCTATCATGAACCGTCGCGGGTCCCGGTCTGACGATGGCGCAGCGCGGCGACCGGCCTCATATTTACCGCTTCGCCGGACCCGCGGGCGGCTGGGGATCGGTCCGCTCGCTCGCCGATATCCTGACCCGCGAGCGCGTCGATGCGCGCGGCTACCGCGAGCTGCTTCGCCAGAACAAGCCGCAAGGCTTCATGTGCGTGAGCTGCGCCTGGCCGAAGCCCGCCGATCATCATCCCGCCGAATTCTGCGAGGAAGGTGCGAAGGCGACCGCATGGGAGCTGACGCGCCGCCGCACGACGCCGGCCTTTTTCGAGACGCATAGCCTGTCGGAGCTTCGCGGCTGGACGGATTACGACCTCGAACAGCAGGGGCGGCTCACGCACCCGCTTCGCTACGATGCCGCAACCGACAGATATATCGGCTGCAGCTGGGATGAGGCGTTCGACGCGATCGGCGCCGCGCTGCGCCCGCTCGATCCCGCCGCGGTCGCCTTTTATTCCTCGGGCCGCACCAGTCTCGAGGCCTCCTATATGTATGGTCTCATGGCGCGGATGTACGGGAACCAGAATCTCCCCGACAGCTCGAACATGTGCCATGAATCCACCTCGGTCGGGTTGAAGGCCGCGCTCGGCGTGCCGGTCGGCACGACGCGGATCGAGGATTTCGAGCAGGCCGACGCGATCTTCTTCTTCGGGCAGAATGTCGGCTCGAACGCGCCGCGCATGCTCCACAACCTGCGCGCCTGCCGAAAGCGCGGCGTCGAGATCGTGACCTTCAACCCGTTGCGCGAGCGCGGGCTCGAACGTTTTACCGATCCGCAGAACCCGGCCGAGATGCTGACGCTCAAGGAAACGGCGATCTCGACCCAATATCATCAGCTGCGCGCGGGCAGCGACATCGCGGCGATGACGGGGATCGCCAAGTATCTGCTGCTGTGGGACGAGGAGGCCCGGGCCGCCGGCAAGCCTGCGGTGCTCGATCATGACTTTCTTGCCGCGCACACGGTCGGCTTCGATGCGTTCGCCGCTTCGGTGCGCGCGGCGGAATGGCGCGACATCGAAAGCGAGACCGGCCTGCCGCGTGCCGATCTCGAGGAGGCGGCGCGCGTCTATGCGGGTGCCGGCGCGGTCATGGCGATCTACGGCATGGGGCTGACGCAGCATGTGAAGGGCGTCGAGAATGTCCGCATGGTGGTCAATCTCCTGCTGCTGCGCGGCAATGTGGGGAGGCTCGGCGCGGGGCCGACGCCGGTGCGCGGCCATTCGAACGTGCAAGGGCAGCGCACCGTCGGTATAACCGAAAAGACCGAACTCGTGCCGGTTGACCGGCTCGAGGCGCAATATGGCTTCTCCGCGCCGCGCAAGAAGGGGCTCGACACCGTCGGTACCTGCCGCGGCATAATCGACGGGTCGGTGAAGGCGTTCGTTGGGCTCGGCGGCAATTTCCTGCGCGCGGTGCCCGAGACCGGGGCGATGGAAGCGGCCTGGCCGCGCCTCGAGCTCTCGGTCCAGATCGCGACCAAGCTCAACCGCAATCATCTCTTCCCAGGGAAACAGGCCTTTCTGCTGCCATGCCTCGGCCGGATCGAGCGCGACTTGCAGGCAAGCGGACCGCAGGCCGTCTCGGTCGAGGATTCGACGAGCTGCATTCACGGCTCGCGCGGCAAGATGCCCCCCGCGAGCCCGCATCTCCTGTCAGAGCCTGCGATCGTCGCGGCAATCGCAAAGCGCATCGTGCCGGCCAACCCCCGGCTCGACTGGGATGCATGGGTTGACGACTACAGCCGCATCCGCGCGGCGATCGCGGAGACCTATCCCGACATCTTCGCCGATTATGAGCAGCGGCTCTTCACGCCCGGCGGCTTCTGGAAGGGCAACAAGGCGGCCGAACGCATCTGGGAAACGAAGAGCGGCAAGGCCGAATTCCATACGCCCTCGGGGCTCTCCGCAGCGGGCTTTGCCGATGTCCCGGGCCGGTTCCGGCTGACGACGCTGCGGTCGAACGACCAGTTCAACACCACCATCTACGGCTATCACGACCGCTTCCGCGGTGTGAAGGGAACGCGCGACGTGCTGTTCATCAACGCCGAGGACATGGCGGAGGCGGGGATTGCCGAAGGCGAGATCGTCGCGCTCGAAAGCGACGCGGGCGACGGCAGGCGCCGCCGGCGCGACGGGATGATCGCGACCCCCTATGCGATCCCGCGCGGCTGCCTCGGCGCCTATTATCCCGAGTGCAATCTCCTCATGCCGCTCGAGCATCATGCCGAGGAGAGCCATGTGCCCGCCGCCAAATCGGTGCCGGTGCGGATCGTCCGCGGGAATGCCGATCAGGGAGCCGCCGCATGACCGACTGGATCACCGATCTCGTCGAGACGATGGGCTATGCGGGCATCCTCCTCCTCATGTTTCTCGAGAATGTCTTCCCGCCGATCCCCTCCGAGGTGATCATGCCGCTCGCGGGTTTCGGCGCCGCCGACGGACGCTACAGCCTGCCGCTGGTGATCGCTGCCGGACTGGCCGGGACCCTGCTCGGCGCGCTCTTCTGGTACATGATCGCGCGCAGGATCGGCGATGAGCGGCTTCGCCGCTGGGCCGACCGCCACGGGCGCTGGATCACGCTCAGCGGCGACGATATCGCGCGGATCGAGCGCTGGTTCTGCTGCCACGGCACATGGGCGGTGCCGCTCGCCCATCTTATACCCGGTCTCCGCACCCTCATCTCGATCCCCGCCGGCATTTTCGCGATGCCGCCGACGCGCTTCCTGCTGCTGTCGGCGCTCGGCGCGGGCGTCTGGACCGCGGCGCTCGCGGTCGCGGGTTATGTGCTCGCCGAGCGCTTCGAGGGCGTCGAAAAAATGGTCGGCCCGGCAAGCACCGCGATCATGGCCGCGCTCTTTGCCTATTATGTCTGGCGCGTGATCCGCTTCAAGCCGGGCGGGGCCAGCTGATTATTTCTGGCCGGCCGCCGGGGACACCGGCGATCGCATCGCGAGCGCGCGGGGGCCGGTGACGCGCCACACCGTGTTCGAAAGATCGTCGGCGATCCAGAGCGCGCCGCGCGCCGGGTCCCAGGTGACGCCGACCGGGCGGCCCCGCGCTTTACCGTCCTTGATGAAGCCGGTCACGAAATCCTTCGGCTTCGCGGCCGGGCGCCCGTTCGCGAAGGGGACGAAGCGCACCTTGTAGCCCGCGAGGGTCTTGCGGTTCCAGCTGCCATGCTCGCCGACGAAGGCGCCCGCCTCATAGCCTGGGAGACCCCCTTCGGTCGCGAAGCTCAGTCCGAGCGGCGCGACGTGCGAGCCCAGCGCATAATCGGGGGTGACCGCAGTCCTGACGAGCTCGGGCTTTTGCGGATGGACGCGCGGATCGGGGTGACGCCCCCAATAGCTGTACGGCCAGCCGTAGAAGGCGCCCTCGCGCACCGAGGTCAGATAGTCGGGCACGAGCTCGGCCCCGAGCTCGTCGCGTTCGTTCACCACCGCCCAGAGGGCGTTCGAGGAGGGCTCGAGGGCGAGCGCGGTCGGATTGCGAATGCCCGAGACGAAGATACGGCTCGCGCCGGTGGCGGCATCGACCTCCCAGATGACGGCCCGATCCTCCTCGGCGCTCATTCCGCGCTCGCCGATATTGCTGTTCGAGCCGATACCCACATAGAGCTTCGTGCCGTCCGCGCTCGCCGCGAGCGATTTGGTCC
>NZ_LYVN01000031.1 GCF_001990265.1 Sphingopyxis sp. KK2
GCGGCTATGGTTCGGCATGACGATCAGCGCAGCGCCCGAATGGCGCGCACCGCGCTGCCGAGCGAGGCCTGGAATTCGGCGGGTTTGAACGCATTGGGATCCTTCACCGCGGCATAGGCGCGGTCGATGTCGCCGCGGATGCCGGCGGCAGCGCCGACGGTGATCCGCCCCGACGAGACCATCGAATTGAGCAGGGTGTCGACCCCCATTACCGCCTGCTGCGACCCCGAATAGTCGGTGAGGCGATCGCCCACCGCCTTGGCCGAAATCGCATCGACCAGCGTGAAGGCGTCGGCGCCCGAGAAATTGCGCGAGGCGAAGGCCGATTTCAGCGCCGCGACGGTCTGGCCGAGCTGCGCCGCGGCCTGCACCGCGCTCGCCCGGTCGACCATGATCGCGCGGTGGAAGGCGGCGGTGCGGGTTTCGAGCTGGTCGGCGAGCCCCGGCGCGGCGATCCGCGCTGCGGCGGCGAGCATGATCAGATTCTCGTCATTATAGGGCGGCATGCCCTCGGGAATGTTGCGCCCGACATTGTCCATGCTGGTCTTCACCGGCTTCGCCTGGTCGTAGATCCGGCGGTGACAGCTGTGGCAATCGAGGAAATAGAATTCGGGGAACATGCCCTCGGTCCCGCGCTTCGACTGGAAGAGCTGGAGGCTGCGTTCGAGCGCGACCGCCTGCCCGACCGCCCACATCTGGACATGATCGGTGCGCCCGCCGGCCGCGCCGAACTTGCGCCAGCCATAGTCGTCATCTTCCTGATGGTGCGCCTGGAGCGAGGAGAAGAGGTCGAGTTCGAACGAGATGCGCGGGTGCCCCGCCGCCATGATGCGGTGGGTGACGAACTGGCCCTCGCCCGACGAGCCGAAATGGCAGTCGACGCACACCCCGGCGCGCACGACGGGATCCTCGAGCTTGCGGAGCCCCGCCGACAGGTTGGCGAGATGTTTTTCGCGGCTTTCGCGATCGGGGTCGGCGTTGGTGCCGACGCCGGCATAATGGCTGGCGATCCAGCCGCCTGCGGGACCGTGGCACGATTCGCAGCCGACGCCGTCCTCGAGCGGAACGGTGCCGCGCTGCGCGCCGAGCGCGTCGATCGCGCCCTTGGTGCTGTGGCAGCCGAGGCACATCGGCGCGGTCGCCGCATCCTTGAGCCCGAGATTGCGGGCGATGAACTGGCTGCGGCTGTTGCTGAGCACCGCCCAGGCGCGGCTGTGCGCGCCGCCGGGGGTCGAAGGCTCCTGCCACTTCATGAGCTCGTCCTGGCGGACGACGGCACCGTCGCCCTCCATCCGGCCGTGGCAGGTCGAGCCGGCGCACGAGGCGACGCCGGTGTAGCGGCCGCCGTCCTCGCCCTGCGAACGGGCGGGCGGGGCGGCGATGACGGCCGCGACGGCAAGCGTCGCCAGCATCAGCACGAGGGCGGCAAAAGCCACGAGCGACGACCGCACGGCGGCAAAAGCCGCCGAGGGCCGATCGCGGCGCTCCTTTCCAGCGTGCGTCGTCATCGCAGAACCCCTTTTACCCCGACCGGACGCTTTTGCGCCTCGGTCCGAAACTTACACCACCCCGAACGCCAGCATGGCATCGGCGACCTTTTTGAAGCCGGCGATATTGGCGCCCTTCACATAGTCGATATAGCCACCGCCCTGATCGCCATAGGTGATACAGCTGTTGTGGATGCCGTCCATGATGTCCTTGAGCATCTGCTGCAGCTCGCTTTCCTTCCAGCTGCGGCGTTCGCTGTTCTGGCTCATTTCGAGGCCCGAAACCGCGACACCGCCGGCGTTGGCAGCCTTGCCCGGCGCGAACATGATCTTCGCATCCTTGAAGACATGCACGCCCTCGAGGTTGGTCGGCATGTTGGCGCCTTCGCTGACCGCGATGCAGCCGTTCTTGACCAGCGTCTTGGCATCCTCGCCGAGCAGCTCGTTCTGCGTCGCGCACGGCAGCGCGACGTCGCATTTGACGCCCCAGGGGGTCTTGCCCGCGGTGAAGCTGGCGCCCTTGAACTCGTCGCAATATTCCTCGATGCGGCCGCGGCGATGGGTCTTGTGGACCTTCACCCAGTCGATCTTTTCCTGGGTGATGCCGTCGGGATCGTGGATGAAGCCGCCCGAATCGGACAGGGTCAGCACCTTGCCGCCGAGCTGGACGATCTTTTCGGCGGCATGGGTCGCGACATTGCCCGAACCCGAGATCACCGCGGTCTTGCCGACGAGATCCATATTCTTCGCCGCCAGCATGTTGGCGAGGAAATAGACCGCGCCATAGCCGGTCGCCTCGGTCCGGATCAGCGAGCCGCCCCATTCGAGGCCCTTGCCGGTGAGCACCCCGGTGAATTCGTTGGTGATGCGCTTGTACTGGCCGAACATGAAGCCGATTTCGCGGCCGCCGACGCCGATGTCGCCCGCCGGCACGTCGATGTCGGCGCCGATGTGGCGATAGAGTTCGGTCATGAAGCTCTGGCAGAAGCGCATGATCTCGCGCACGCTCTTGCCCTTGGGGTTGAAGTTCGACCCGCCCTTGCCGCCGCCCATGGGGAGGCCGGTCAGCGCATTTTTGAACGTCTGTTCGAAGGCGAGGAATTTGAGCACCGATTCGGTGACCGAGGGGTGGAAGCGGATGCCGCCCTTGTACGGGCCGATGGCATTGTTGTTCTGGACGCGCCAGCCGCGCTGGACGCGGACATTGCCGTTATCGTCTTCCCAGCAGACGCGGAAGGACACGACCCGGTCGGGTTCGGCGATGCGCCGCAGGATCTGCTGCGCGTGATATTCTTCCTTGTCCTTGATGAAGTCGAAAATGTCTTCGGAGACTTCCTGGACCGCTTGGACAAACTCCGTCTGCCCCGGATTGCGTTTTTTCACGCCCTCCATGAATGTCGAAAAATCGACATGATCCGATACTGCCATGCACCCCTCCCCTGTTGAACTGGGAAAATCGGTGCGACCCGTTGACGATTTTGTCGTTGACCGACCTTGCCCTTCAAAGGCTACACCATCGTCCGGCAAAGGCAAGACACCAGCGGATGTCGGCGAGTTTTTTTCGCAGGCGCGAACAGAGGGGCAAAAATGAGCGAGAGCAACAAGATGGCGGGCGGCATGACGGGCACCAATCGCGCAATCCTGATCGCCGCCTTCGTGCTGCTGGCGGCCGCGATCGGCTATGCGATCTGGCGCGATTCCGCCGGAGACAGCGCCGTCGCGGCGCCCGAAGCGGCGGCCGCGCCCGCCGACCAGCTCGCGGCGCTCGAGGCGCGGACCAAGGCCGAACCCGATAATCCGGAGGCGTGGAAAATGCTCGGCGAAGCACGTTTCGACCTCGAGAATTTTCCCGCTGCGATCGCCGCTTATGAAAAGGCGGTGGCGCTTTCGCCGCAATCGGCGGGGCTTTGGTCGGCGCTCGGCGAGGCGCGAATCTATGCGAGCCGGAGCGATCCCTTCCCCGCCGAAGCGCTCACCGCCTTCCAGAAATCGATCGCGCTCGACCCCAAGGATCCGCGCGCGCGCTATTTCCTCGCGGTGAAAAAGGACGTCGAAAAGGATCACAAGGGCGCGATCGAGGACTGGTTCGCACTCCTCGCCGACACGCCGCAGGGCGCGCCATGGGAAGAAAATCTGCGCCGGACGATCGAGGATGTCGGCAAGATCAACAAGATCGATGTCGCGGCCCGACTCGCCGCGACCCGGCCGCGCGCGCTGACCGCCGACGAAATGCCGGTCGCGGCGCGCGCGATCCCCGGACCGAGCCGCGCCGATATGGAAGCCGCATCGCAGCTGCCCAAGGGCCAGCAGGACGCGATGATCCAGGGCATGGTCGACGGGCTGGAAACCAAGCTGAAGGCGAATCCCGCCGACGTCGACCGCTGGATCATGCTGATGCGCAGCCGCATGACGCTGGGCGAGAGCGCCAAGGCGGCACAGGCGCTGAAGGACGGGATCGCTGCCAATCCGGGCGCTGCGGCGCGATTGAAGGCGCAGGCGCAGCTGCTCGGCGTGCCGGGGGCGTGAGGAGACTCGCACAAAGCCACGAAGCCACAAAGAGGAACTCTCCATCTCCGTTCGTGCTGAGCTTGTCGAAGCACCGTTCTTGATCGACCGAAGAAAGAACGGCGCTTCGACAGGCTCAGGGCCAACGGGTCTGAGGCTCTTTGTGGCTTCGTGGCTTTGTGCGAGCCAAAATCACCCGGCCATCAGCGCCGCATTGCCGCCCGCGGCGGTGATGTCGGTCGAGATCGACTTTTCCTCGGCGAAGCGGAACAGATAATGCGGGCCGCCGGCCTTCGGCCCGGTGCCCGACAGGCCGCGTCCGCCGAAGGGCTGCGAGCCGACGATCGCGCCGATCTGGTTGCGGTTCACATAGACGTTGCCGACCGCTGCGCGCGCCGCGACATGCGCCGCGACGCCGTCGATACGCGTGTGCACGCCGAGCGTCAGGCCATAGCCCGAGGCGTTGATCGCATCGATCAGTCCGTCGAGCTCGCCACCCTTCCATGTCGCAACGTGCAACACGGGGCCGAAGATCTCGCGCTTGAGATCGGTGACATGGTCGAGGCGGATCAGCGCGGGGCGGACGAAATGGCCGCCGGGAGGCAATTCGCCGCCAGCTTCGGCGAGCACGCGGCCCGCGGCGCGAGCGTCGGCGACATAGGTCGCGATATTGGCCTGCGCCTCTTCGTCGATGATCGGGCCGGTGTCGGTCGCGAGCAGCCCCGGATTGCCGACGTCGAGTTCGGCCATCGCGCCCGCGACCATCTCGATCATGCCCTCAGCGACATCCTCCTGCACGCAGAGCAGGCGTAGCGCCGAGCAGCGCTGGCCCGCCGACTGGAAGGCGCTGGCGACGGCGTCGCGCGCGACCTGTTCGGGAAGCGCGGTCGAATCGACGATCATCGCATTGGCGCCGCCGGTTTCGGCGATCAGCGTCGCGATCGGGCCGTCGCGCATCGCGAGGCTGCGGTTGATCAGCCGCGCGACCTCGGTCGAGCCGGTGAAGGCGACCCCGATGACATCAGCGTGGCCGGTGACCGCCGCACCGACCGTCTCGCCGCGGCCGGGGAGATAGTGGAGCAGTTCGGCCGGCACGCCGGCTTCGTGGAGCAGTTCGACCGCGGCGTGCGCGATCAGCGGGGTCTGTTCGGCGGGCTTGGCGAGCACCGCATTGCCCGCAGCAAGCGCCGCCGACACCTGACCAAGGAAGATCGCGAGCGGGAAGTTCCACGGGCTGATGCAGGCGAAGATGCCCTTGCCCTCGAGCATCAGTTCGTTGCGCTCGCCGGTCGGGCCGGGGAGCGGCAGCGGGTGGGTGAAATGTGCGCGCGCCTGGCCCGCATAATAGCGGAGGAAATCGACCGCCTCGCGCACTTCGGCGACCGCGTCGACGAGCGTCTTGCCCGCCTCGTCGATCGCGAGGCCGAGGAACAGCGCGTCGCGCTCTTCGAGCAGGTCGGCGGCGCGCTCGAGCCGCTCGGCGCGGAAGGCGCCGCCGGCGAGGCTCCAATCCTCCTGCACCTTTTGCGACGCGGCGACCGCGGCATCGACGGCTGCGGCGTCGGCCTCGATCACCGAGCCGATGGCGGCGCCGGTCGCGGGGTTGTGGACGGATATGGCGGTGCCGGTCAGCGTCCGACCCGCGACGATCGGCGCCGCGACGGGATTTGCGCGGCGCGCCTGGGCGATCGCCGCCATCAGCGCCTCGGGCACACCGGGTTCGCCAAGATCATAACCGCGCGAATTGCGGCGCTCGGGATCGAGCAGGGTGCGGCCGGTGGGAATCGTCGACGGCTTGCTCGCGATGCTGCGCGGGTCGACCGCGAGCTGTTCGGCGGTGACGTCGGGATCGGAAAATTGGTGCACGAAGCTGGAGTTCGCGCCATTTTCGAGCAGGCGGCGGACGAGATAGGCGAGCAGGTCGCGGTGCGTGCCGACCGGTGCATAGACGCGGACCGGGCGCGGCGGCGGGAACAGGCCGACGATCGCATCATGCGCGCCCTCGCCCATGCCGTGGAGCCGCTGCAGCTCGTAATCGGCGCCCGCGAACAGCTCGGCGACGAAAGCCAATGTCATCGCATTATGGCTCGCGAAGGCAGGGAAGATGGCGTCCTGCGCGTCGCGCAAGATCTGCGCGCAAACCATGTAATTGAGATCGGTGTGGTTCTTCGCGGTGAAGACCGGGAAGTCGGCGAGCCCCATCGTCTGCGCGCGCTTGATCTCGGTATCCCAGTATGCGCCTTTCACCAGCCGCATCGACAGCTTGACGCCGCGCGCGCGCGCCTTCGCGGCGACCCAGCGGATCACCTCGGGCGCACGCTTCTGATAGGCCTGGATCACGATGCCGAGCCCGGTCCAGCCGTCGGCGATGCCGGCGTCGATCAGCGCGGCATAGACGTCCATATGCGGCTCGAGCCGGTCGCTCTCCTCGGCGTCGATCATCAGCGGAATGTTCACCGCGCGCGCGGCGCGCGCGAGTTCGATCACGCGCGGGATCAGCTCGTCGCGGGTGCGCGCGGGCTGGAGATATTCATAGCGCGGGTGGAGCGCCGACAGCTTGATCGAAATGCCATGGTTGGCGTGCGGATCGCCCGCCTTTGCATGTTTGCCGATGCGCGTGATGGCATTGGCGTAACTGTCGTAATAGCGCTGCGCGTCTTCGGCGGTGCGCGCCGCCTCGCCGAGCATGTCGAAGCTCGCAAGTTCGCTCTTCTCCTTGTCGGCGCGCTTGACCGCGGCGTCGATCGTCTCGCCCATCACGAACTGCTGGCCGAGCATCTTCATCGCGGCGAGCGAAGCCTGGCGGATCACCGGCTCGCCCGAGCGGCGGATCATCGATTTCAGGAGCGCGAGCGGGTTCGCCTTGCTGCCCATCGCGCCGAGCATCAGCGTCGCCGAGCCGAGCGAGAGGCCGCGCGCCGAGAGCGCGACGATCAGCGGGCTGTCCTCATCCTCGCCCTCGTTCCAGCGGCGCCCGGCGATCTTGTCGCGGATCAGCGCATTGGCGGTCGCGCTGTCGGGGACGCGGAGCAGCGCCTCGGCGAGGCACATCAGCACGACGCCTTCCTCGGTCGAGAGGCGATAGCGGTTCATTAGCTGCGCGACGAGCGTCTCGCGCTCGCCCTCGGCCTTCGCCTTGCGGATCAGCGCGAGCCCGCGTGCGGTCGTCGCGTCCACGGTGGCGGGCGAGCGGGCGAGTTCGGCGCGCAGCTCGGCGACGATATCGGCTTCGGGACGGCGGGCGAGGGCGCGGATGGCGGCGCGGTCGAGGGGCTGGGTCATGGTCGATACATAGCAGATTGCGCGAAGTCGATCCGACTTCATTATGCCGCTATGATATATGTTTTGACCAAAGATTGACTGATGCTTAGTCTGATCATATGAAAAATAATGCCTCCTTGGTCGATCTGGACGAGTTCGACCGCAAGATCCTGACCATTCTCGGCCGCGACGGGCGGATCACCTATACCGATCTGGCGCTGCAGGTCGGGCTGTCGAAAACCCCGTGCCAGGCGCGCGTGAAGCGGCTGGTCGACAGCGGGCTGATCACCGGATTTCGCGCGATCGTCGATCCCGCCAAGGTCGGGCTCGACCATGTCGCCTTTACCGAGGTGAAATTGTCCGACACGCGCGAGGAGGCGCTGCGCCAGTTTAACCATGCGGTACGCCAGATCCCCGAGGTCGAGGAATGCCATATGATCGCGAGCAGCTTCGACTATCTGCTCAAGGTCCGCACCCCCGACATCCGCCGCTATCGCATCGTGCTCGGCGAGAAGATTTCGAGCCTGCCGCATGTCGCGAGCACCTCGACCTTCGTCGCGATGGAGACGATCCTAGAGTCGGCGCGCTAGGCGAAAGCCGAGCGCACATAGTCGACCGACCGGCCGGCATCGTCGAGCCGCGCGGCGCCGAGCAGGCGGTTCCAATAGGTTTCCGATCCGTCGGCGAGCCGCCATTCGTGGAGGCGGCGGGTGAAGAGCTGGAGGTCATGCTCCTCGCTGATCCCGATCGCGCCATGGACCGCGTGCGCGGTCGCGGCGACACGCGCCGCCGCCTTGCTCGCCACCGATTTGGCGGTGGCCGCCGCAACGAGGCTCGGCGGGAAACTGCCCGCGCAGCCGAGCTGCGAGGCGATGCGCGCGGCGACCATTTCCTCGGCCATCACCGCCATCTGCTGCTGCAGCGCCTGTTGCCGCCCGATCGGCTTGCCGAACTGGACACGCTCATTGGCATAGGCTGCCGTCATTTGGGTAAGCCGCTCGGCGGCGCCCGCGATCAGTGCCGCGCGCAGGATCGCGGCGAGGCCGCGCAGACCACCTTCGGCTGCCGGCGCGACCGGCGCCGGCAGCGCCCCGAGATCGAACCGCGCTGCGAGGCTGGCGGGCACGCCGGTTGCTTCACCCTTCGTCTCGACGAGGTGCAGTCCGCCGTCCGCTTCGACCAGCAACTGCTCCGTGACCAAGCCGCACGGCACCACGGCAGCCGCGCCCTCGGCGACGGCGAGTGCGATCGGTCCCTCCGGCGCAGCCTTCAGCAACGCGCGCGCGATCATCGTCTCGCCGACGGGGAGCGGCACCGCATGGCGACCGAGCGCCATCCACAGCGGATGTGCGTCGGCCAGCGACAGGCCCGCGCCGCCGCGATCGTCGGGCACCAGCGCGTCGAGGAAACCCGATTCGGCAAAGGCGCCCCACATCGTCTCGATGCTGCCGCCCTGTTCGATCGCGCGCACCGCGGCGGGGGTAGCGACATCCTCGAGCATCCGCTCGAAGGGTTCGAGAAATTCGCTCATCAGCCCAATCCCTTACCGAAGCCCCATTCCGCGCGCGATGATGCCGCGCAGCACCTCGCGCGTGCCGCCGCGCAGCGAGAAGCTGGGAGCGATATAGGTGACGAACATCAAGGTGCGATAGAGTTCGGCATCGACCGCCTCGCCCGGATGCGCGGCGAGATCGTCGCCGATCGCCACCGGCAATTCCTGTTCGAAGGCAGTGCCGAGATCCTTGACCAGCGACGCCTCGGTCACCGGGCTTTCGCCGAGCGCGAGCCGCGCGGTGCAGGCGATCGACATCGCGCGCAACGTCGCGAGGCGCGCGGTGAAATCGCCGACCAGCGCCGACGTCGCGTCATCGTTGCGACCAACGCCGCGCAAATGCGCAATCCACGCGTCGAGCAGCACGACGCTCGAATAGATGCGCTCGGGCCCGCTGCGTTCGAAGGCGAGTTCGGCGGTGACCTGTTTCCAGCCCTCGCCCTCGTTCCCGATCAGCGCATCGTCGGCCAGGTCGACATTGTCGAAGAAAACCTCGGCAAAATGCGCGTCGCCGGCGAGGTCGGCGATCGGGCGGACGGTGACCCCCGGGGCCTTCAAATCGATGATCAGCTGCGACAGGCCGGTATGGCGATCCTCGCTGCTACCCGAGGTGCGGACGAGCGCGATCATATAATCGCCGTGCATCGCATTGGTGGTCCAGATCTTCTGGCCGTTGACGCGCCAGCCGGTTGTCGTGCGCTCGGCGCGCGTGCGCACGCTGGCAAGGTCGGAGCCCGAGCCCGGCTCGCTCATCCCGATGCAGAAGACGAGTTCGCCGCGGCAGATGCGCGGGATGTAGAAATCGCGCTGCGCCTCGCTGCCGTAATTCAGGATCAGCGGCGCGCTCTGGCGGTCGGCGATCCAGTGCGCCGCGACCGGCGCGCCCGCCGACAGCAGTTCCTCGACGACGACGAAACGCGCGAAGGGGCCGCGCTCCTGCCCGCCATAGACCTTGGGCAAGGTGAGGCCGAGGAAGCCCGCAGCGCCGAGGCGGCGGCTGAACGCCGGATCGAAGCCCGACCAGGATCGCGCGCGGACATCGGCGGAGGCCTCTGCCGCCGCCGCATCGGCGAGCGCGCGGATCGCCGGGCGCAGCGCCTCGTCGGCGGCGGGCAGGCTGGCGAGGGTGAGCGTATCGAACACCGGCATCCTTCCAATATTATCGTTGGAAAGCGCCTATGGCGCGCGCCGCGATGCGACAAGCCGCTTTTTTGCGGAGCGCCAACGCCGTATCGGATGTTGACCGAAGGCGCGGATGGCGGCAAAGGCCCGAAACGGCACGCGCCGATGGCGCGCGGGTGTAGCTCAATGGTAGAGCAGCAGCTTCCCAAGCTGAATACGAGGGTTCGATTCCCTTCACCCGCTCCAGCCTATCCCTCTTTCACCTCGACCGACTGTCCGATGAGCTCGATCTCGCGATAGGCGGTGAGGAAGGCGACGTCGGCGGCGTCGCGGCCGATGCAGATGCGCGCCATCGCGTCGGCGCGCGCCATGCCGGTCGCATCGACCGGATGCCAGTCGCCCGCAAGATAGACTTCGGCAACCGCATGGAAATCCTGCGGCGCAACGCCGAGCGCATAGGCGCTCGCCATGCGCGCCGGGATATGCGCGGCGCGCGCCAGCGCGATCATCACATGCGCATAGTCGCGGCACACGCCGCGCCGCTCGACGAAGCTGTCGAGCGCGCCGGTCTCCGACGTGCTGGTGCCGGGAACATAGGTGAAGCGGCTTTCGATCCAGTCGCGCATCCGCGCGATCTTCACCCCGCCCTCATGCTCGCCGAACCGGCGTTCGACGAAAGCGTGGAACTTGTTCGAGGGACAATAGCGCGATTCGTTGAGATAGGGAACCGCCTCGGCCGGCAAGCGGTGCAGCGGAATCGCGGCGAGGCCCGCAAGATCGACCGCGGGGCGATCGACCGCGACGGTGGCGCGATAGGCGACGCGCAAATGCCCTTCCTCGCGGAGCCAGATCGGATCGCAAATGCCGTTCGCGGTCGGCACACGCGCGAGAAGGTCGGGTTTGCCGAGATCGAGCGAGGCGTCGAGGACACGCTGGCCATGGCCGTCGGCGGCCTCGATCTGGAGCATCAGGTCGACCGGTTCGGGCAGCCGGTAATTTAGGGAGGCGGAGATTTCGAGTTTCATCTATCGACAACGCATGGGGGAGGGATCGGTGCCGCTAGGCGCGTCATCGCGCCGGTGCAAGCCGCATCCGCTTTCCCGCCGAAGCAGGACAATTTCGTGACCACCGCCGCGCGTACCATTCCCTTCATCGTCGCCACCATCTTCATCGATGCGATCGGGTTCGGCATCATCATGCCGGTGCTGCCACAGCTGGTGATGGAGGTGGGGCAGGTCAACCTTGCAAGCGCGATGGGGATCGCGACGGCGATCGGGCTGGTGATGGCGGTCGCGACCTTCCTCGCCTCGCCCGTGCTCGGCAATCTGTCGGACCATTTCGGGAGGCGGCGCGTGCTGCTGCTGTCGCTCGCCGGGCTCGCCGCCGACTATATCCTGCTGACGATCGTCCATACCCTGCCCTGGCTGTTCGTCGCGCGCGCGCTGTCGGGCATTTTCGGCGGCAGCGTCGCGGCGGCGCAGGCGGCGATCGCCGACGTCACGATCCCTGAAAATCGCGCGCGCAATTTCGGCTTTGTCGGCGCGGCGTTCGGGATCGGCTTCGTCGTCGGTCCGGTGATCGGCGGCTTCCTTGGCGAGACGAGTTCGCGCGCGCCCTTCGTCGCGGCGGCGCTGCTCGCGGCCGCCAACATGCTCTATGGCCTTTTCATCTTTCCCGACACGCTGCCGCCCGAGCGCCGGCGGAGTTTCGACTGGCGCCGCGCCAACCCGTTCGGCGCGTGGAAGACGATGCGCGGCCTGCCGGGCATGAGCGGGATCGCGACCGTCCTGACCCTGTGGCAGGTTTCAAGCCTCGTCTATCCGATGACGTGGAGCTTCTATTGCATCGCGCAGCTCGGCTGGTCGTCGAAGATGATCGGCGCGAGCCTCGCCGCGGTCGGCATTGCGATCGCGCTGGGGCAGGCCTTTGTCGTCGGGCCGGCGGTGCGGCGCTTCGGCGAGCGCGACGCGGCGACGATCGGCATCCTCGTCGCGATCGCCATCTATATCGGCTATGCCTTTGTCGACACGAGCTGGGGCGCCTTCCTGCTGATCGTGCCGATCATGTTCCAGGCGCCGGTGCAGCCCTCGCTCAACGCCTTGATGTCGCGCCGCGCCAGCGCCGCGATGCAGGGCGAGGTGCAGGGCATTTCGGCGATGGCGATGGGGCTGGGGCAGATCGTCGCACCGACATTGCTGATCGGGACGATGGCCTGGTTTACCGGCAGCCAGGCCCCGGTGCATTTTCCGGGCGCCGCCTTCCTCGTCGCGGCCGTCTTTGGCCTGCTCGCGATCCTCATGTTGCGCCGCCTGCCCCGCGTGACGCGGACGAGCGACGACGCGGCGGCCGATCAGATGCCGCCGTCGGTTACCGCATAGCCCGCAGCCTCGAGCCCCGTCGTCAGCATCGCGACACAGGCAGCGACCGCCGCAGCCGAGGTCGAGCGTATGACGAAATTGGCGCCGACGCGGCCGTCGCGAAAAAAAGGATAGCTGCCGATCGCGACCCCGGCATGATCCTTTTCGCCCTGGCGCAGCAGGTCGGCGACCTCGCTTTCGGGCGCCCAGGCGCCGATCGTATGCGCGACGAGCGGCGCGCCGCCTTCGAGTTCGCCGGTCAGCGCGTCGAGCATGCCCGCGGTGATATGCGGCACGCCGGCCATCACGAACAGGTTGCCGATGCGGATGCCGGGGGCGCCCGACATGCGGTTGGGGATCAGCTCGGCGCCATCGGGGGTGCGCGCCATGCGCAGCCGCGCCTCGGTCAGTTCGCCGCCGCGCGCGGTGTAATAGCGTTCGAGAATCGCGCGTGCATCGGGGTGGACGATCACCCCGACACCGAGCGCCTTGGCGACCGCATCGACGGTGATGTCGTCATGCGTCGGGCCGATGCCGCCGGTGGTGAAGACATAGTCGTAGCGCGCGCGGATCGCGTTCAGCGCGTCGATAATCTCCGCTTCGACATCGGGGACGATGCGCACCTCGCGCAGGCGAATCCCCTGCACGTCGAGCCATGTCGCGATCTGCGCGACATTCTTGTCCTGGGTGCGGCCCGAGAGAATTTCGTCGCCGATCACCAGTACGGCGGCTGTCCAGATACGTTCGTCGCTCATTGCTTTGCCTTACCCGCCCCGCATGACAAAACAACCCCGGTGGCGCGGCACACATGTTCCTGATATGTTCCATATCGACTCGCCGAGCCAAGGGAGATGCACGATGGCCGATCAGCTGATTTTCTACACCAACCCGATGTCGCGCGGGCAGATCGTCCGCTGGATGCTCGAAGAGGTCGGCGCGCCCTATGAGACCAACATCCTCGGCTATGGCACGTCGATGAAGGACGACGCCTATCTGGCGATCAACCCGATGGGCAAGGTTCCGGCGATCGTCCACGACGGCAAGATCGTCACCGAATGCGCCGCGATCTGTGCCTATCTGGCCGACGCCTTTCCGGACGCCGGGCTCGCGCCCGCGCCCGGGGACCGCGCCGATTATTATCGCTGGATGTTCTTTGCCGCCGGCCCGGTCGAGCAGGCGATCACCGCCCGGCATTTCGGGATCGAACCCGACGCCGACCAGCAGCGCTCGGCGGGCTTCGGGACGCTCGACCATGCGCTCGACGCGCTCGAAAGCGCGGTCGCGGGCAAAACCTATGTCGCTGGGGACAGATTCACCGCCGCCGACGTCTATGTCGGCAGCCAGGTCGACTGGGGTTTGCAGTTCGGCACCATCACGAGCCGCCCGGCGTTCGAGGCCTATGCCGCGGGTTTGCGCGAGCGCGACGGGTATAAGCGCGCCAAGGCGATCGACAACGGGCTGATTGCCGAGATGCAGGCGGCGGGAACCGCCCCGGCCTAGGGTCTCGACCTAAGGCAGCGCCTTGATCAGTTCGACCGCGAGCGGGGCGAGGCGGCGGATGTGCGGATCCTGCGCTTCGGAGGCGCTGAGGTAGATGGCATTGGCGAAGGCGGTGGTGTCGTGCACCGCCGCCAGCCCGGCGTCGCTCGCATAGGCGTCCTGCCACCGCGCGCCGTCATCGGGATGGAGCGCACGAAACCAGGCCGCCCAGGCGGCATCGTCGATGTCGGAGCGCCGCGCGAGGTACAAGATCGGTGCGGCAAGGCGCGCGGGCTCTCCGTGGATATAATAAGGGCCGGCGGCGGGAGCGACCTGCGCGGCGATCGCGCCGAGCAGCAGTCCGGCGTCGGCGCGCGTCAGGCGCGGATTGAGCGAGAGCTGGAGCATCAGGTCGGCGCCGTGCGCAACGCCGTGGCGCCAGCCCTCGCCCGGGGTGAAACCGCGATAGTCGGTCACGCCGCGCAGATAGGTGGCCCCCGCTTCGGCAAGGCCGTGCAGTTCCTCATCGGTCAGGAAGGGTGCGATGCGGTCGGCGCGCGCGACCTCGGCCAGCGCGAGCGCGGCAAAGGGACGGCGGAAGCCGGGTGCATCGTCGGGCTCCGAAAGCATCGCCTGCAGCTGCGCGTTGGCGTGACGCATTAATGCGGGCGCGACGTGCCGGCCGCGCAGGCCTTCGGACCAGAGGGTGAAGGCGAAGCCGTCGCGGACCGCACTGTCGGGATCGCCGAGGCAGGTAAGCAGCGCGTCGATCGCCGCGGCATCGGCCTTTGCGAAATAGCGCGCGGCGTGGGATTTGAGATCGCCGTCGGCGGGGCGTTCGACGCGGCACGAGCTTGCCTCGCTCGCCGTCGCCGGCGCAGTCGCCATCAGGCCGATGGCCGCCCAGATCGCTTTCATCCCCGCGCCTTCCCCCAAAGCAAAAGCCCGGCGAATCGCTTCGCCGGGCTTTCTTGGTCTTTCGTTCGTCGGCCCGCTTATTCGCGGCTGCCCAGCAGGTTGAGCAGGAAGGTGAACATGTTGACGAAGTCGAGATAGAGGTTCAGCGCCCCCATGATCACGGTCTTGCCCATCATGTCCGTTCCGCGGACGTAGAAATACATGCTCTTGATCTTCTGCGTGTCATAGGCGGTCAGGCCCGCGAACACGAGCACGCCGACAACGCTGATCGCCAGCATCAGCGCGGGCGACTGGAAGATGAAGGCGTTGAGCAGGACGGCGACGATGATGCCGATCAGGCCCATGATCAGGAAGGTGCCGAAGCCCGACAGATCCTTCTTGGTGGTGTAGCCGTAGAGGCTGAGACCCGCGAAGGCAGCCGCGGTCGCGAAGAAGGTCTGCGCGATCGAACCCATGCCGAAGCGGATGAAGATCGTCGACATCGACAGGCCCATCACCACGGCGAAGGCCCAGAAAATGCCCTGCATCGCAGCGGTCGACAGCTTGTTGATGCCGAAGCTCAGCACCAGAATGAACGCCAGCGGCGCCAGCGCGACGACGAACCACAGCGGGCTCGTCACCATCGAAGCGGTGAAGCCCGACTGGAAGGCGAGCAGGGCGACGATGCCGGTGAGCAGCACGCCCGACGCCATATAGTTGTAAACCGACAGCATGTACGACCGCAGGCCGGCATCGACGGCCTGGTCCGTTGCAGTCGCTGCGGCGCCAAAACCGGAAGCCGCCATATTGGGGTCGTTCCAATTAGCCATTGTTTTCACTCCATCATTGGCCAGCCCATACCGGCCATAGCCCGCAATATCGTTATTTTTTCCCGCGCTTTCAAGCGAAACCGGACAAGAGGCTTTCGGCTTCCCCCGAAGGGCTTATGCTGGGGCGGCCATGTCGACCCACCGTTTGTTCGTCGCGCTGCGCCCGCCGCACCCCGTCCGCGCCGCGCTGAGTGCCGCGATGCACGGCATCGCGGGCGCGCGCTGGCAGACCGATGACCAGCTGCATCTGACCCTGCGTTTCATCGGTGAGGTCGATCATCATCGCGCCGAGGATATAGCGGCGGCGCTCGGTGCGCTGCACGCCCCAGCGGTCACCGCGCGGATCTCGGGGGTCGATCTGTTCGAGCATCACGGCCGCCCGCACATGATCTGGGCCGGGGTCGAACCGCAGGATGCGATCGCGGCGCTGCACCGCAAGGTCGACCAGTTGCTGGCGCGCGTCGGGGTGGCGCCCGAAACGCGCGCGTTCGTGCCGCATATCACGCTGGCGCGGCTCAACCGCGGCTCTGGGCCGGTCGCGCCTTTCCTCGCGCTGCACAGCGACCTTGCGAGCGGACCCTTCCGCTTCGACCATGTCACGCTGTACGAAAGCGAGATGGGGCATGGCGGGTCGCGCTATCACCCCGTTGCGCGCTATCCGCTCGATCCGGCGGCATCGGCGACGAGCGCCGCCGCGACGGCGCTGACATCGTCCCATGTTTCGGCAAAGCCATCGTCGGCGCCATAATAGGGGTCGGTGACGCTGTCGCCCGAGCGGCCGGGGACGAGATCGAGCATCAGCATCAGCCGCGCGGTGGCATTTGCGGGCGCCAGCGCGCGCGCCTCGCGCAGATTCTCCGCATCGGCGGCGAGGATCAGATCGAAGCGGGTGAAATCGGCGGGGGCAAGCTGGCGGGCGCGCAGGTCCGAGATATCGACCCCGCGGCGCCGCGCCTCGGCAAGCGCGCGGCGATCGGGCGGGCGTCCGACGTGCCAGTCGCCGGTCCCCGCCGAATCGAGCGTCGCGGCGATGCCTGCCGCAGCGAAGGCCGCGCGGGCGGCACCCTCGGCGAGCGGCGAGCGGCAGATATTGCCGAGGCAGAGGAAGAGGATGGCGGGGGGATTTTGTCGATCTTTTCGCATAACGCCTCACTCCATCGCCAAAGTTGAACCGACTTTCAACTTGCGCCCTTGGCCCGCTCTGCTAGCCATGACGCCAACGAGATAATGGGTCAGGGAGAGGGTTGCCAGATGGCCGATACCGCGAGCGATATTCCGGCAGCGCCGGAGCCGAAGGCGACCGGCTATAGCTGGTATGTGCTGTTCGTGCTGGTCGTCGTCTATATCCTGAACTTCATCGACCGGCAGATTTTGAGCATCCTTGCGGTCGATGTGAAGGCTGACCTGGGGCTCGACGATTCGGATCTCGGCTTTCTCGGCGGTGCCGCCTTTGCGGTCTTTTATGCGCTGTTCGGCATTCCGCTCGGCCGGCTGGCGGACAATTGGAGCCGCGTCAGGCTGCTGTCGATCGGCCTGACGCTGTGGTCGACGATGACCGCGCTGTCGGGCTTTGCCTATGACAAGCTGACGCTGACCTTCGCCCGCATGGGCGTCGGCGTCGGCGAGGCGACCGCGAGTCCGACCGCCTATTCGCTGATCTCGGACTATTTTCCGAAGCGGCAGAAGGCGACCGCGCTCGCGATCTATTCCTCGGGGCTCTATATCGGCGGCGGCGTGTCGCTGTTCATCGGCGCGCTGATCGTCGAGGCGTGGAACAAGGCCTATGCCGGCGGCGGCCCGATGGGGCTGGTCGGCTGGCAGGCGGCCTTCCTCGCGGTCGGCATTCCCGGCATCCTCGTCGCGATCTGGGTCGCGACGCTGCGCGAACCCGTGCGCGGCGCGATGGACGGCACGCCGAGCCCGAGTTCGCCGGCGCCGTTCCGCGAGTTCGGCAAGGACCTGTCGATGATCGTCCCGCCGCTCACGCTGTGGGGCGCGTGGAAACGCGGACCCACCGCGCTGGCGATCAACATCGGCGTTGCGCTGGCTGTGTCCGCCTTTGCGTGGTGGATGATCGAACTGACGGGCAACGAACCGCAATGGATCGCGGTCGGGCTTGGCTATTATGCCGTTTTTTCCTGGGCGAGCACGCTGCGCGCGCACGACCCCGCAACCTTCCGCCTGATCTGGGGAACCCCTGCCTTCATCTGCACGACGCTCGGCTATGGACTGGTCAGCCTTGCCGCCTATGCACTCGGTTTCTGGTCGGCGCCCTATGCCGAGACCGTGCTCGGCATTCCGAAGAAGGAACTGGCCTTCTGGCTGGGCGCGAACGGCGCGATCAGCGGGTTCGTCGGAGTGATCGTCGGCGGACGGATCGCCGACTATCTGCGCGCCCGCAACCCGTCGGGCCGCATCGTGATGATCATCTTTGGCGTCGTCGCGCCGGTGGTGCCGATCTGGATCGGCTATACCACCCCCGATCCGACGCTTTTCTATGTGATGAACTTCCTCGCCGGGGCCTTCGGCGCGACCGCGCTCGGTGCCGCGGCCGCGACGACGCAGGACCTGGTGCTGCCGAGGATGCGCGGTACCGCGACCGCCGCCTTCTTCCTGGGCACGACGCTCGTCGGCCTGTCGTTCGGCCCCTATATGGTCGGGCAGATTTCGGTTCTTGCGGGGACCGTGGTCGACGGCAAACCGGTCAGCGACCTGCGCACCGGCATATTGTCGCTGATCGCGGTTGCGCCGATCGCGCTCGCGCTGCTGATCTACGCCTATCGCGCGGTGCCACAGGCCGAGGCGACGATCGAGGAACGGGCGCAGGCTTGATCTGCACGTCGCCCTCGCGCAGGCGGGGGCGACGTTGTTACCCCGCCTTCGCCGTGATCACGCCGCAGACGATGCGGTCGCCGCTGTTGCCGCTGGGATCGGTCTTATAGTCGTCAGGCTTGGCATGGATCACGAAAGCGGCGCCGTCGGCGTCGAGCAGCGCGCCATCGCCCGACAGCCGCGAGCCGACGATGCGCAGCGTCGCGCGGCCGATGGTGTCGGGTTCGATCACCAGATTGGGCATGTCGCCATGATGCGCGCCCATCGGATTCTCGCGGCCATGCTGGGCGTTCGTCGGGTTCCAGTGCGGGCCGGCGGTCGTATATTTGGGGGCGTCGCACTGACCGACGGCATGGACGTGCATGCCATAGGTGCCCGCCGCGAAACCGCGCGCGACCAGTTCGAGGCGCAGCCCGTCGCTGTCGCGGTAGATATCGACTCGGCCGCGGTCGGCGCCGCGTGCATCGAACAGCTGCGCCGAAGCGTCAGGAACGGGCAGGTTCGACACCGGGTCCTTCTTGCCGCCCATCGTGTCGCAGCCGGCAAGCGCGACGGTCGAGAGGGCCAGCGCCCCGATGGTCAGCCTGCGGCCCATGGTCGAACGCGTCGTCATATCTTGCTCCCGGGAAAGATGGTCGGAAGCGGAATGCCCCGACGACGGATTCGTTCCGCCCGCCGCGACGATGCCCCTATTCGCCGCTGGTTCCAATAGCGATGTGGCGGAAACCGTGACGCGCCACTTCGTCGCGGCGATAGATGTTGCGCAGGTCGACGAGCAGCTTGTCGGTCATCGCCGCGCCGAGGCGCGCGAGGTCGAGCGCGCGGAAGGCATCCCATTCGGTGACGATCGCCACCGCATCGGCGCCGTCGGCGGCGGCATAGGCGCTCGCCTTCATTTCGACATCGGGCATCATCGGCGCCGCGATCTCCATGCCCTCGGGATCATAGGCGGTGACGCGCGCGCCGGCGTCGATCAGCGTCTGGACGATCGCGAGGCTGGGCGAATCGCGCATATCGTCGGTGTTGGGCTTGAAGGTCAGGCCGAGCAGCGCGACGGTCTTGCCGCGCGCATTGCCGCCGAGTGCGGTGACGATCTTGCGCCCCATCGCGCGCTTGCGCAGGTCGTTGGCGAGCACCGTCGCCTCGACGAGGCGCAGCGGCACGTCATTGTCCTGCGCGGTCTTGAGCAGGGCCAGCGTGTCCTTGGGGAAGCAGCTGCCGCCATAGCCGGGGCCGGCGTGGAGGAATTTGGCGCCGATGCGGTTGTCGAGGCCGATACCGCGCGCGACGTCCTGCACCTCGGCCCCGACGGCTTCGCACAGGTCGGCGATTTCGTTGATGAAGGTGATCTTGGTCGCGAGGAAGGCATTGGCGGCATATTTGATCATCTCCGCCGTGCGGCGGCGGGTGACGAGGATCGGCGCCTCGTTGAGGAAGAGCGGGCGATAGACTTCGCGCAGCACCGCCTCGCCATGCGCATCCTCGGCGCCGATGACGATGCGGTCGGGGCGCTTGAAGTCGCCGATCGCGGCGCCTTCGCGCAGGAATTCGGGATTCGACGCGACGCTGTGGCTGCGCCCCGGCGCGCCTTCGCGCAAGATGCGTTCGACCTCGTCGCCGGTGCCGACGGGCACGGTCGACTTGGTGACGATGACGCAGTCATGGTCGAGCGTTGCGGCCAGCTCCTCGGCGGCGCCGAAGACATAGGAGAGGTCGGCGTGGCCGTCGCCACGGCGCGAGGGGGTGCCAACCGCGATGAACACCGCATCGGCCCCCGCGACGGCGGGGGCGAGTTCGGTGGTGAAGGACAGGCGCCCGGCGGCGACATTTGCCGCGACGAGCGCGTCGAGCCCGGGTTCGTAGATCGGCATGCGGCCGGCGTGCAGCGCGTCGATCTTGGCGGCATCCTTGTCGACGCACACCACATCATGACCGAAGTCGGAAAAGCAGGCACCCGAAACCAGGCCGACATAGCCCGTTCCGATCATGGCGATTTTCATCGGCGAAACCCTTTTGATGAGGATGGCGGCGCGGCGGCGGCGCGCGCGGGGATGCGGCGCGTCCTTAAAGCCAAAGCGCCCAAAGGGAAAGGGCCGCGAATTGCTTCGCGGCCCTTCCTGTTTGTTTCACGCGCTTGCGATCAGCGATCAGAAGACGCGGCCATATCGTTCGTTGCCGACGAAGCCGAGCTTGCCGACGCCGCTGCGCTTGATCACCGCCATCACGCGATCGACGACGATATAGCGTGCATAGGCGTCCGGCTGGACCTGCAGCTCGGGTTCGACCGCCAGCTGCTTGGTTTCGAGCAGGTAGCGTTCGAGCGTCGCCAGGTCGACCGGCTGGCCGTTCCAGGTGATCGTCCCGGCGGGGTCGATCATGACCTTGTTCTTTACCGGATCGACGTTGTTCTTTGCGTCGGTCGGCACCGGAAGGTCGATCTTCACCGCGTGGGTCTGGGGCGGGATCGTGATGATGAACATGATGAGGAGCACGAGCATGACGTCGATCAGCGGCGTCGTGTTCATATCCATCATCGGTTCGTTTTCGTCCCGATCTCCAACTGCCATGGACATGCGATTATTCCTTCATAGCTTGTGTCGGAACGCGCTTACATGCGCTCCAGCATACCCGAGCCAGGAGCCGGTTCCGAAATGAACCCGATCTTCTGGAAACCAGCATATTGCATGGTGTAGATCACCCCGCCGATGCACTGGTACGGCGTGTTGATGTCGCCGCGGATGTGCACTTCGGGGAAATTATCCTCGGTGATATTGTCGACGCCGCCGATATCCTCGAGCAGCTTCTTCAGCTTGTCCTGGCCCTTTTCGAGCAACTGCTTGGAGTCGACCGGGGTCTGGCCCCAATAGACTTCGCAAACCGTGCTTTCGGGATTGGGTTCGCCGTCGCCATCGGTGTCGCCCGAGCGGACCGACAGCAGCACATTTTCGGGCTTTGTCGTCGTCGCTTCGAACACCACGTCGGGCAGCTTGAGGTTCACCGTTTCCAACACCACGGGAACCGTGATGAGGAAGATGATGAGCAGCACAAGCATGATGTCCACGAGCGGGGTCGTGTTGATGTCGGACATCGGGGCATCGTCGCCCTTGTCGCCTACACTCATTCCCATAGGATCAGCATCCTGTCACAAAATTATAGTCATGGACCCGGGCGGCGGCCGCCTTGACGCGACGCACCGCCCTGTCCGCTTTGCCCCCGCCCGAAGGACGGGGCCAAAGATCAGGCCTTCTTCGGCGCAGCGGCCGGAGCGGCGGCCTTCGCCGGAGCGACGAGGACCGGCTTCACCTGGCCGTTTGACATGATCGAACCGAGAACGTCGTTCGAGAAGGTCGACAGACGGCGGCTGATCGCCTTGTTGCGGCTCTGCAGCCAGTTGAACGCGAGCACCGCGGGAACCGCGACGATCAGGCCGACGGCGGTCATGATGAGCGCTTCACCGACCGGACCGGCAACCGCGTCGATCGACGCCTGACCCGACGCACCGATCTTCACGAGCGCGTTCAGAATGCCGATAACGGTACCGAACAGACCGACGAACGGCGCGGTCGAACCGACGGTCGCGAGGAACGCGAGGCCCGAGTTCAGCTGCGAGTTGATGTGGTTCTGCGAACGCTCGAGCGTGCCGTGCATCCAGTCATGCGCTTCGACGGGGTCGGTCAGCTTGTTATGCTCTTCGTTGGCGCGCAGACCGTCTTCGACGACCTGACGATAGGCGCTGTTCTTTTCGAGCTTCGCCGCACCTTCGGCCAGCGTCGGCGCGCGCCAGAAGTTGGCGTCGACGGCCTTGCCCTGGTTCATCACCTTGTTCTGTTCGAACAGCTTGGTGAACAGGATGTAGAGCGTGCCCATGAACATGATGACCAGCACCAGGCCGGTCAGCTGCGTGATCCAGCCGCCTTCGCACAGCGCCGGGAAGACGCCGTACTTGTTCGTGGGGTCGGCGAGCTTTTCCTCGCAGAAAGACGACGGCATCATGCCGTAGCTGCGGTGACCTGCGGCAGCGGCAGTCGCAATCAGATTGATCATCGTGGTATTCCCTCTCAAAATTCGGTCAAAAAGTTAAAATCCAGAAGCGGGGCTTGGCCCCGATCAACGCGGAATCTGCCAGCGGATGCGGTTGCTGTAGCTACCGCCCGTGGGATTGCCCGCACGATCCTTGCCCGGGTTGAACCGGCCGCGACGCTGAATCAGCTTGCAGGTTTCGGCATCGAGGTCGGCATGGCCGCTCGAAGCCGTCACATCGCAGCTGGTGATCTTGCCCGACGCGTCATAGCTCACACGGAAACCCGTGGTTCCTTCGCGCTCTTCACGCATGGCGCGGGCCGGATAGTCGTCGTTCGTCGCCCAACGGCCCGGGTTGCCACGCGGCGTACCCGCGGCGCTGAGGTCCGGGGTCGGCGGCGGCGGAGCGGGCGTCGGCGGCGTGTAGACCGGCGGCAGCGGCGTCGGCGGCGCCTTCGGCACCGACTGGATCTGCGGCGCGGCGACCGGCGGCGGGAAGGGCGACGGCGGAGTCACGACCGGCGGCGGCGGCGGCAGGACATTGTCCGGCGGCGGCGGCGGCGGCGGCTCCTCGGGCGGCGGCGGCTCTTCGACGTCCACCACATCCAATTTCTCTGCGATCTTCTTGACGATACTGAGATTCAGGCCGTTAACCAGGCCGTAGCCCAGTCCCGCCGTCAGCAGTCCCACCAAGACGATCGCCACTACCCTGTTTTTAGGGTCGACACTATCACCATAAGCCATTCAGGAACGACGCTCCTTGCTAGATCATCCTGACACCAATCCAAACCGTCGGGGGGAGTTGCCAGATGCCCGGATAATTCCGATGCGTTCCGCAGACCCGGCGGGCGGCATCCGGCTGTTATGTTCTATGCCGGACGCTTCGCCGGACGTCCTATCGCGGTGGCGGCAAGTTCGCAAACCCTTTATCAGCGGTTAATGTGGCGCGCGCCAAGATGGCACGCCGCCACCGCAACCGGTGTCAAAGACAAACAGAAAGTGGACCAACCATGCGCCAGCTCCTTCCCGTCGCGATCGTCGCCCTTGCCGGCCTAAGCGGCGGATTCCCGGCCGTTTCCGCGATGCAGGCACCCGTCGCCGCCGCACCGGCCAGCCCCTATAGCTATGCCGATGTCGCCGACCTCGCCGCCGCGGCGCCGATGGCGATCCACGCCCGCATCGCGTCCGCGACCGCGCTCAAGGCCGAACGCGCGCCCGGCGTCGCCGCCGGTTCGAGCCGATTCTATGTCGAAGCCGACGTCGTCAGCCTGATTCGCGGCAAGGGACCGCTCGCGGCGCGCATCTCGTACCTCGTCGACCTGCCGCTCGGCGCCAATGGCAAGCCGGCGAAGTTGAAAAAGAAGCAGCCCGTCCTGCTCTTCGCGCGTCCGGTCGCGGCGGGCGCCGCGGGCGCGACGAGCACCAGCAGCATCCGGCTCGTCGCCCCCGACGCGCAATTGCCGTGGGATCCGGCGACCGAGGCGCGGCTGCGCGCGATCCTGACCGAGCTGGTCAAGCCGGGCGCACCGCCGGCGATCAGCGGCTTCGCCAACGGCTTCCACGTCCCGGGCACGCTGCCGGGCGAAGGTGAGACGCAACTCTTCTTCGACACCGCGACCGGCGAACCGATGTCGCTGACGATCATGACCAGCGCCGACGGATCGCGGCGCTGGGCGGCGGCGTTCGGCGAGATCGTCGACGGGTCGGCGGCGGTGCCGGCGCGCGACACGCTCGCCTGGTACCGGCTCGCCTGCGGGCTGCCGCGCCAGCTGCCGCTGAACAAGCTCGCCGGCACCCCGCCCGAGGACCGGCGCAAGGCGGCGTCGGACTATGGCATCGTGCTCGGCGCGCTCGGCGACTGCACGCGGACGCGCAAACCGCCGGTTGCGGGATAAAGCCGGGCTAGGGCGGCGCAAAGATGCGCGGCTCTTGTTTCGTCGCGAAAAGCCGATAGGGGCGCTGGCACCTATATATATGGAGTGTCCCATGTCGCCTTCGCCCGCCCCTGCCCCCCGTCCGCCGCTGCGCGTCGCGCTCGCGGGGCTCGGCGTCGTGGGCGGCGGCGTCGTCAAGCTGCTCGAGGCGAACCGCGAACTGATCGCGCGGCGTGCCGGGCGCGCGATCGAGATCGTCGCGCTGTCGGCGCGCGACCGCCACAAGGACCGCGGCGTCGACCTGTCGCGCTATCGCTGGGAGGACGACCTCGACGCGCTGGTCAGCGCCGACGACGTCGATGTCGTCGTCGAAATGATCGGCGGCGCCGACGGCATGGCGCTGACGCTGGCGCGCCACGCGCTGGGCGCGGGCAAGGCGCTGGTCACTGCGAACAAGGCGATGATCGCGCACCACGGGCTCGATCTCGCGCGGCTCGCCGAGGCGAAGGACACGCCGCTGAAATATGAAGCCGCGGTCGCGGGCGGCATTCCCGTCATCAAGGCGATCCGCGAGGGCGCGTCGGCGAACGAAATCGCGCGCGTCTATGGCATCCTCAACGGCACCTGCAATTATATCCTGACGCAGATGGAGCGGAACGGCGCGAGCTTCGGCGACGCGCTCGCCGCGGCGCAGGCCGAGGGCTATGCCGAGGCCGACCCGACGTTCGACGTCGACGGCATCGACGCCGCGCACAAGCTCTCGATCCTCGCCGCGCTCTGCTTCGGGACGCGGCTCGACATCGGCGCGGTCGCGACGAACGGCATCCGCGACCTGATCGCGGCGGACATCCGCGAGGCCGAGGCGCTGGGCCACCGCGTCCGCCTGATCGGCATGGCCGAGCGCGATGCGAACGGGCTCTATCAGCATGTCCAGCCGTGCCTCGTCCCCGCCGACCATCCGCTCGCCTATGTTCCCGGTGCGTTGAACGCCGTCGTTGCCGAGGGCAATTTCGTCGGCCGCCTGTTCTTCGAAGGCGCGGGCGCGGGCGCGGGGCCGACGGCATCGGCGATCGTCGCCGACATCATCGACATCGCGCGCGACGAATATGGTCCCGCCTTCGCGATGCCGGTCGACGCGCTCGACGAGGCGCCCGCCGCGGATGCCGGGGCGCGGGTCGGCAAACATTATGTGCGGCTGGTGGTCGAGGACCGGATCGGCGTGCTCGCCGAAATCGCCACCGCGATGCGCGACGCGGGCGTGTCGATCGAAAGCTTCATCCAGCGCGGCACCGAGGACCAGGACGGCGTCGTGATCGCGATCGTCACGCACGAGGGCCCGGCGCGCGCAATCCATGCGGCGCTGGCGACGCTGTCGGCGTCGGACCATGTCGTCGGCGCGCCGATGCATATGCCGATTCTGGCGCTCTGAGGCTCCGCTCCACGCCCGCTTGAAATCGCCCGCGCCGCTGCTACCCATGCAGCGGGGAAAAGGGGGCACATTCATGCAGATAAAGATCGGACGCGGGCTGGGCGAAGCATGGGCGCTGGCGGGCGAGCATTGGCGCGTGCTGCTCGCCTATGCCCTCATGGGGGTGGTCTTTCCCTACCTTTTCCTGTCGAGCGAGCCGATCTTCAGCCTGCGCAACATCATGGCGGTGCTGTCCGATCCCTGGACCAACCGCCTCGGCGGATCGATCACCGGACCGCTCTACCTGATCGGGATCGTGCTGGTGATCGTCTTCGGCGCGATGCTCGCCGCTTGGAACGCGCTGCTCGCCGAGATTCGCGAGGGCTATGTGTCCGAGATCATGTACGGCATGGTCGCGGGCTTCGCCTATATCCTCGCCTATGTGCTGCTCTACATGGTGGTGGCGTTGGTGCTGGTCCTCCCGCTGATGATGATGGTGGGGGTCGAAGACTGGGTTCGCGCCGGGCCGATCGTTGCCGGGCTGCGCCAGCTTGCCTTCACGCTGATCGGGGCGTGGCTGCTCGCGCGCTTCTGCCTCGTCGGCCCGATCATGGCCGCCGGCGGGCGGCTCGAACCTTTTTCGCCCTATGTCGAATCGTGGCGGCGCACCGCAAGCGCGCAATGGTGGCTGTTCGGCTTCTTCCTGCTCTACAATATCGGCTTCGGCGCTCTCTTCGGCGGGCTGGTCGTGCTGCACGGCGCCGTGATCCTGGTCAATGAGCCCGGGAGCCTGGCCGAGACGATGATGAGCGCCCTCTGGGTGGTCCTGTTCGGCCTTTATTTCTTTGCGCAATTGCTGATTCCCGCCGGCCTCTATCGCGCGTCCGAGCCGGGAGCGAGCGCCGCCGAGGTCTTCGCCTAGTCCTCTTCGGCGGGCGGCGGCGGGACCCCGGTGTCGGGGTCGGTCGCGCGCTTCGCCATTTCGTAGAGCGCGTTATATTCGGGGCCGGGTTTCATCCGTCCGCCCATCGACATCCAGTTATAGGGCAGCCGATCGAGGCTCATCGCGCTGACCGGAGCGTGCGGGACGCTGTCCTTGGTCGACTGGCCCACTCCGGCGATCGCGCGCAGCTCGGGCGACAGGCGATGGCGTTCGGTGTCGGTGCCGCAGACATTGATCGAGCCGTCGTCGGCGGGTTTGCAGCGCTTGATCGGATCGACCATGTCCTTGGCGTTGGCGGCGGCGGTTTCGGCATCGACCTTGGGCTTGGGCGCGGGCGGGCCATAGATCTGCGCCGCAGCGGGGAGCGCGCCCGCCGTCATCGGGACGACACAGGCAAGCGCGAAAGCGGCGCCGAATCGCGCGATGGTTTCTCGACAAGCGGCGTAACCGACCATATGGCGCCCACCATGCCGACGCGGCGGAACAAGTAAAGACGGAGAGTGGAGACCATGACGAAGACCGGCAGCAACCTCGACCGGGTGCTCGTGCTCGAAATGGTGCGCGTCACCGAAGCCGCGGCGATCGCCGCCGCCAAGCTGATCGGGCGCGGCGACGAAAAGGCCGCCGATGCCGCCGCGGTCGAGGCGATGCGCACCGCGTTCAACACGCTGTACATGGACGGCACGATCGTCATCGGCGAGGGGGAACGCGACGAGGCGCCGATGCTCTATATCGGCGAAAAGGTCGGCATGGCGCCGGGCAAAGGTCCCAAGATCGACATCGCGGTCGACCCGCTGGAGGGCACGACGATCACCGCCAAGGCCGGCCCCAACGCGCTCGCGGTGCTCGCGATCGCCGAAGAAGGCCATCTGCTCAACGCCCCCGACGTCTATATGGACAAGCTGGCGGTCGGCCCCGGATACTCGCCGAACATCGTCAATTTCGACAATAGCGTGCGCGAGAATGTCGAGGCGGTCGCGCGCGAAAAGGGCGTGTCGCCCGCCGAGATCATCGTCTGCGTGCTCGACCGCCCGCGTCACGAAGCGATCATTGCCGAACTGCGTGCCATCGGCTGCGGCGTCGCATTGATCCCCGACGGCGACGTCGCGGGGGTGATCGCGACCACCAACCCCGAGACCAATGTCGACATCTACATGGGCTCGGGCGGGGCGCCCGAAGGCGTGCTGGCTTCGGCGGCGCTGCGCTGCGTCGGTGGCCAGTTCAAGGGCCGCCTGTTGTTCCGCAACGAGGACGAGCGGCTGCGCGCGAAGAAATGGGGGATCGAGGATCTCGACCGCGTCTATGACCTCGAGGACCTGGCCAAGGGCGATGTGATCTTCGCCGCGACCGGCGTGACCGACGGGTCGCTGCTGTCGGGGGTCAAGCATCGCCGCGGCGGCATTTTGACCACCGAGACGGTGGTGATGCGCGCCTCGTCGGGCACGGTGCGCTGGGTGAAGGGCGAGCACCGGGTCGCCTGACCCGGCAAAGGACTTGCCAGACGGGTAGCGCCGCCGCCATATCGCGTCGAGGGCGCCTTCGGGGGAAGGCGTCGGGGACGCATTTGGGGGACTCATCTTTGAAACAGGCTATCAAGCTCGCCGCGACGCTCGCGGCGTCGCTTTCGTTCGTCCTGACACCGGCTGCGATGGCGCAGGATATGGCGACGAAGGATGCCGGCTCGCTCTATGTCCAGTGCGACGGCTTTCCGAACAATATGACGACAGGCGAAGGGGTCGCGCGCTTTCTGGGCGCTGTCACCTTGCTGGGGCTGTTCGCTCCGCCCCCCGAAGCGGCGGATGCCTCGAAACGCAAATTCGGTACCGACGGCGTCATGGCCTGCACGAACATTCTCGAGGGCGAGAAGGCCGAGGGCAATGTCCGGCGACGTATCCCGCTGATCCTCGCCCGCGCGCTGCACCGGATCGAGGCGAAGGATTATGACGGGGCGATCGCCGACGTCGCGATCGCGCGCGCCGAAGCGGGGACGGCCGGACTGACGACCGATCCCTATTTCAACCGGTCGATGGGCCTGTCGTTCGACCAGGTCGAGGCGGCCGCGCTGGTTCGCAAGGGCGAAGTCGAGGAAGCGATGCGTGTGTCGTTGGGCGATGTGCCCCAGCACCGCTTTTCGCTGATGCCGCTCTTCTCCTTCAAAACCTATGCCGACATTGCACCGCTGGGTACCGATGCCGATCTGGGTCGCGCGCTGGCGCTGGCGCGGGTTTCCCCCGGCGCCAGCACCGCTGCGGCGGGCCGGCTCGACGAATTGTCGCGGTTCGGTGAAAGCGCGACGCTGCGCGCAGACCTCGTCACCTATCTGAGTACGCGCAAGGACAAGGACGGCAAGCTGCGCGACCCCGCCACCAAATCGGTCGCCGAACTCGCGCTGGGGCAGGCGCTGGCGGGACAATGGGCCGAAGCGGCGGCGTCCGCCGAGCGCGCCCGTGCGCTCGATGCCAAGCTGGTCGGTGAAGGCAAGCCCGAGGACATGGACATCCGCCTGCCCGCCAGCGAGATTCTCGACCTCTACGATGTGCTGCTGCTCGCCAATCAGGGCAATATCGAAGGCGCCCGGCGCAAGTTCACCGCGCGGACCCAGTGGCTCGCGCCGTCGTTCGGCGCCGTGCTGGCGACCAACCGCCTGCTCTATGATGGCGCCCCGGCGGCCGACCGGACCGGCCAGCTCGCCAAGCCGGCCGCCGATCTGTGGACCGACCGCGCGACCGCCAAGCGCGCCGAGCTGATCGCCAAGGACGGCGACAACAAGACCCTGTTCTACCTGATTGAACCCTATGTTGCGGGCAGCACATTCGAGGCGCAATCGCAGAAGGTCTGGCGAACCGACAAGTCGAAGATCTTCCTCAAGCTGACGCCCGGCAAGGGCGATCCCGATGCGAAACTCGCCATGCTTTATGGCGTGCCGGCCGACGCGGCGTTCGACGCGATGCTGCTGCACGCGGCGCTCGACGCCAAGGCGCAGGGCAAGCAGGGCTTTACCTTCCTGCCGATCATCGACACCTATGTCGCAGGTATCGTCCATGCGGGTAATACCGACGATCCGTCGATGCCGCCGTCGCTGTTCCTGAATGCCGACGAGGTGATCGCGGCACTGTCCCCCGCCATTCCCGATCCCGTCACGCTAAAAGCGCGGCGCGCGACGCGAGGCAAATAAACGCCCCGATCCGCCGCTTGACGAACCGCCTCCAACTGTATTAATTTTATAATACAGTTGGAGGTTCCGATGCTGTCCTTGCTGCTCGCCCTAGCCAGCCCCGCCGCCGACATGCGGCCGGTGTTTCATTATCGCCGCACCAATGGCGACGGCAGCGAGGCCGAGGATATCTACGTCTTTGCCGAGGCGCCGGGACGCGTCGCGGTGATGAAGGAAAAGTCGCGCTGTACCAACGCGGCCTATGTCACCGCCGACATCGATCCCATAAGCGGGCAAGCCAGTGCGCTGGTCGGCGGGCGACTGACACGCGGTCTGACGCAGGAGCCCTTCGCCTGGTTGACCACCGCCGAGGGCGGCACGAAGGTGCAGGCACGCATCGGCGCACGCGACGCGGTGCCGACGCATGAGCTGGCGGTGACGCCACCGTGGCGCGTCTATGATTTCGATTTCGCCGACATGGTGGCCCATCCGCCGAAGGCGATTGGCGCGCGCGCGGATTTTGCGTTCGACCTGCCGTTGATCCTGAGCACCGACGACGGCTTTTCGTTCAGCAATCGCGGGCGGATGAGGCTGTCGGGCGCGACATCTACCCGGCATTTCGGCGGGCCGGCGGTGCGCTATCGTGCGAGCGGCGCAGCAGGCAAGGGCATGCTCTGGTTCGATGCGCGGTCGGGGGTGTTGCTCGAGGCGCGGCTGCCGCTGGCGAACCATAGCGAATATCGCGATTTCCGGCTGCGGCTGATCCGCACCCATTATGGCGAGGCGAGTTGGAAGGCGAAGCTCGCCGATCATTGGCGGGGGTGCCCGACCGTCGATGGCTGAGCGATCAGAAGATACCGGCCGCGATGCCTTCCGCCAGCGCGGCGCCGAGGTCGCGCGCTTCGGCAAGGCGGGCCTCGGGGATCGTCTTGGGCGCCAAAATCGCTTCGGGGGTCTGCGCGGCGGTATTGACGATCAGCGGGTCGGCGACACGTTTCAGCCGCCAGCCGGTGGCGATGCGGTCGAGCTGGCGCTGGGCACCCTCGCCGTCCGACCCGGCGCAGATGATCGTGGCGTAAGGGCGGCCTTCGAGTTGGCCGAGGCACGGGTAATAGGCGCGATCGAACATCTCTTTCATGGCGCCCGACAGGAGGCCAAGATTTTCGGGGCCGACGAACAGATAGCCGCCGGCAGCGAGCAGATCGTCGGGGGTGACATCCGCCGCCGCGAGCAGCCGCGCCGTCGTGGCGCCCTCTGCCGCGGCGCGCGCCAGCGCTTCACTGCCGCCGGTGCGGCTGTGCCAGACGATGAGCAAATGCGGCGACGCGGTCATGCCGCGATGCTTGCCAAGCCGCAGCGCGGCGCGCAAGCTGCCCCCATAAAAGGGGGAGACACGAGATGCGCCGATTGACCGCCCTGCTGCTGGCGACCTGCCTGCCGCTGACCGCCGCCGCGCAGGACGCAGCGAGCGAGGCCACCCGCACCGCGCAGGCCGAACTGGCGAAGCGCCTGCCGCTCGACGACCCGCGCGACATGGCGAATGCGACGCGCGGCAAGCTCGCCGAGATTCCCGGCGGGGTGATCCTGACCAAGGACGGCAAGACGGTGTGGGACCGGCGGCCCTATGAATTTCTGAGCAGGACCGAGGCGCCCGACACGGTGAACCCGTCGCTGTGGCGGCAGGCGCGGCTCGACGCAGTGCACGGATTGTTCGAGGCGGTGCCGGGCAAGATCTGGCAGATCCGCGGTTACGACATCTCGGTGATGACGATCATCCGCGGCAAGTCGGGCTGGATCGTCGTCGACCCGCTGCTGTCCGAAGAGGCGGCGGCGGCGGGGTGGAAACTGTTCGCCGACACGGTCGAGACGAAATCGGGCAAGCTGCCGATCAAGGCGGTGATCTTCAGCCACAGCCATAGCGACCATTTCGGCGGGGTCGGCGGGATCGTGACCCCCGAGCAGGTCAAGAAGGACAAGATCCGCATCATCGCGCCGCACGGCTTTTCGGAGGAAGCGACGTCGGAGAATGTCCTCGCGGGCGGCGCGATGGGGCGGCGCGCGGTCTATATGTTCGGGTCGATCCTGGCGCCCGGACCCGCGGGGCAGGTCGATACCGGGCTGGGGCCGAAGCTGTCGACCGGGACGATCGGCTATATGGAGCCGACCGAGACGGTGTCGGAAAAGGGCGGCACGCTGACCATCGACGGGCTGGCCTTCGACTTCCTCGACGCGGGCGGGACCGAGGCGCCGTCGGAGTTCGTCTTTTACATCCCCGCTTATAAGGCGCTGCACACGACCGAGGTCGTCACCCATACGTTGCACAATGTGCTGACGCTGCGCGGAGCGCAGGTGCGCGATGCGCTGCGCTGGTCGAAGGTGATCGACGCGGCGCTGCAGAAATGGGGCGGCAAGGCCGAGGTCGCACTGGCGTCGCACCACTGGCCGACCTGGGGCGTCGGCGAGGTGAGCAGCCTGCTGACCAACCAGCGCGACGCCTATCGCTATGTCCACGACCGCACGTTGTTCCTCGCCAATCGCGGCGCGACCTTGCACGAGCTCGCCGACGCGACCGCCGAGGCACCGGTGCAGGGGCGCGATTTTTCGACGCGCGGCTATTATGGCACGCTCAACCACGACATGAAGGCGACCTATCAGCGCTATTTCGGCTGGTGGGACGGCAATCCCGCCAATTTCAACCCGATCCCGCCCGAGCAATCGGCGCCCAAATATGTCGCGCTGGCGGGCGGCGCGGACAAGCTGCTGGCGGCAGGGAAGAAGGCGATCGCGGCGGGCGAATATCGCTGGGCGGCCGAACTTTTGAACAAGCTGGTGTTCGCCGAGCCGCAGAACGAGGCCGCCAAGGCGGCGCTCGCCTCGGCCTATGACCAGCTCGGTTACCAGGCCGAGTCGGGGGCGTGGCGCAACTATTATCTCGCCGCCGCGGCGACGCTGCGCGGCAAGGCGGTCGAAGCCACGTCGGGCAACGGCCAGAGCCGCAGCTTCGTCAGCGCGATTCCGACCGCGGTGTTTTTCGACGCGCTCGCGACGCGCTTCGATGCGGCGAAGGGCGCGGGGATTTCGGGGACCTTCCAGTTCGTCCTGCCCGACAGCAAGGAAGCGGTGGCGATCTCGGTCGGCGGCGGGGTCGAATTCCCGCGTTACGGCGTCACCGACCCCGCGCCGACCGCGACGATCACCATCGACCGCAAGACGCTCGACGACGTCATGCTGGGACAGGCGCAATTCCCCGCGCTGCTGCAATCGGGCGCGATCAGGATCGACGGCGACCGGATGGCGTTCCTGAGCTGGTTCGCGTTGCACCCGCCCGCCGACCCGCGTTTCAATATAGTTGTTCCCTGAGCCGCAGACCGACTAACGGAGGATCATGACCGACATCGCCGACGCCCACCCGACCGACCCCTTCGACCCGCAGGCGCTCAACGCCGCCGAGGGGCTCGACCCGGTCGACCCCGCCTATGGCCATGTCCTGCGCATCACGACCGCGATGAACCTGGTGCCGCTGGCGATCGGCGCGAGCGTGTTCGACGCGCTGCTGATCCGCCACCTCGAGGGACCGTATGGGCTGATCACCGGGCTGGCGTGGATCGCCGCGATCTTCATGATCGTGAGCTTTCCGGCGCGGCGCGTCCAGCGCTGGGGCTACAAGATCGGCGAGGGGCAATTGCGCGTCGCGCGCGGCTGGCTGTTCCGCACCGACACGATCGTGCCGTTCGTCCGCGTCCAGCATATCGACGTCGGTCAGGGGCCGATCGAGCGCTGGTTCGGGCTGTCGCACCTGATCGTCCACACGTCGGGCACGCACAACAGCACGGTCACGCTGCCCGGGCTGCACGCCGACCTTGCCGCCGCGATGCGCGAGACGATCCGCCGCCACATCCAGACCGATTTCGCATGAGCGAGAGCGTCGC